>QHTY01000063.1:4491-12481 GCA_003220985.1 Gemmatimonadota bacterium
GGGATCGGAATCATCGAGCCGTTGTGCGCGACGCAGTTCTCGTTCGCGGTCTGCGGCGCCAGCATCTTGTAATAGCTCTGGAACGTCATCCGGCGATCGGTGACGGTGAAAATCGCATCGGCGCCCCACTGCGGCTTGTCGTAGTCGCGGCACTTCGGCTGCCCGCCGCCGCCCCACTCGTCGGAGAAGAGCAGCTTCGTGCCGTCGTTGTTGAACGTGGCGGAGTGCCAGTAGGAGAAGTTCGAGTCGGCCACCGCGCCGATGCGGCGCGGATGTGCTGGATCGCTGATGTCGAGCAGCAGTCCGTAGCCGCCGCACGCGCCGCCCGCTAGCCCGATCGCGGGATACACCGTGATGTCGTGGCATTGATTCGGTCCGGGCGCCGGGCCGGTGCGCGGCTGATTCACGCCGAACATCTTGTCGACGATACCCTGAAAGTTCGTGCGGAGCGCGGTGCTATCGGCGCCGGTCGCTGTGCCGGTACCACCGCGAGCCTTGACGATACTGTCGAGCAGCGGCGTGACGAAGCGCGGCCCGACAACCTGCTCCATCCCGAAGAGCGTCACCGTGAAGCCACCGTGCGCTCGCGCCGAGTCCGCCGCGCGGTGGGCTTCGGCGATGTCCTGCGGCATCTCACTGTGGGTCGGCGCCTGGGTCAGCGAATCGAAGATCCGCGGCGAGCTCACGATCGCGGCCGTCTGCGGCGCCGCGAGCGGCACCTTGATGACTTCGATCCGGAACAGCGCGCTGTTCGGATTCGAGTCCGGCGACTGCTTCACGCACCCGGGCAGCTCGGAGGGCGAGCGCACCGGCGCCGAGCCCGAGACGTAGACGTACACGTTCGAGGAGTCGTTCGGATCGACGACGACCGTGTGGGTGTGCGAGCCGCGGCACGTCTGCACATTCGCGACGTATTTCGGGTTGGCGATGTCGCTGATGTCGAAGATGCGGATGCCGCGCAGCCGGTCATGCGAGACCGAGTCGTGCACCCCGGCGCCGCTGCAGTCGAGCCTGCCGCTCGTCCCTTCGCCCGAGACGAACAGCAGATTCCGGAACACCGACACGTCGCTCTGCGACGCCGGGCAGTAATAGCCGATTCTCAGCGTCGGGCGCGACGGCGTCGTGATGTCCCACACCTCATAGCCGTTGTAGTTGCCCTGAATCACGTAGTTCTTGTAGAAAGCGAGATCGGAGTTTGTCGAGCCGACGAACTTCTCCGACGGCGGGACGTTGGTCACGAGCTTCAGATTCCACGCCGCTTGGCCGGCGTCCTTCAATCCCGGCTTCAGGCCGACGCGCGGATCGGGAGTCGGCGCGACCGTGGACTTGTTTCCTCCGCCCGAAGAGGCGCAGGCGCCAAGCAACACGACGGTGACAATGTGGAGCAGCACGCGAAGCGATTTCATTGCCAATCCTATTTGGGTGTGGGTGGTGCGAAGACGTCGGCGGCGAGCATCCGCTGCATCCGTTCGATTTCGGTGGTCTGATCGGCGAACACGCTCGTCGCCATCTTGTAGACCGGCTCTTCTTCACCGCCGCTCGCGGCGAACAGCTGATTCACCATCGTGATCGCGCCCTGGTGGTGCTGGATCATCAGGCTCAGGAACAAACGATCGAACGCCGGCCCGCGCGCCGCATCCAGCTCGGCGAGCTGCTGGGCCGAGAGCATCCCGGGCATCATGTGCGCCGAATCCATGTCCGGCATCATCATGTGCTGGGGATCGGGATGCGGCACGGCCTCGTGCCGGTCCGCGAGCCAGCGCGACAGCAGGGCGATCTCGTCCTTCTGGCTGGCCACGATGCGGTCGCACAGCGTGCGCACTCCGGGGCCGGCGTCGTGGGACGGCGCCCAGCCCGCGATCAACACCGCCTGCGCGTGATGGTAGATCATGCCTGACATGAAGCGCACGTCTGCGGGCGTGTAGCTCGCTTGCGGAGCCTGGGCTGCGGCGGGTGTGACACGTGCAGCGATGGCAGCGGCGAGGAGGCACGGAATGAAACGCATCATGCTTGGTGGATACTATCACCTCTGCAGCGTACTGCAATGTCGCCCGTTTGCCGCCATCTTCCTCTCATGACCAAACCCTCACACTTCGTCGCGCTCCTGGTTGCCTTGCTAGTCGTGGGCTGCACCGGCCGGTCGGCGACGCGGACCGCCGCCGACAGTGCGGCCGTCCTTGCGGCATCGCAGCAGTACGTCCAGGCCTGGATTCGCGGCGATACCGCGGCGGCACTCGGCCTCGTGTCCAACGACATCCGCATCCTGGTCTCGGGAGTGCCGGACGTTGCGGGCCCCGAAGCAACCCGAAAGCTCTTTGCCGACGAGATGGCGACGTACGATGTGCCGCTGCTCAAGCTCAATCACGAGGACCTCATCGTGAGCGGCGACCACGCCATCGACATCGGGACCTACGAAGAGATCCAGGCGCCGAAGAAAGGCGGCGCACCGGTTCAGGGCCGGGGCCGCTTCATGACGATTTGGCGCCGCGAAGGCGGCGACTGGCGCATCACGCGCTACATGCTGAACGATTTGCCGGTTGCCAAGTAGCTGGCTTTTCTTGCTGCGATTATGTCATTTCGCGCTCCCCTAGTTGCATTTTTTAACGCGTTTACAATGTTGTACGGCTCTTGCGCCCCCACCGTTCGCTCCGCGCACTCATTCGCTGGAGGTTGCATGCTCGCGCGTTGGACATTGTGCCGTCTCGTGACATACCTAGCCGTGATTCCGACGGCCGTCGCCGCTCAAGCCGACAAGATCCCCTGGGTCAAAGGGCCGACCAAGGGCGTGCTCGGCACGGAAGCCTCGATCGGCGTCCCGGCTGGATGCCTGTTCACGGGGATGGACGGCGTCAAAGTCTTTCTCGAGGTGACCGAAAACCCGGTCTCCGGAAATGAACGCGGCGTCGTGATGTGCCAGAGCAATGCGACGCCCGACCCGTGGTTCGTGCTGTTTTCCTACGATCAGAGCGGCTACGTGCGCGACGACGAGGGCTCGAACCTCGACGCCGACGCGATCCTCGCCTCGGTTCGGAGCGGCACCGAAGCGGCGAACCGCGAGCGCAAGCGCCGCGGCTGGGGCACGCTCTCGGTCGATGGCTGGACGACGAAGCCGTTCTACGATCGCGCGTCGAACAACCTGACGTGGGCGATCGAGGCGCACGACAACACCGGCGCGCGGACCGTCAATCACTCCGTGCGGCTGCTCGGCCGCGGCGGCGTCATGCATGCGGACCTCGTCACGACGCCCAATCAGCTCGCGGGGCTCGTGCCCACGTTCAACGGCATGATCGGCGGCTTCACCTATCAGCCCGGCCACAAGTACGCCGAGTGGCGCCCGGGCGACAAGGTGGCGGCGTACGGCCTCACGGCGCTCGTCGCGGGCGGCGCCGGCGTCGCGCTCGCGAAATCGGGGCTGCTCGTCAAGTTCTGGAAACTGATCATCGCCGGAATTGCCGCCGCGGCGGCCGCCCTCAAGCGGATGTGGGGCAAGCTCACCGGCCGAAGGAACGAGATGCAGCCGCAGTGACGATTGCGATTCTCGCGCTGCTGACGTTGATCGAGGGCATGCGCCGCGTGCCGGCCGGATCGGTCGTGCTGCGGCGCGTGCTGTTTGGGCCATGGACGGTCGAGCGGCCGGAGCCGGCGGAGCGGCTGCGGCTCTTGTCGTGGTGGTCGCCGATCATGACGACGATCGTGCTGGCGCCACGCCCGCCCTATCAGAAGACGAGCGTGAAAGATGTGCGGGCACGGCTCGAGGGACGCGAGCTCTACACCGCGTTATTCGATCTGCGCGTGCTCGGCGCGGTCGAGCTGGTGGTGCTGGTGCTCGGGCTGCCGCTCGCGCTCCAGCGGTTTGGCGCGATGGGATTCTTCGTGGGGCTGGGCGTGGTCCTGCTACTCTGCCTGACAATATTCACGGCACTCGTCTTCAGTGGACGGACGCTCGGCAAGCGTTGGCGCTGGGCGTTCCCGTTCCTGTCGCCCTTTTCCGCGTCGCGCGCCGCGGAAGTGCTGCTCGAGGAAGCGCTGCGCGACGTGCCGCCCGCGGTCGCCGGCAGCGCGCTGCTTCCCGCGGATGCATTTCTGGTATTCGTGCGGCCATTCGTCTACGACGCGAGTAACGGCGGCGACGTAGATCGTCGCTTTCTCGAGGGAATGAACCTCAAGGAGCTGCGCGCGGCACTCGCGCAGCGGCCGGGCGGGACGTCGCAAAATGGACAGGGTTTGTGGTGTCCGCGTTGCGGTGCCACATTCATTCACGGTGACTCGTGCTCGGAGTGTGGCGTTCATCTCGTAACGTAGGAGACCGTCAATGCGCGCCCTGTCTGCGACTCTTGTAGTACTCTCCCTCACCGCCTGTGGCAAAGGATCGAAGTCCGGACCGCCGGCCGCACCACCAGCCGCTGCTCACCCCACGCCGGCGGCGCCCGCCGAATACACCGTCATCATCAAGAGCACGTGGACGAAGACCACGCATCCCTTCGAATACCCGTCCGGTGCGCACTTCTCGGGGATGATCGGCGCGTCGCACAACGCGAAGTACTCGATTTTCGCCGTCGGTCGCCGGCCGACGCCCGGTCTCGAGCACCTCTCTGAAGAAGGAAAGCACTCGCCGCTCGACACCGAGATCAGAACGGCGATCGATCAGGGCAACGCGCTCATGCTGTTCGAGTCCGGTGGGCTCAAGAACTGGAAGGATTCGATGGTCGCGACGGTCCGCGTGGATCCCGCCCATCCTCTGGTGGACGTCGTCAACATGGTGGCGCCCAGCCCGGATTGGTTCACCGGCGCCACCAACGTGAACCTCGACGAGAACGGCGCGTGGGTCGCGCGCAAGACGTTGACGTTGCCCGCCTACGATTCGGGTGGCGATGATGGCAAGACCTACAAGGCGCCGGATCGGGACACGAATCCGAAGAAGCCTACGACGCGCGCGGCCGACCGGCACTTTGTGATCCATGGGCGTGTGAAGCCGGTGGCAATTCTGATCTTCGTGAGGAAATAGTTCACGCGAGGAAATAGTTCACGCGAGGAAATAGTTCACGCAATAAAGAAAAGTAGGGGCGCAGCATGCTGCGCCCCTACTTCCTTCAGCGCGCGACCACCCCCTCTTACAGCGTCTGCAAGAACTTCTGGAGCGCGCGCTTTTCGAACTCGGTCAGCCGCAGGAAGCGATTGCGGGCGCCGCGCGCTTCGCCGTCGTGCAGCTCGATGGCCCGGCGGACCGTCGTGGCGCGGCCGTCATGCAGAAATGCGCTCGCGAAGCGCAGGCCCATGAGCGGCTCGGTTCTGAACTCCGACCGTAGGGCCTGGCCGAGGCAGATGTCGGCCAGATCCGGACCCATGTCGTGCAGCAGCAGGTCCGTGTAGGCGCGGACGATCTGGAAGCGGAGTACGCGATTGGGATTGGCGCCGGTCACGAGCGCCGGCACGTGACATGACGCGCACCCGATCGACCGGAAGAGCAGGGCGCCCCGTGCGGCCCCGATACTGAACGGCCCGCGCGGCGGCGGCGCGAGGAACCGGACGAACGCATCGGTGGCGTCGAACTGCTGCGCCGTGATCTCCGGCTCGGGCACCGGATCGATGCCAGGGGCAAGCGGCTCGCCGGCGATCGTCTGCTCCGTCTGATTGCCGGGGTTCGTCACGCCCATCTCCATGACAAACGCGTCGATATTGAACTCGCGCAGGGTGGCGGCCTGGGCTTTGCGGCCGAAACGCCCGAGCCGGCCATCGGCCGTGCGGTTCGGACGGCCGGAGATGCCGTCGCCGTTGCGGTCGTCGGGATCCGCAAGCGCGAGAATCTCGCCGTCGGGAACGGCATCGAGCAGTCCGAAGCCAAAGAGATCGGGCGTCGTGCGGTGGCCGGAGTCGGTCGCGGCCGCGGGGATCGGCTCCGACGTCAGGTGCGTGTACTCACTGTAGGCGGGTGTGAGCTGTTTCTGAATGACCTGGCCACCGACGGCGGCGAGGTCGTTACACTGCGCGGTTTCGGACCCGGCGTGGAACGCCGTCGCATGGACTTCGATGTCTTCGCCGCCTTCCTCTGCATTACTCCCACCACCGCCCACCACGGGCTCCTCATGGCAGGACCCGCAGCCGACGGCGTTGAAGAGCGGGCCGAGGCCCGTTTCCGGTGTGAACTCGGTCTGGAAAACGACTCGGCCAACCTCGAATTGCCGGCGCTGCGCAGGACTGAGCCCTGGCAGCGGCCTGCCGAGCGTCGGCGGAACGATCAGGACCTCCGCGGCAGGCGTGGGAGTCTTCGCGTCGGGCGGTGCAGCCGTAGGCGCGCCGCGCTCGCAGGCACCCAGCCCGACGATGAGTGTGCACAACAAGGTGGTGCGGGTCGTATAAAGCATGCGGCCCTCCAGGACCATATCGAAGGGCGCGCGGCAACATGCGAGCCACCCACGAAACAGCGCGGGTCATATGGGCTTTATTCGGGGGGGGATTCCCTAATGTGACGGGTCGCACATTGTGCTTACTCGTGGTTGATTTGTTCGCGCTTATCCCGCCAAACCCAAACACCCATGATCTGGAGAGGAATCGCGTGGTATCCGCGGCGCTCTTTCTTGCCCTGCTCGTTCAAGGTCCTCCGCCCGAGACGGCGCGCATCGTTACGGCGCATCAGTGGGCTGTGCGCCTTGGCCGCGACATGGGCGACTCGCTCTGGCCTGGCTTCCGTCCCGACACGATCCCGGTGCTCTATATCGTGCAAGGGCAGGGGACGTTGCTCCTGGGCTGGAGCGGCGACCTGCCCCAAGGGTTCCTGCCCATCGAGGGCGTCGCCGGATCGGGCTGGCAGGCAGCGGCCGACCGCGGTGCCGCGAGCACCGGGACCACGCTCGCCGGCCGTCCCACGGCGCAGGTCGTGGTCAACGACTCCGCGACCATCGCCGCGCTCGTCGGTCTCACCACGCACGAGGCGTTTCACGTCTTCGAAGCCGCATCAAGAAAGGAAGGCAGGCGCTTCGGTCGTGGAGAGAACGCGTTTCTCGTCACGAGCTATCCCGTGTTCGATTCGCAAAACGAATCGGGCATGGCGCTCGAAGGCCGGATCCTCGAGGCGGCGGCGGGAGGGCGGGGGGGAGGCGCGACATCGAAAGCGCAGAAGCGCGCCCTCGCCCGGCAGTTCCTCGCGGTCCGGGAATCGCGCCAGCGCGCGCTCGGTGGCGACTTCGCCGAGTTCGAGCAGCTCGCCGAGCTCAATGAAGGGCTGGCGGAGTATACGCTGGTGCGGGCGGTGCAGCTCGCGGGGCGGCAGCGAGACTTCCCCGATCGCGCCGGCGCTCAACGACTCCAGAGCGACAAGCTCGTCGCGCTGCACAAGCTCACCGAAAACGCCGCGCTCTCAATCCGTCTGCGGTACTACGCGACTGGGCCTGCGCTGGGCCTATTACTCGATGCACTCGCCGGGGCGGCGTGGAAGACGCGTCTGATTGATGAGAATCTGACCGTGCAGGATGCGCTCGCCGACGCATCCGGCTATCGCAGTCAGGAGCTCGCGCTCCGCCGTCAGGCGGAATCGACGTTCGCAATCAAGAAGCTCCGCGCGGCGGCCGATTCCGGCGTGGGCCGCCTGCGCGCGTTCCGGCACGCGCAAGTCGATAGCGTCCTCAGCGCGCCCGGTGTCCAGCTCGTCGTCACCGTCGAAGGTCGCTCCCTCGGCCTGTGCGGGATCGATCCGCAGAATCTTTTGCAAGTCGAGCCCGGGGTCCTGCTGCACACGCGCTGGCTCCAGGCGTGCGCGGGCGACGTGTTGCAGGCGACATTCAACACCCCGGTCGTCCAGGACCGCACTGCGCAGGTGCTGCGCGCCGTCATCGGCGCGGATTCTACCGTCAAAGTCACGACCGGAGCGGAGGGTGAAGTACACATCGAGTCTCCACTCGTCTCGTTGCGTGCGTCCAGAGCCGAGGTGTCGCGCGACGGGCGCGTGCTCACCGTGAAGATCAAATCGTGAGCTCCGTTTACGATCACATTCCCG
>QHTY01000063.1:12539-13142 GCA_003220985.1 Gemmatimonadota bacterium
GCCGTGGCTGGGTCGGTTCTCGAGATCGGTTGCGGCACCGGCCGCATCCTGCTGCCCATCGCGCGCGCCGGCTGCTCAGTCACCGGCATCGACAGCTCGCGGCAGATGCTCGAGCGCTGCAGCGTGAAACTCGTTGCCGAGTCCGCTGACGTCCGAGCCCGGGCGCGCGTCGCGTCACACGACATGCGCGACTTCAAACTCGGCACGAAATTCCCGCTGATCATCGCGCCGTTCCGCGTCCTGCAGCATCTCACCACGATTGACGATCAACAGCGATTTCTGGCAACCATCGCCCGCCATGTGGCGCCGGGTGGGCGGTTCATCTTTGACGTCTTCAACCCGCGGTTCGACCGGCTGGTCAGCGCGGACGGCGTGGAGCGCGAAGACACGCCCGAGCGGCGTTTACCGGACGGCCGGACCTTGCGACGCGCCTACAGTATCGCGCGGGTGCGCTGGCTCGATCAGGTGAGCGAATCGGAGCTGATCTACTACGTGGACGGCAAGCGCTACGTGCAGGCATTCGAGATGCGCTGGTATCTCGCCGCCGAGCTGCGGCATTTGCTCGCGCGCGCGGGCTTTCGGGTGCGCGAGATGTTTGGGGAT
>QHTY01000064.1:0-15579 GCA_003220985.1 Gemmatimonadota bacterium
TCAGGTCGTTGATGTTCGACCGGATCAGCGTGGACAGACGATCAATGATCCCCATCTAGGCTCCTGGCAATGAGCGCTCGCGCTTTTGCGCAAGCAGCCGCTCCGCAAAATCCAGCCGCTCGGCCATCTCGGCAATTTGTCCCTGCATCTCCACGACGCGCTGCTCCAATTCCACGACGTGTCCCGACTCGAGTCCTTCGGCCGGCGTGTCGCTGTATTCATGACCGAAGCCTTTCCAGCGCTGGCGACGATGAATTCCCGTGCGAATGCGCTCGGCAATGGCGGCGGCCAGATCCGACTTGAAGAAGGCATACAGTACCACACCCGCGACGACGAGTCCCCCGATCAGGCCGATCAGCGGAATGAGCTGATTCGGATCGAACGGAATGCCCGGTGGGGGCGGTAATGGCGTCTGCAGAATCACGTGCTCTCCTACGCCGCTCGTCCGCGGCCCGTTTCAGCGGGCAACATCAGGCTCTCGGCTTCTCGAGCTGCCCCATAGCCTTCTGCTGGCCGAGCAGCCGTTCGGTAAAATCTACTCGCTCCGCCAGTTCCGCCACCTCTCGGCGTAATTGCTCCACGCTTTCGACCAACTCCGCGTGGTCTTCGGCGGTTCCGCCGCCGTCGCGAGGCACGGGGCCGTGCTTGAGGCGCTCGGCGAACGCTCTCCCCACCGGCGAGAGCGAAATCATCCAGGCGAAAAAGCCGCCCACGGCAATGATCGGGATAAAGACCGCGATAATGTCTTCCATCACCCATCCCTTGGCCGGGCAAGGAGGCGTTCGGCGAAGTCCATCCGTTCCGCCAGCTCCGCGACCTCCTCGCGCACGTGCTGCAGCTCGCTCAGGATCTCTTCACGCTCCGACGGCTCCAGACCGGGCCGCCGATGCTCGCCGGCGATGCGCTTCGCGACCGCCGCGGCGACCGGACGGAGCACCCAGAATGTCCCGCCGAAAAACATGAAGGCGGCAACGGCTTCAGGCCCGCTCATACCTGCGACTTCTTGGCCAAGAGCCGCTCCGTGAACTCGACGCGCTCGCCGAGGTCACCGATCTCACGCCGCGCTTGCTGGATCTCAGCGAGCAAGTCTTCCCGCAGCATCTGAAGCTCTTCCCTGACGCCTGCATCTGCGCGCCCACGGATCCGCTCTGCCAGAGCGCGGACCACCGGATACAGGAGTACGAAACCGCCGACGATTGTGATGGCGGAGAGAAAGGCCACGCCCTCGGGGGGCATCAGCGCGCTCCTGGCGGCGCGAGGAGTATCACCGCAACGAGGCCAATGAGATCATCCGGATTCACAGCGCGTCCTCCTGACTGCGTCCAACCTATTGCTTAGTCACCCGCCTGCAACACCTTCCGCAGGAATTCCCCCGTGTGAGAGCCCTTGGACTGCGCGATCTTCTCCGGCGGGCCTTCCGCCACCACGCGTCCACCCAGCTCGCCGCCTTCAGGCCCCAGATCGATGACCCAATCGGCCGTCTTGACCACGTCGAGATTGTGCTCGATGACGACGACCGTGTTTCCTTTGTCCACCAGCCGGTGGAGCACCTCCAGCAGCAACCGGACATCCTCGAAGTGCAATCCGGTCGTCGGCTCATCCAGGATATACAGCGTACGACCTGTGTCCCGTTTGGCGAGCTCAGTCGCAAGCTTCACGCGCTGGGCTTCGCCGCCCGAAAGGGTCGTCGCCGACTGTCCAAGGTGGATGTATCCGAGACCTACGTCATTGAGCAACTCGAGTTTCGTCCTGATACGAGGCTGGTGCTCGAAGAAATCGAGCGCGTCCGCCACGGTCAGATCGAGCACGTCGGCGATCGACTTTCCTTTATACCGGACCTCCAACGTTTCCCGATTGTAACGCCGGCCCTTACAGACTTCGCACGGAACGTAGACGTCGGGGAGGAAATGCATCTCGACCTTGACGAGCCCGTCGCCCTGGCACGCTTCGCAGCGGCCACCTTTGACGTTGAAGGAGAACCGCCCGGGCCCATACCCGCGCAGCTTGGACTCGGGGAGATAGGTGAAGAGCTCCCGGATCGGGGTGAAGAGGCCCGTATACGTGGCCGGATTCGAGCGCGGCGTGCGACCGATCGGACTCTGATCGATGTCGATGACTTTGTCGACGTGATCGAGACCCTCCAACCGCTCGTGAGCGCCGGGAACGACCTTCGCGCGGTAGAAATGCCGCGCGAGCGACTGGTACAGGATGTCCGAGACGAGCGTCGATTTCCCTGATCCCGACACTCCCGTCACGGCGATGAAGAGACCGAGCGGGAATTCGACAGTGAGATCTTTGAGATTGTGATGCTTCGCGCCCAGCACGCGCAGGGCGCGGTCAGCACTCGCGACGCGCCGGCGGGGTGGAACGGGAATACGAAGCTCGCCGCGGAGATAGCGCGCCGTGAGCGAATCAGGATGCCGCAGCACGTCATTGAGAGGACCGGCCGCCACGACCTCGCCGCCGTGCCGGCCGGCGCGCGGCCCGAGATCCACGACATAATCGGCCGAGCGGATCGTTTCCTCGTCGTGCTCGACGACCAGCACCGTGTTGCCGAGATCGCGCAGCTCTCGCAGCGTGGCCAACAGGCGGGCGTTGTCGCGTTGATGCAGGCCAATCGACGGCTCGTCCAGGATGTAGAGGACACCCACCAGGCGACTGCCGATCTGCGTCGCCAGCCGGATGCGCTGGGCTTCGCCACCCGACAGCGTGGCGGCGGAGCGATCGAGCGTCAGGTAGTCGAGGCCGACATCGACGAGGAAGCGCAGCCGATCGGTGACTTCCTTGAGAATGGGCCGAGAGACTTCCGGATCGAGCCCTGGCCTCCCGTTGCCGCGCACCGGCACCTGCGAGAAGAAGGCGAGCGATTCACGCACCGGGAGCGCAACCACGTCGCCGATGCTTTTCCCCGCCACCAGGACCGACAGGCTCTCGGGCTTGAGCCGCCGGCCGCCGCACGCCGGGCACGGTTGCTCGACCATGTACTGCTCGAGCTGCTCGCGAACGGCGTCGGATGCGGTTTCACGGTAGCGCTTTTCTACGTGATCGAGGACGCCCTTCCAGCCCGACTCATACGAGCCGTGCCAGCGCTCGCTGTCATACTGGTAGGTGATCGTTTTCCCGGGAGCGCCTTGGAGCAGGATCTTCTGCACCGCGGGCGACAGGTCGCGCCACGGCGCATTCAGGTCGAACTTGTAAGCCCGCGCGAGTGCCGGCAGCACCACTTTCCGCAAATAGCCACTCGGCTCGCCCCACGGCAGCACGACGCCTTCGAGAATGGACAGACTCTGGTCGCCCAAGACCAGGTCGGCATTGACCTCGCGGCGGGTGCCGAGCCCCGAGCACCCGGGGCACGCGCCATACGGCGAGTTGAAGGAGAACTGCCGCGGCTCGAGCTCCGGCAGCGAGAGCCCGCACTTCGGGCAGGCGTAGCGCTCCGAGAACAGGCGGGACCGGGGGCTGCCGCTCTGGCGGACAACTTCTACCACGCCATCCGCGGTCTTCAATGCCGTTTCAATCGAGTCGGCAAGTCTTCCTCGATCAGTCGCGCGCACCACCAGCCGGTCCACGACGATGGCGATCTCGTGATTCTGGCGGCGATTGAGCTTCGGCACGTCGGCGAGATCATACGTCCCGCCGTCGACCCGTACGCGCACGAAGCCCTGCTTGCGCATAGCCTCGAACTCGTCGCGGAACTCGCCCTTGCGACCACGCACCAGCGGCGCGAGCACTTCGATCTTGGTGCCTTCCGGCCACTCGAGCACGAGGTCGGTGATCTGCGACGCGGACTGCCGCTCGACCGGCGTTCCATCGTTCGGACAATGCGGCGTACCGGTGCGGGCCCAGAGCAGCCGGAGATAGTCGTAGACCTCTGTGATCGTGCCGACCGTCGATCGGGGATTGGCGCCGGCAGTCTTCTGCTCGATGGAGATCGCGGGAGACAGCCCTTCGATCGCATCGACGTCGGGCTTGTCCATGAGCCCGAGGAACTGGCGCGCGTAGGCGGAGAGCGATTCGACGTAGCGGCGCTGGCCCTCCGCGTAGATCGTGTCGAACGCCAGTGACGATTTGCCCGAGCCGGAGAGTCCCGTAATCACGACCAACGCATTGCGGGGGAGCTCCACGTCGATGTTCTTGAGATTGTGCTCGCGGGCACCGCGGACGATCAGCGCATCGCCAGGCATAGACTTTGAGGCTACCCTGATTACGGCGTTCAGGTCAACGGGCGGCAAATCGCGGCATAGGGCGGCAACGGCGCGACCGTTGCGGACTGTTGCCGCCTATTGCCGCCCTTGTGTCGATTTCCTACGTTAGCACCCCCATGATGAACAATCCCAAGGACCGGAATCCCAAGCGGGAGCGCCGCTGGCAGACCTCGCAGGAGCGGGCGCGCGTGGCAGCCGAGCTCATCGAGGAAGCCGAGTCGCTCACCCAGACCGGCGCCATCGCCACCCCGAACGATGTGGCACGGGACGAGCAGCCGCCGCCGCTCCGCGTCCAGGGAGTAGCGACTCCTGCGCATACGTACATCACTTCGCAACTGGACGAGGGTCAACCTCCAGAACCGCCACGACCCCCAGCAGCTCCACCGGCACCTCCGGCGCTGACGGAGCCGCCCAGCCCCCCCCCAGCCGCCGACGATCCTCTCTACGTCACGGCCAGGGAAGCCACGGACCGGGGCGAAATTGACCGCGCGGCGGCGGCGTACCGCGAGCTTCTGGCGCGCGATCCCAAGCATGTGAAGGCACGCAACAACCTGGCGCTCATTCTCGACGCCCGCGGCGATCGCGAAGGCGCGCTGACGGAGCTCGATCGCGCGCTCGAAATGGACCCCGACAACGCTGCGCTGCTCTTGAACCGCGCCGCGGTGCTGGGGGCGACGGTGCGCTACGCGGCCGCGCAGCGCGACTTGCAGCGTGTGCTGCGCGCCGATCCCAACAACGGCGAGGCGTTATTCAATCTCGGCATCGTGCTCACCCGGCGCGGCATGTGGCCCGAGGGCATCGACCAGCTCAGACGCGCCGTGGAAATCGAGCCGGGACGGGCTGCCGCCTGGTACTATCTCGGCGAAGCGCTCAACCACATGGACGACCTCACCGGCGCGCTGGGGGCGTACGAGCGGGCCGTCGAGCTGCAACCCGCCAATCCGAAGGCGCTCTACGGCATCGGCAAGGTGCTGGACCGGTTGAACCGGCCTGACGAAGCGACGGCGATGTACCGCCGCTCCCGGGAAATGACCGGTAGGTGATTCGCGTAGTCGTGGACGATCTCGCGTCGTATGCCGCAGATGCCCTCGTCCGTCCCGCCACGACTCGTCTCGACCCCACGGCAGCTGCCCTGCGCCGCCTCGAAATCCTCGGCGGCGAGGAATTCCAGAACCGCATCCGCCTGAACCGCGAGCTCGCCGTCGGCGCCGCCGTGGTCACCGCGGCCGGCGGCGATCTCCCCGCGGAGTTCGTCATCCATGCCGTGATCCGCAGTGAGACCGAGCCGGTCACGCGTGGGAACGTGGCGCGCGCCTGGTTATCGACGCTGCATCAAGCACAGGAGTGGGAGTTCGGGCATCTCAGCGCCCCACCACTCGGGACCGGCGCCGGCAACCTGACGCTCGAGGACTCCGCCGAGATCATGGCGACGGTGTTGCACGCACACCAAGGCGGCGCGCAATTCCCGGGGGACGTGTCGTTCGTCGTCGAGCGACCGGAAGACCAGCAGGTGTTCGAGGCCGCAGTGCAGCGGGCGGTGTCGTGAGCCGCCGCGGCTGGGTGATCGCCATCCTCACTGCCTGGGCACTGTCGCTCGGTTGGCTGGTAAAGCGGGAAGTCTTTCGCCCCACTGGAGCGCGCCTCGCGGAAGCCGCGCTGGCCGTGCCGCCGGGCGCGCTGTTCTACCGATTGGACGTCGGCGGCCAGCAGATGGGCTACTCGTCGACAACCATCGACACGCTCCCCAGCGCGCTGCGGGTGGAGACCGTGTTCGTGCTCGACGTTCCCGCCCTCGGCAAACTGCATCGCACGACTGCACGCAGCACGACGATGCTCTCGCGCGCGCTCCGGCTGCAGAGCGTGATCGCCTCATTCGACGGCGATATCGGACGATTCGAGACGCACGGGCGCGTGCTCGGCGATACCGTGTTCTCGGTGGCCATCGTGTCCGGCCAAGACTCTCAGATGACGCGGATTCCATTGAAGGGACCGGTGACGCTCCCGGCACTGCTGCCCCTGCGCCTGGCGTTCGGCGGAGAGCTGCAGTCGGGACGCTCGTACACCGCGCGCCTGTTTGATCCACTCCTCGTCACCGGACGCGATGTGACGGCACGCGTGTCCGCCGAAACGACGCTGGTGGTGTCCGACAGCGCCGATATCGATTCGACGACGATGACGTGGGTACCGGAGCACTTCGATACCGTACGGGCATTCCGCATCGATCAGGAGGCGAACGGGGTCACGACGCACAGCTGGATCGATGCACAAGGACGGATCGTGCTCACCGCCAGCGAGCCCGGATTCTCCATGGAACGGGCGGCGTTCGAGATCGTGTACGAAAACTTCAAGCACCGCGATACGGCGCGCGTCGCGCGCAGCAGCACCGCTCCGGGCGCGGATGCCATCGTGCCGCTGACCGCACTGGCGGCCGGCGTCCAGGCAAGCCCAACGCCTCGCCAGCGCCTGCGCTTGCTCCTCAACGAACGCGACACGGTGGAGATCGTCCAGGCGAGCGCGATCCAGGCGGGGGCGGCTGCCTATCGCCTTCCGTCGCAGGACACGGCGCTGGCCGGCTGGCTCGCGCCGGAGCCGCTGATCCAGAGCCACGATCCGCGCATCGCGGCGCAGGGGCGCCTGATCATCGGGCGGGAGCGCAGCCCCGGTCGCGTTGCCGAGCTGCTCACGCACTGGGTGGCTCGGTCGCTGCAGCGCGCGACTTCCATCGAGCCGAGCGCGCCGAGTGCTGTGAAGGTCCTAGAGACGCGCCGTGGCGATTGCAACGAAGCCGCGACGCTCTTCGTTGCGCTCGCGCGTGGGGCGGGACTGCCGGCCCGAACCGTGGCGGGACTGATCTACCTGAACGGCCGCTTCTACTATCACGCCTGGGCCGAGGTGTTCCTGAGCGCTTGGACTGCCGTGGACCCCACGTTCGATCAGTTGCCGGCCGACGCGTCGCGGCTGCCTATCGTGACCGGAGGGCTCGCCCGCCAAGTCGAGCTCGTCCCGCTCATCGGCCGGCTGCAGCTCGAGGTGCTATGATCCGCCTGGAGAATCTCACCAAGCTTTACGGCAGCTTCGTCGCGGTCGACGACATCAGCCTCCATGTCCCGCGTGGCGTGCTCTACGGCTGTCTCGGTCCCAATGGCGCCGGCAAGACGACGACGCTCCGCATGATCGCCGGGATTCTGCGGCCGTCGCAGGGCCGCGTCCTGCTCGGCGGCGACGACGTCCACGCCAATCCGATCGCCGCCAAGATGCGGCTCGGCTTCATCCCCGACCGGCCGTTCGTCTACGACAAGCTCACCGGCGCGGAGTTCCTGCGGTTCGTCGCCGGCCTGTACGGGCAGCAAGGGGACGTCGTCGAGCGGCGGATTGCGGAGCTCCTTGAAGTCTTCGAGCTGACGAGCTGGAAAGACGAGCTGGTCGAGGCGTACAGCCACGGCATGCGCCAGAAGCTCATCATCTCGAGCGCGTTGATTCACCGCCCCGAGTGCATCGTGGTGGACGAACCGATGGTGGGCCTCGATCCCAAAGCGGCGCGGCTCCTCAAGGACATTTTCCGGCAGTTCGTCGAAGTTCGTCGGACGCGGCGGCACCGTGCTCATGAGCACGCACACGCTCGAAGTCGCGGAGGCGATGTGCGACCAGATCGCGATCATCCAGCACGGCAAGATCGTCGCCGCGGGAACCGTGAGTGACGTGCGGCGCCAGCACCAGGCCGGCGACGCGAGTCTCGAGGAGCTGTTTCTCAAGCTCACGGGCGGCGCCCAGGTCCGCGATCTGGTCGAGGTGTTGGGAGGCACGTGATCAAGCAACCGTCGCTCGCCCACGTGCTGCAACCCAAATGGCGGACCGCGTTGCAGCGGCTGCGTGAAGAGCGCGCCAAGGGCGGCAGCGGCAAGCTCGTCATTCTGTTCATTGTCGGAGGGGCGTTCTGGGCAGGCGTCTTCGGCGTGCTGTTTCTCATCCTGCGCAATCTCCGCAGAGTCGAAGAGCTGGGACCGCTCATCCCTGGCAAGATCCTCGGGCTCATTCTGCTTTCCTTCATATCCATCCTGGTGCTGTCGAACGTCATCACGGCGCTCTCGAGCTTCTTCCTCGCCAAGGACCTCGACCTGCTCGTCTCGGCCCCGGTGGACTGGCTGCGGCTGTATCTCGCCAAGCTGGGTGAGACGCTGCTGCATTCGTCGTGGATGGTGGCGCTGATGGTCGTGCCGATCCTGGCGGCCTACGGCGTCGTGTACAAGGGTGGCGTGCTGTTCGCCGTCTACGCGATTCTCGCCATCGGCGCGGTCACGCTGGTGCTGGTAAACATCTTTCCAGCGCGTCGCACGCGCGATCTGTTGTCGATCATCGCGTTGGGCGCCGCGGGTGGCGTGATCCTCCTCTTCCGGGTCATTCGACCCGAACAGCTCGCTCGGCCCGAAGGATTTCGCAATCTGCTCGACTTCCTCATTCTCCTGCGCGGCCCGACATCGCCGTTCCTGCCGAGTGAGTGGGCGTCGCAGGCCGTCATGGGATATTTGCAGGGTCGGCTCGATCCCCTGCCCCTCATGCTCCTGTGGACGACCGCTGCCGCATTCGTCACCCTCGGCGCGGTGCTGCACCGCGCCTTGTACGCACAAGGGTTTACGAAGGCGCAGGAAGGGGCACAGCGCTTCATTCGTGGTGGGTTCTGGCGCTGGACGGTGGGCTCGCTGCTCCACTGGCTCCCCGTCGCCAAGCGCGAGTTCGTCCTGAAAGACATCAAGCTCTTCTTCCGTGACACCACGCAATGGAGCCAGCTGATCCTGCTCACGGTGCTGGTCGTGGTCTACCTCTTCAATATTCAGGCCCTGCCGCTGCATCGGGGCGAGCCCGTGGGATTTTTCTACGTGAACCTGGTGTCATTCCTGAACCTCGGGCTCGCCGGGTTCGTCCTCGCGTCGATCGCCGCCCGGTTCATCTTCCCCGCCGTGTCGCTGGAGGGCCGGCAGATGTGGCTGCTGCGGTCGTCGCCGCTCGACCTGCGCGCGCTGCTGTGGTCGAAGTATTGGGTGGGCACTGTGCCCCTCCTCACGCTCGGACTGCTGCTCACCGGCATGACCAACGCGCTGCTCGAGGTTTCGACCTTCATGATGCTCATGAGCCTGGCGACGATGGCGGCGCTGACCCTCGCGATCGCCGCGATGGCGCTCGCATTTGGGACGCTCTATCCGCAGTTCGAGACGGAGAACGCGGCGCAGATCCCGACGTCGTTCGGCGGTCTGGTCTTCATGATGGCGACGATCGCGTTACTGGCGGGGGTGATCGTCTCGCTCTGGCAAGCGGTCTACCAATACGTGCGGGCCGTGTACGACGGACGGCCCGTGGTCATCGACGCGTGGATGTTTCTCTGGTTTGGCGTGGCCGCCGCGCTCTGCACGGCGGCCACGATCATTCCGCTCAGGCTGGCGTTGAAGAAGATGGAGACGTTCGAGTTCTAGCCTAACGCCAGCTGACCCCGCCGACAATTTGGAACGAGCTGCCGTTGCCGAGGATGAACTTGCCCTCGACGTACGGCCGCGTGCGGCCGCGCCGTCCCTCGAGCCCGGTCAGCAGGTTGAGGTTGGTGTCGCTGGCGCTGGTCCCGCCGGCGCTGGCGTGTGACCAGTTCAACCCGCCGCCGACGTACCAGGCGCCATAGCGAGTCGGGGGCCGGTATTTCAAGTCGAAATTCAGGGCCCACAGCGATCCGCCGCTGACAAAGTAGTAGTCGAAGGTGGGATAGAAGGCGAGATCCGGAGTAAAGGGCCAAGTGAGCTGCGCTCCGATCAGCAGCTCGTCCACGTCGAAGTTGTACCCGAGGTGTGCCCCGTACCTGGGACCGGATGTCGTCGCGATCGCGCGGCGCCGCGACCGCCGTTGGGCATCCGCCGTCGACGCCGTCAACGCTACCAGCAGCACCACCACCAGCAACCGCGAGACCCATCGGTTCACGACGCACTCCAGGATTCAGGGATGCAGACTGATAGGAAACGCGACGGGAAAACGCAATAGTCAGGCGGCGACGCGGGCTCCGCAGCGATTGCAGTAACGCGCGTCATCCGCGAGCGCCGTGCCGCAGCGGGCGCAGTAGCCCGGCGCAGTCCCCAACCGCCTACCGCATTCAGAGCAAAAGAGAGCCCCGGGCTCCGGGCGGTCACCATGTTCGGGACACGGGAAACGAGAAACGGGAAACGTGACGGCGGGTGCGGTTACGTGTCCCGTGTCCCGTTTCCCGTGTCCCGATTCCCCGCGCATTGCAACCAACGCTTCTTGTGTGTACTTGGCTTTCAGCTGCTCATAATCCGAGTCGGATAGTTTCCCAGTCGCGCGGTCGAACTCGATTTCTTTGAGCGCGCGCAGCGCAACGGCCCGAGGGCTCATGTCGTCACCGGGGTCTTCGCCCTGGTCGCCACTGAGCGCACCCGCGGATTCCAGGGGCGGTCGCAGAATCGGAAGCAGGACGAAGTACGTCGCGCTTGCCGCCAGCGCGATCCCGAGGATCAGCTCAAGCATCGAGCCGGTCTAGTTCTCGCTGGAGCCGCTCGAGCTCTTCGGGGGTGGCGGCGGGGGGAGGTGGAACGGGTGCGCGCACGGGCACGGCCGCCGCTTCCCGCGTCCAGCGGCGTAACACCCGCAGCAAGACGGCGGCTGCAACGATGATCGCGATGGAGGGAACGAAATATCCCGCGAGGTTGAAGCCGCGCTTGGGCGGCGCCATCAACGCGGCCTGCCCGTATTGCGCGACAAACTCGTCGATGACCTGCTGCGCCGTCTTGCCCTGTCCCGTCAGCCGCAGGACCTCTTTGTGCAAGCCGGGGCTGTAGGTGCATTGGAAGTCGGTCGTGCGACAGGTGTAGATGTCGAGCCCGCACCCGCAGCTACACCGCAGCTTTTTCTCGACCGCCTGGATGCGCGCGTCGTTGTCGCCGGCCGTGATCGGCGCCTGCGCGCGACCGGCCCGCTGCGGATCGTAGACGCGACCTGCCGTCTGACTGTCGGACTGTTGGACAGTCTGACGGAATGATACGAACGCTGCGCCCACCGCGATCAGGAATTCGCGCCGAGTACCGTCCGTCATCGTTCAGCCTCGAGTTTCACCGCGTACCCCGCTTGTGAGCTCGGCCCCTTCACCGCGACCGGCGCACCTCCGGGCCATAGCACGATGAGACCACCGATCACGAGCACAAATCCGCCAAACCACACCCACCAGACGAGCGGGTTGATCGTGAACCGAAACACCGCTTGCTCGGTGCCGTTGACGAGCCCCGCTAACACGACGTAGAGATCGACGCGGAGTCCGCTCATGATGCCGACTTCGGTAGACGGTTCGAACGTGGGATTGCCGAGGGCATCGACGTGCTGGCGTTTCTCGGTACGCAGACGTCCGATCGCTTTCCCATCCCGGCGCACGTCGATGAGCGCCGCCGTGACCTGCCGGTTGAGCGCGTTGTACTGCGAGATGCCGAGGTGCGTGAACGTGTAGACGTGCCCATCGCGCCCCTTGAGCTCGGCCGACTCGCCCGGCCGCAACGTCGCCTCGGTCTCGGTCTTGAACGCCATCCCGGCGAAGGCGACGAAGAGCAGGACGATGGCGACGTGCACGATGTAGCCGCCGTAGCGCCGGCGATTGCGGGCGAGCAGCTGGACGAATGCATACGGCGTCGGCTCGCCGTATTGACGATGCCGGGCGCGGGCGCCCCGCGCGAACTCCTGGGCCACCGTACCGAAGACGAATCCGCCGATGCTGACGGCCATGAGCGCCCCGACGTCCCGAACGCCCGCCACGAGCAGGATCAATAACACAAACACGCCGCTCGTCAGCGGGACGGCGAATTGTCGCTTCAGGTTCGGGATCGAGGCGCGACGCCAGGCGATCAACGGTCCGATGCCCGTCATCGCGAGCAACGCGAGACCCAGTGGCACGTTGACCTGATTAAAGAAGGGCGGGCCGACCGTGATCTTCGTGCCCTTGATCGCCTCGGACAGGATCGGGAACAGGGTGCCCCACAGCACCGAGAAGGCGATGCCGATGAGGAGCAGGTTATTGAAGAGGAAACTCGCTTCGCGGCTCACCATCGATTCGAGCGTCGCCTCCGCCTCGAGCAGGGGCAGCCGCGAGGCGTACAGCGCGAAGCTGAGCGCGGCCGCAAGGACCAAGAAGGCGAGGAAGAAATAGCCGACACTCGACTGCGTGAAGGAATGCACGCTCGCGATCACGCCCGAGCGCGTGATGAACGTCCCGAAGATCGACAGCAGCCAGGCGCCGATGATCAGCGCCAGATTCCACTTTTTCAACATCCCGCGCTTTTCCTGGATCATGACCGAGTGCAGGAACGCGGTCATCACGAGCCAGGGCAACAGCGCGGCATTCTCCACCGGATCCCAGGCCCAGTAGCCGCCCCATCCCAGCTCGACGTAGGCCCACCACATGCCGAGGATGAGACCGATACTGAGGAAGAGCCACGAGACCAACGTCCACTTGCGAATCGCCACCAGCCAATCGCTGTCGAGCCGCTTCGACAAGAGCGCGGCGATCGCGAACGCGAATGGAATGGTGATGGAGATGTAGCCGAGGTACAGCATCGGCGGGTGGAAGACCATCCCTGGATTCTGGAGCTGCGGGTTCATGCCGCGGCCGTCCAGCGGCACAAACGCGAGCCGCTCGAACGGGTTCGCGGCGAACAACATCACCGTGATGAAAAACGTCGCCACCGCGCAGGTGACGGCGGCGACATACGGCAGATACACGCGATGCCGCCCGCTCGTCATCAGCTGCACGAGCATCGCGAACAGGCTCAGCACCGTCGCCCAAAAGAGCAGGCTACCCTTCTGCCCTGCATAGAGGGCCGACCAGAGATAGAACGTAGGAAGATTGCGGCTGGTATAAGCGGCGACATACTCGAGACTGAAGTCGTGGCGGAAGATCGCGATCTCGAGCGAGATCACCGCCACGAGCAACGCGCCGAACAATGCGAATGTCGCGTGACGCGCGCTCTGTTGCAGGTCACGCCGGTGCGCGCCGCCGGCGAATCCCGTGATCCCCCCCCACAGGCCGACCAGGAAGGCGACCCAGAGGGAGAGGTGACCAAGCAGCGGCATTATGCCTTGGGGACGGCTTCGTACCGCGACCCGCACTTTGCCAGCACGTTGGTCGCGTGAATCACACCATCACGTTGCAGTCGGCCTTCGACGACGACCTCGACCGAGTCGGTGAAGGTATCGGGGGGGAGGCCCTTGAACACGACGGGATAGCTGACGGTGCCATCAGTGATATGGAAGCTCAACGTCTGCGTCGCGATCTCCTTGGTGACCGTGCCCGGCACGACGCGCGCGCCGACCTTCAGGCCGAGATCATAAAAGGAGGGGTCGGCGGAGACGCGCTGCGCCAGCTCACTGGGGGTCAGGAAATACTGTCCCGTTTGCTTGATCCCCGCCGCCATGAGATAGCCGACGGAGCCCACAATCAGCACCGCGCCGAGAGCGAACTTCGTGCCTGCCTTCATGTCTCTATTATACCATCCCCTTCTGCGCCCATTCGAGCGCCCACGCCACCGCTGCCGCCGCCGTCTGTACACGCGGAATATCGACGGCGTTCCTGAAGGAATCGTGAAGGCCCACGACCGGCTTCCCGATGCGCTGGGCGAGCGCGATCTCTGACAATGTCCCCACGCCACCGCCAATCGCGACCAGCGCCTGCGCCGTCCGGACAATGAGGAGGTTCCGCATCTCGCCGAGGCCGGTGGCGAGCGGCACATCGATATAAGGGTTCGCCGCAGCTGGGTCCGCTCCCGGTAGGATGCCGACGGTCATGCCGCCGTTTGCTTTCGCGCCCTTCGCCGCGGCCTCCATCACCCCGCTCAGGCCGCCGCACACCAGGACCGCTCCGCGCTCGGCGAGCAGCCGGCCCGTCTCGTCGGCGAGCGCAGCTTCCGTAGTCGTGCAGGTGCTCCCGCCAATGACCCCGATGATCGGCTTCATCCCGCCCAGTGCAACGCGGTCTGCACGGCCCGGTGCCATTCCGCGGCGCGCGCCTGGACGGCGCGGCGCTGCAAGCTGGGATCAAATCGCGTGAACATCCGCCCCGCCAGGAAGTCGGCGGCCGATTTCCAGAGGCCCGCGCCCAGGCCCGCGAGCCCGGCGGCGCCGAGCGCGGTGGTCTCAACGAGATCGGGCCGCGCCACCGAGACGCCCAGCACATCGGCCTGGAACTGCATCAGCCAGTCGTTCGCGGCGGCGCCGCCGTCCACCTGGAGACTCGAGAGCTTGAGCTTCGCGTCAGCCTGCATCGCGTCGAGTACGTCCTTGGTGCTGAACGCCATCGCCTCCAGCGCGGCACGCACGAGGTGCGCGCGACTGCTGCCGCGCGTCAGGCCGACGATCGTGCCGCGGGCATTTGGCTCCCAGTGCGGCGCGCCCAGTCCGACGAATGCGGGAACGAAGTACACGCCGCCGGTATCCTCCACGCTCCGTGCCAATGGCTCCGATTCGGCAGCGCGGGCAATGATGCCGAGTCCATCGCGGAGCCACTGCATCGCGGCGCCGGCGATGAAGACACTGCCTTCGAGCGCGTAGACCGGCTCACCGCGCGGGCCGCACGCCAATGTGGTGAGCAGCCCGCGCTTGGAAATGGCGCGCCGCGTCCCCGTGTTCAGCAACAGGAATGCGCCGGTGCCATAGGTGTTCTTCGCCTGGCCGGGTTTCCAGCACCCCTGGCCAAACAGCGCCGCCTGCTGGTCGCCGGCCACCCCGCTGATCGGCAACTCGGTCCCGAAATGCTCGGGGGCGGCGGTGCCGAAGTCGCCGCTCGAATTCTGTACATCCGGCAGGGCAGCGCGCGGCACCCCGAACAGTTTGAGGAGATCGCGATCCCACGCGCGCTTGCCGATGTCGTACAGCATCGTGCGCGAGGCGTTCGTGTGATCTGTTATGAACGATTTCCCATTGGTGAGCCGGAAGATCAGCCAGGTATCGATCGTGCCGAACACGACGTCGCCGTCTTTGGCGCGCTTGCGCAATCCCTTCACGTGCTCGAGCAACCACTCGACCTTCGTCGCGGAGAAGTAGGGATCGAGCACGAGGCCGGTGCGCGACTTTACCAGCGCACCCTTCTTTTGTTTCTCGAGCTGCGCACACCGGGCCGCAGTGCGGCGATCCTGCCAGACAATCGCGCGATGGACGGGCCGGCCTGTCTCGCGCTCCCAGGCGCACACCGTCTCGCGTTGGTTCGTGATGCCGATGGCGTTGGGCGTAACTCCCGCCTGTTTGATGGCTTCGCGCGCGGCGTCGACGGTGACGCGCAAGATCTCCTCGGCGTCGTGCTCGACTTCTCCGGGCGACGGGAAGTGTTGGGTGAATTCGCGGTAACCCC
>QHTY01000064.1:15701-15898 GCA_003220985.1 Gemmatimonadota bacterium
CCGAGAACGGTGGTTGAACGATCCGGTGTCCTGCGCTCACGCGAACTCTACCGCGTGACCAGTTGCGTCAGATGAGAACGCGCCGCTTCGAAACGCGGGCGGAACTGCGGGTCGGCGTTTTGCCAGGCGGCGACTACCCAGCGGTAGTGCGCGATGGCGCTGTCGCGCTGGCCAGCGGCGTCGAAAGCGCGGGCGAG
>QHTY01000160.1 GCA_003220985.1 Gemmatimonadota bacterium
GAACCTCTTCGGGCTCCATAATCGCGGTATGTCCGTTGAGCGCCACGTCTATTTCTTCGGCAACGGCCGCGCCGATGGCTCCGCCGCCATGCGCGACATCCTGGGCGGCAAAGGCGCCGGCCTCGCCGAAATGGCCAACCTGGGCCTGCCTGTCCCTCCCGGGTTCACGATCTCCGCCAAGTTGTGCATCACGTACGTCGCACAAGGCACGTTTCCGCCCGCGCTGCGCGCCGAAGTCGATCGCCACTTGAAGCATCTCGAGCGAGTGACGAAGAAAGGATTCGGGGACCCGAAGAATCCGCTCCTCGTCTCGGTGCGTTCGGGCGCCGCGGTCTCGATGCCCGGCATGATGGAGACAATCCTGAACCTCGGCCTCAACGATCAGACCGTGGAAGGGCTGATCGCCGGCTCGAAGAATCCGCGCTTCGCCTACGACTCCTATCGTCGCTTCGTGCAGATGTACGGCGATGTCGTGTTCGATCTCGGCAAGGAGCCGTTCGCGGAAGTGTTGGAGGAGTTCAAGACGCGCCGCCGGGTGGAGGACCTGGTACACGACTTCAAGACGATCGTAAAGAAGAAGACCGGCCGTCCCTTCCCCGATGATCCGCAGGAGCAGCTCTGGGGCGCGATCGAAGCGGTCTTCCAGAGCTGGAATACGCGCCGGGCCAAAGACTACCGCCAGGTCCACGGCATTCCCGACGACCTGGGCACCGCCGTGAACATCGTGGCAATGGTCTACGGCAACATGGGTGACGATTGCGGCACGGGTGTGGCATTCACGCGTGACTGCCGTACCGGCGAGAACGTCCTGAACGGCGACGTGCTGACGAACGCCCAGGGTGAAGACGTCGTGTCCGGCGCGCGCACGCCCGAGCCGATCGAGAAGATGAAGCGCAGCAAAGGGGGGTTGTCCAAGATCTACAAGGAGCTCGAGCGGCTGGCGACGAAGCTCGAGAGGCACTTCAAGGACGTGCAGGATGTGGAGTTCACGTTTGAGCACGGCGAGCTCTACATGTTGCAGACGCGCCGCGCGCAGCGGACCGGCATAGCGGCAGTGCGGGTCGCGGTCGAGATGGTGGACGAAGGGCTGATCACCGAAGACGAAGCGATCCAGCGAGTCCCGCCGCAGGATCTCGATCAGCTGTTCCACCCGATGGTCGATCCGCGTGCGAGCGTCACGGTGCTCGCCAAGGGGCTCCCCGCGTCACCCGGCGCGGCGACGGGCGAAGTCGTGTTCGACGCAGACGACGCCGAGGCCCTGAAGAAAAAAGGTCATGACGTGATCCTGGTGCGGCCCGAGACCTCACCCGAGGACTTCCACGGCATGGTGGCAGCGCGCGCGATTCTCACTGCGCGCGGCGGCATGACGAGTCACGCGGCGGTGGTAGCGCGCGGTATGGGCAAGACGTGTGTCGTGGGCGCCAAGGAGCTGGATGTCGATCCGGCCGCCGGCAAGTTCCGGGTAAACGGCCGGGCGGTGAAGCGTGGCCAGATCATCACCGTCGACGGCACGACGGGCCGGGTCATTCTGGGCGCGGCCAAGCTCGTCACGCCGAAGGTCGGAAAGGAATTCGATCGACTGATGGCGTGGGCCGACGCCAAGCGCCGGCTGCGGGTCCGGGCCAACGCCGACATCCCGGCTGACGCCCGCCGGGCGCGCGAATTCGGCGCCGAGGGGATCGGGTTGTGCCGGACCGAACACATGTTCTTCGAGGGTGACCGTATCACGCTGATGCGTGAGATGATCGTCGCCGCGGATGAAGCCGGGCGTCGCAAGGCGCTCGCGAAGCTGCTCCCGATCCAGCGCCGCGACTTCGAGGGGATCTTCGAAGTCATGGACGGGCTGCCGGTCACGATCCGGCTGCTCGATCCCCCGCTCCACGAGTTCCTGCCGCACACGCGCGAGGAAATCGCGGCGCTGGCGAAGCATGCGAAGGTCCCGGCGGCGCAGCTCGAAAAGCTCATCGGATCGCTCCGGGAAGCGAACCCGATGCTCGGCCACCGCGGCTGTCGATTGGGGATCACGTATCCCGAGATCACCGAGATGCAGGCCCGCGCGATCTTCGAGGCGGCAGGCCACGTGGCCGGCAAAGGCAAGAAAGTCACCGTCGAGATCATGATCCCGCTGGTCGCCGATGTGCGTGAGCTCATGAATCAAACCGAAATTATTCGGCGGGTGGCGCAGGAGGTGTTCCATCGCGAGGGGCGCGCGGTGCCCTATCTGATCGGCACGATGATCGAGCTGCCGCGTGCCGCCATGACGGCCGATGAGATCGCCAAAGAGGCCGAGTTCTTCTCGTTCGGGACGAACGACCTCACGCAGACGACCTTCGGTCTGTCACGCGATGACGCTGGACGGTTCTTGCCGTTCTACGTCGAGCACGGGCTACTGGCCGAAGATCCGTTCCAGGTTCTCGACCAGGGCGGCGTCGGCAAGCTCATCGAGATGGCGGTGAAGCTGGGGAGAAAGACTCGGCACGAGCTCAAGATCGGGATCTGCGGCGAGCATGGTGGCGAGCCGAGCTCGGTAAAGTTCTGTCACCGGATGGGAATGAATTACGTGTCCTGCTCACCCTTCCGAGTGCCGATCGCCCGCCTCGCCGCGGCCCAGGGGGCCCTCGAGGAGGCGGGCGTCGTCAGCCGCACGAAGGCTACTGTGTAGAACCCCATCGCAGTCTCGTGGTACTACCTCCTCGACAACTCATGTGAGGAGGTCCGGATGAAGCCCCTTGCCCCGCGCGTGCGCCCCGCGCTCGCGCTCGTTCTCCTGGTCTTCGCCCGCTGCTCGGATCAACCCGTCCAACCGCCGTCGCCGGGAGCGCAACTCGTCCCTCAGCCCAATGGGCTGTTTTGCACGGAGGCCGATGCCCGGCTGGCG
>QHTY01000065.1 GCA_003220985.1 Gemmatimonadota bacterium
GGTGCCGCCGGAGGGCTGGTGCATCATGATGCGCGCATGCGGTAACGCCGAGCGCTTCCCTTTGCG
This sequence comes from Gemmatimonadota bacterium, assembly GCA_003220985.1. Classification (GTDB taxonomy): domain Bacteria; phylum Gemmatimonadota; class Gemmatimonadetes; order Gemmatimonadales; family GWC2-71-9; genus 20CM-2-65-7. The sequence goes on from QHTY01000065.1 coordinate 67, forward strand.
GCCGGCCGCGAGCAGGAACGACCCCATCGAGGCCGCCATCCCCATGCAGATCGTGTTTACCGGAGCACGCAAAAACTGCATCGTGTCGTAGATCGCCATGCCTGACGATACGATACCACCTGGGGAATTCACGTACAGGTAAATATCCCGTTCCGGATTGTCGGCATCGAGAAAGAGCAGCTGCGCAATGATGATGTTGGCGACATCATCGCCGATGGAGCTGCCGAGGAAGACGATGCGGTCCATCAGCAGCCGGCTGAAGATGTCGTAGGTGCGCTCGCCACGGCTCGAGCGCTCGATGATGTACGGGGGATAGATGTGGCTTTCGCTCTTCGTCACGCTTGCTCCACGGTGGACTGCGACAGGAGATAGGCGAACACCTTCTCCTCGGTGATGCTCCGCGCGACATCGCGGAGCCGCTTTGCTTTCTCCAGCGACGCATACAGCTCTGCCGCCTGCATCCCGCGCCGCTCGGCGAGCTCCTGGAGCCTCTGATCCAGCTCCGCCTCGGTCGCCCGTAGGTTCTGGGACTCAACAACGGTATCGAGCACCAGATCCCGCCGCACCTGCGACTCGGCCACAGCGCGGAACTCCTGGGCGAACTTTTCCCAGCGCTCCTCGGGAATCTCGTACGCCTGGGCGTACATCCCCAGCACCCGCTCGACCAGCGGCCGCGGGGCCACGACGTTGTTCGCCTGCACGATCTGCTCGATCAACTCGGCGCGGACGCGCGCATCGGCTTCGCGCTCCGCTTCCTTCTTGAGATCCTCGGCGACCGCGGTGCGCAGCGCGTCCAGCGACTCGAAGTCGCCCATTTCGCGCGCGAACGCGTCGTCCAGAGCGGGCAACTGCTGCCGTTTCACCTCGCGCAGCGTCAACCGGATGTCGCGCGTCTGCCCGCGCTTGGCTTCGTCGGCGAAGTCGTCCGGGAAACGGACGGTGGCGTCCACCGATTCGCCGGGCGTGAGACTCATGATGCGCTCTTCGACGTCGGGAATCGCGCGGCCCTCGCCCAGCACGAATTGATAGGGCTCCGGATCCTTGACCTCGTCGGTCCCGGCCTCGCGCGTGGCGATCGTGACGTCGACGAGATCCTTGGGCTTCGGCTTCTCGCCGGCCACCGGCGTCCACGGCGCCCGCTGCTCACGCATGGCATTGAGCTGGGCGTCGACCTGCGCCGCAGTGATCGCTGCGACCTTGCGAGTCAGCCGGAAGCCGCCGAGCCGCTGCAGCTTCAGCTCGGGTTTCAGCTCGACGTGGAACTCGAACGTAACGGGGGCGCCTTCTTCCCACTTCAGGTTGTGGATGTGGGGATCGGCGATGGGCTTCAGCTCTTCCTGCTTCTGCGCGACACGCCAGCTCTCCTGCACGAGCTCGCGCAGCGTCTCCTGCCGGATATCGTCGGCGAACTTCTTGCGGACCACCGCCGCCGGGACCTTGCCCTGGCGGAAGCCCGGCAACCGGGCGCGCTGCTGGTAGACCTTCGTTGCGCGCTCCTCGGCCGCCTTCACGTTGTCGGGCGGGATCGTTACTTCCAGCGACGCCTCGCCGGGCTCGGCGCGAGTCTTCTTGACCAGAATGTCGGGCATGTGGGCTGAAATCTAATCGTGCGGGGTAGGGGGTGCGTGGTGCGTGGTACGTGGTCTTGGACCGAGGGTGCGACGGACCACGCACCACGCACGACGCACGGTAGTTAGGATGCGACAAGGCTGGCGCGTCTGCCAATTCCGCCACGGTCGCGCGGCCTGTGTATAATAACTCCTCCTTTCCCCGGAGCCGGTTCGTGCCCAGGCTGAAATTGTTTGCGCTGCTGACGTTGCTGTGCGCCGCCCCCGCCACGCCCGCGTCACTGGTTGCTCAGGACAAGACCCAGCTGTGTAACGACGTCCAGCATCGCCCCATGCGCGTGGGACAATGGGCCAGCTACGCCTGGGCCGGTGGCCGCACCGACGGCGCGACGATGCGCATGGCGATCGTGGGCACCGAGCCCGTGGAGGGCTCGCCCTACTACTGGTATGAGATCACCTTCACCGATCGGTCGAAGGGCGCAAGCGGGAAGACGATCGTCCAGGTGCTCATCCCGGGTCTCGACCAGGCCACCGCGATGCGCGGCATGATCATGAAGAGCGGCGCGGAGCCCGCGATGCGGATGCCCGAGGAGATGGTGCGCATGATGGGCGGCCGCATGGGTGAGAACTTCGCGACGGAATTCGCGCGCAAGTGCCAGGAGATGGATGTCGTGGGCTGGGAACAGGTGACGGTCCCGGCCGGGTCGTTCCGCGCGCTTCACATGCGGCACGCCGCCGACCAGACCGACGCGTGGATAGCGCCCGATCTCTATTTCGCGTTGCTCAGGGCGAAGCTGAAGGACGGCTCGACGATGGAATTGACGGGGCGGGGCGCCGACGCGAAGTCATCGATCACGGAAACGCCCGTTGCGATGCCGGGCATGCCGCGCTAACGCGCGCGTTGACGGGTTGCGGGGGCTCGTCTAGTTTCACGCCGTGCCGCTGGTCCTGCTTGCCGTTCTGCTCCTCCTCACCGCGTGCGGCGGCGGCGCGGACCTTCCGCAATCGACGCTCGTCCCGCGGTCCGATTTCAGCGCAGACCTCTTCGGTCTGTACAAGAATGTCTTCTGGTGGGCGCTCGGTGTCTTCATTCTTGTCGAGGGCCTGCTCCTGGTCGCGATCGTGCGCTTCCGCGCGCGTCCCGGCAGGGCCGAGCCGAAGCCCGTGCACGGTCACACCGTGCTCGAAATCAGCTGGACGCTCGCGCCGGCCTTGATCCTGGTGTTCATCGCGGTGCCCACCATGCGCACGATCTTCTCGACCGCGGGCCACGCGCCCGAGGGCGCGCTCCGCGTGGAGGTGATTGGGCACCAGTGGTGGTGGGAGTATCGCTACCCGACGCTGAACATCAGCGCGTACAACGAGCTGCATATCCCCGTCCGGACGCCCATTCAGCTCGACATGACGTCGGCGGACGTCATCCACAGCTTCTGGGTGCCCCGGCTCGGCGGCAAACGCGATCTCATTCAGGGCCGCACCAATCGGATCGCGTTTCGTGCCGATTCGACGGGTGAGTATTGGGGCCAGTGCGCGGAGTTCTGTGGCGCCTCGCACGCCAACATGCGGCTGCGGGTATTCGTGCAGTCCGATTCCGTGTTCCAGCGATGGGTGGACCAACAGCGCGCGTCGCCCGCAACTCCGGCGAAAGGATCGCCGGCCGAGGCGGGCCAGCAGGTGTACCGGCGCAGCCCCTGCATCGCCTGTCACACGATTGCGGGCCTCTCACAAGGGCGAGTCGGGCCCGATCTCACCCACGTCGGGAGCCGGTTCACGATCGCGGGTGCGCTGTTCCCCAATAACGCGGAAATCCTGCATCGCTGGATCATGAATGCGCCCGCGATGAAACCGGGAGCGTTGATGACGCCGCAGAGTCTGTCGCCGCAGGATCTGGATGCGTTGATCGCCTATCTGCAGAGCCTGAAATGAAGACCTGGCTCACGACCACCGATCACAAGCGGATCGGGCTGCTCTATTTCTGGACGGCGTTCGGGTTTTTCCTGATCGGCGGCCTGGAAGCGCTCATCATTCGCGCCCAGCTCGCCCGCCCCGATGGCGGGCTCGGTGTCAGCGCCGAGACGTTCAACCAGCTGTTCACGATGCACGGCACGACGATGGTGTTCCTCGCGCTCATGCCGCTGTCGGCCGCGTTCTTCAACTTCATGATTCCGCTCCAGATCGGCGCGCGCGACGTCGCGTTTCCGCGGCTCAATGCCTTCAGCTATTGGGTCTTCCTGCTCGGCGGCCTCTTCCTGAACGCGAGCTTCATCGCCGGGCCGCTCTTCGGTGCCGACCGGCTGTCGGTGGCACCGGATGCGGGCTGGTTCGGCTATGAGAACCTGACGTCCCGGCAATTCTCGCCCGGTCCTAATGTCGATTTCTGGCTACTGGGACTGCAAATCCTGGGGATCGCATCGCTCGCGGCCGGCTTCAACTTCATCGTGACGATCCTGAACATGCGCGCCCCGGGGATGCGCATGTTGCGCCTGCCGCCCTTCACGTGGATGACGCTCATCACGCAGTTCCTCGTCATCACCGCGTTCCCGGTGATCACCGTCGCGCTCGTGCTCCTGATGTTCGACCGCTTCTTTGGCACGCATTTCTTCGTGCCGCAGGGCGGTGGTGACCCGATCCTCTGGCAGCATCTGTTCTGGATGTTCGGGCACCCCGAGGTCTACATCCTGATTCTGCCCGCCATGGGCATCGTTTCCGAAGTGCTGCCGACGTTTTCCAAGAAGCCGCTGTTCGGCTACACGGTCGTCGTCTATTCCGGCGTCGTGATCGCGTTCCTGGGTTGGAGCGTGTGGAGCCATCACATGTTCTCGTCCGGGCTCGGCCCCATCGCCGACTCGGTGTTCGCTGGCACGACGATGCTCATCGCCATTCCGACGGGCGTGAAAATCTTCAACTGGATTGGCACGCTGTGGGGTGGGCAGATCCGGTTCACGACGTCCCTGCTGTTTGCCGTCGGATTCATCGCGATGTTCATCATCGGCGGCCTGTCCGGCGTGTCGCACGCCTCGGCCCCATCCGATCTCCAGCAGACCGACACGTACTATGTCGTCGCGCACATCCACTATGTGCTGTTCGGCGGGACGATCCTCGGGCTGTTCGCCGGCATGTACTACTGGTGGCCCAAGATGACCGGTCGCCTGCTGTCGGAATCGCTCGGGAAGGTGCACTTCTGGCTGACGATGATCGGCATGAATCTCGCGTTTTTCCCGATGCACTTCTCCGGCCTGCTCGGAATGCCGCGCCGCATCTACACCTACTCGTCCGAACTTGGCGTGACCGGATTCAATCAGGCGTCGACGATTGGCGCGTTCCTGATCGGTCTGGCGACGCTCGTGTTCGTGTGGAATCTGTTGCGCACCCGCTGGCAGCCGATCAGCGCGCCGCACAACCCGTGGGGCGGCGCCACGCTCGAATGGGCCATTCCGTCACCGCCGCCCGTCTACAACTTCACCGTCATCCCGACGGTCGAGAGCCGCATGCCGCTGTGGCAAACGGAGCGTCATGCGCCGATGCGTCCATTACCTGAACGGCCGCCGGCGCCCATTCATGTGCCGGGCGGCTCGTGGTGGCCGCTGATCACGGCGACTGGCCTGCCCGTTATGGCGATCGGCGCGCTGTCCCACGTGATCCCTGTCGTGCTGGCGGGCGCGGCCGTCGTGATCGTCGGGATCTACCGCTGGGCCTACGAGCCCTTTGAGATGTAGATGACACACGGATCGGCACACGCCCACGAGGCGGGGGCGGGGGCGCACCGCACGAGCATGGGGCTCGACAGCCGCAAGATGGCGTTCTGGGCTTTTATCGGCTCCGAATGCCTGTTGTTCGGATCGCTGATCTCGACGTACCTGGTCTACAAGGGCAGGAGTCTCACGGGTCCATTCCCGCACGAGATTCTGAATATTCCGTTTACGTCGTTCAGCACCTTCGATCTGTTGATGTCGAGCCTGGCGATGGTACTTGCGCTGGCGGCGGTGCAGCGCGGGGACATGAAGCAGGGGAAGCTCTGGCTGCTCGTGACGGCCCTGCTCGGGCTGGTCTTCCTCGCCGGGCAATTCTGGGAATTCAGTCACTTCGTTCGCGAGGGCCTCGGCCTCACGACGAACCTGTTCGGCTCGACGTTCTACGTGCTGACAGGCACTCACGGTGCTCACGTCACGGTCGGCGTGATCTGGCTGCTGACGCTCTGGGTGCAGGCGCTGCGCGGAAAACTCGGTCCGGCGAACGCGATGACGGTCGAGATCACGGGACTCTATTGGCATTTCGTGGACGTCGTGTGGATCGTGATCTTTACGGTCGTGTACCTGATTCAATGAGAGGGAAGGCATGAGCGAACAGGCGCACGCGACAACGGCCACGTATCTCCGCATCGCGGCGATCCTCGTGATGATCACACTGATCGAGGTCGGCGTCTTCTATGTGCCCACGTTCCAGGCCCTGCTCGTGCCAATCCTCCTCGTGCTGTCGGCCGTCAAGTTCACCCTGGTGGTGATGTTCTACATGCATCTGAAGTTCGACAATCGCTTCTTTGCGTTCCTCTTCGGTGGCCCGTTGCTGCTGGGCGTTGCGGTCGTGGTGAGTCTCCTCTTCATCTTCTATGGAGCGGTGCGCCTGCGGACCGGAACCTGAACGGAATGATCAATGAAGAATGATCAATGATCATTGATCGTTGGACATTGGACGTTCCGCTGGCATGGGATCGGTGGAATGTTCACTTGAGCGTGGCGGCGGGGCTCGCCCTCCTTGGCGGGCTTTATGTCTATTTAGGGGGGCTTAGGTCGGCACCTCGGCACGTCGCCAGCTTCGTCGGGGCGCTCGTGGTGCTCTTTCTGGCCCTCAACGGACCGCTCCACAATCTGTCGGACTCGTATTTGTTCAGCGCGCACATGGCGCAGCACCTGCTCCTCACCCTGGTGTTTCCGCCGCTGTTGTTGTACGGCACGCCGGCGTGGGTCGTGCGCCCGTTGCTCGGGCCGCGGTGGATCATGGCGGTGGCTCGCGTGGCGACGCGGCCGCTCATGGCAGCGATCATTTTTTCGGCGCCGATCGTGATCTGGCATGTGCCGGTGCTGTACGAGGCGGCGCTCCGCCATCACAATCTTCATATCGTCCAGCACCTCGTCTTTCTGAGCACGGCGGTCATCATGTGGTGGCCGGTGCTGTCGCCCATCCCGGAGCTGCCGCGCGCGCAACACCTCGTGCAGCTGCTGTATCTGTTCTTGTTGGGCATTCCGATGTCCGTGACCGGCGCGCTGATTACGTTGTCAGATTCCGTTCTGTATCCGTTTTATGCGACGGCGCCAAGGGTGGGAGGATTATCTCCGCTGGATGATCAGCAAATCGGGGGATTGTTGATGTGGGTGTTGGGCGGGCTGATGCTCTGGATTGTTATGACCGTGATCTGGTTCAGATGGTCGTTCTGGGATGCCCGCGGAGATGCGGAGAGAGCGGTTCCCCTGGATGCTTACGGGGTGGGGGGCTCGGGGCCGGGGACTGGGAGGAATTAGGACGTGGCGGACGCCCCACAGCAGCGGCGCTGATACAACACGGTGCCCCCTCCGGTTCTGCGACCGGCGAGGTTCTCCCCCGTGGCCCGGGGGATGCAGGCTAGGCCGCGCTGACCCGCTGCGCTGCCCCGACCCGTCGAGGAGCCGCTCATGCATCGGTCGCGGTTTTTGCACACGCTCGTCCCAACCCTGGCAGTGTTCGCGATCGGCACCGTTCTGCTGCACGCCTGCCGCGCCGACCGCCCCACCGCGCCTTCTACTCCTCGCTCGGGCGCAACCCTGGCTGAGGCTGCGTCCAC
>QHTY01000066.1 GCA_003220985.1 Gemmatimonadota bacterium
CTGATGACGTTTGATCTTGCGAGCTTCCCGCCGGGATCTACAGTCTCGAGCGCAACCTTGACGCTCAATCTCGTCGCGAGTGACGCCACGACCGATCCGACCTATACCGTCACCGCACACGCGATCGTCAACAAGAACCCCGTTCTGACGCGTACAACGGGCTACACGTTCGACGGCGTCAATTCCTGGACGCCGAATACGTGTTGTTATAACAACGTCCCGTTGGCGCAGGCAGACATCGGGCCTCCGGTGGCGACGCGAGACGTCGATAAGACGCCGGGATTCAACCAGTGGGATGTGACATCCATCGTTCGGGGATGGCTCACCGACCCCTCGACGAATTTCGGTCTGCTGTTGAATTCCGACCCCTCCAAGCTGCGGGATCGGTACCGCATGTTCAGCAGCAGCGAAGACCCGATCGCCAACCAGCGACCCACTCTGACGGTGGTGTATGACCGACCGGGACCGCTCCCGCCGCCCCCGCCGCCGCCGCCGCCGCCGCCCCCACCTCCGGAGGCGCTGGTCGGCCAATGGTCGACGGTTTTCCCGGCGCCGATCGTGCAGCTGCACCTTCATCTACTCCCGAACGGCCGGGTGCTGAGCTGGGGTCGGAACGGTGATCCTCAGCTGTGGGACCCGCTGACCGGCGGGTTCACCGCGGTCCCTGCGCCGTCGTGGTTGTTCTGCGCTGGCCACGACTTCCTCCCGGACGGTCGGCTGTTCGTGGCCGGGGGGCACATCACTGATGACCACGGACTGCCGAACGCGAACGTCTTCGATGCCGCGACCGAGTCGTGGCAGCCGGCGCCGGCGATGGCGCACGGACGATGGTATCCGACCACGACGACGCTCGCCGACGGCCAGGTGCTCGTGATGGGCGGCAGAGATCAGGCTGGGGCCGTCGTCACGACTCCGGAGGTCTGGAACGGCAGCGGCTGGCGCCCGCTCACGACAGCGAACCTGGAGACGGAGTACTATCCGCGGAATTTTGTCGCGCCGGATGGGCGCGTGTTTTATGCCGGCGAGGATCAGCCGTCGCGCTGGCTCGACGTCAGCGGCACGGGCAGTTGGACCGACGGCCCGCGACGCAACTTCACCGGCGGGCGTGGCTACGGGTCCGCGGTCATGTATGCGCCCGGGAAGATCCTGTACGTGGGCGGCGGCGACCCTCCGACGAACACGGCGGAGATCATCGACCTCAATCAGCCGAATCCGGCGTGGGCGTACACGGGGTCGATGGCGTTCGCCCGGCGGCAGATGAACGCCACCCTGCTCCCGACCGGCGACGTCCTGGTCACGGGCGGCACCAGCGGCGGCGGCTTCAACAACGCCGTCGGCGCCGTGCACGCATCGGAGTTGTGGAGCCCCGTGACCGGCACGTGGACCACGCTCGCCAGCAACGCGGTCACGCGCATCTACCATTCGACGGCGTTGCTGCTACCGGATGGACGCGTGCTGCACACCGGCAGCGGCGATGGTGGCGGGGGCGCGGACGAACGGAACTACGAGCTCTACTCGCCCCCGTATCTGTTCCAGGGTCCGCGCCCGGCCATCACAGGCGTGACACCCAGCACCGTCGGCTACGGGCAGATCGTGTTCGTGGGGACGCCCGATGGCGGCAGCATCGCGA
>QHTY01000067.1:0-7885 GCA_003220985.1 Gemmatimonadota bacterium
CGCTCGGGAACGGCGTGGCGCCGGTCATCGGATAGCTATTGGGGTTGCGGCTCGGATCGTGAAAGCCACCGCCGCGCATGTAGTCCCCACCCGCGGCGGACAACGTGCCCCGGTCCTTGCCGTTGAGTCGCTTCGCCGAGGCTTCGATGAGAAAGGTCGCACCGGCCACATCGCGCACGTCAAGATCGGCCGGCCACGGGATGCGATACTCGAAAAAGCCGCTGCCGGCACCGTCGAGTTTGTGATCCCCCAGCACGGTCCACTGCTTCAGCGACCAGTGACTGCTCGCCGGGGACGTCGCGGCAACGTGTGCGACGCGCACGCGCCGTCCGTCGGCGAGCGTGGCCAGCGTTGGAGTGTCGCCCTCGACGACGAAGGTCGTGAAGTTGCGCTGCAGCACCGTGCCGGCGGCGTCCTCGAGGCGCACCGCGAGCACCAGGACGGCCGGTTCGTTCGGCATTGTCACCGCGAGCGGCGGCAGCGGCTGCGACGTCCACGGCCGGTACGGCAGGCGACGCGCGTACGTGCCGTACGACCGCGCCTCACCGAGCGCATTCCAGCCACGCAGTTCGGCCCGTAGCGTCAGCGAGTCGCCCAGCGCCGTGCTGCCGCTGAGGAATGAGGCATACAGCGGTACGTCCATGCGCTCTCCGGGCCGGGCAGACGTGCTCAACTCAACGTTGCCCACAGCGAGATACACGGCCGAGTGGAGATCGCGCAGCGCCATTCCCTCCACGAGACTTTCGAATCCCGTTTCCTTGCGCGAGCGATCGAAGCGCCAATAGCCATTCCATTCGTTGATGACGTCGTGGTGTTCAGTGTAGAGCCAGCCCGCGAGCTTGGAATGGCGGCGGAAGGCCTCGATCGCGCGATGATAATCCCAGCTCCAATCCACATCGCCGGTGCTGCCCGCGTAGCCCCACACGTTTCCGAACTCCGAGTTGAGCATCGGCTGCCCGCCCTGCTTCCACGGCGCTTCGAAATTCCACGAGGAGGAAGGAAACGTACTATCACTCACACGGTCCACGTACTCCTGCCACCGCCACCCCGGCAGATATTCGTGCCAGGAGTTGAGATCCGTTTCGGTGTGTCCGCGGTGACAACAGACGGAGTTGTCCTCGACCAGGCGCGTCGAATCGAGTGAGCGCGCGAGATGATAGATGCGCGCCACGCGCTGCTGGGTTGCCGACAGATAGCGCTCGTTGTCACCACTTCCCGTGAGGAGGCCCCAGGTTTCGTTGAACAGCACCCACGAGAACACCGCCGGATGATTGTAGTCGCGATCGATCATGCCGCGCAGGGCGACTTCGTGCTCCTGAAACGCAACAGAATCAGGTGGACCCCACCAGTTCGGAATGTCGGCCATGATCAGCACGCCGAGCCGGTCGGCCCAGTACAGTTTGCGTGGGGCTTCGATTTTGACGTGCTCGCGCAACCCGGTCAGTCCGATCTGCCGGGCGCGCAGGATTTCGTCCCGCAGCGCGCTGTCGGTCGGGAACGTGTAGTAGCCCGTTGGATGGTACGCCTGATCGAGGGTGAGCTGCAGAAAGACGGGCGTGCCGTTGATCGCCACATACGGAAGACCCGTGCCCGGAAGATGCACGACCGAGACCGCGCGCATCCCGAAGTAGGTGTGCACAACGTCCTCGACCAGCCCGCCCCCCGGTGCGGTCACGCTCACGACGACCTCGTGCAGGAACGGATCATCGAGGGACCAGCGGTGGGCGTTCGGCAACGCAACGTCGAAGTGCGCCGCTGTCCTGCCGCGCGCGATCCGCTGCGTCACCACCGGTTCGCGATCGCGATTGGTGAATGTGAGTCGCAGTGTCAGATCGCGCGGCGCCGGCTCGAGCAGCCGCACATCGACGCCGACGCCGGCCAGGTCGGGACGCGGCGTGAAGTGCACGGCCTCCAGCGGGTCAGACCCGCGAGCTTCGAGGTACACCGTCTGCCACATGCCTCGCGCTTTGCCGTAGCCCTGCTTGCCTTCGAGCTTGAACGGATGCGGGGTGTCGTCCACGCGAACCACCAAACGCTGTGGCCGCCCTGGCGTCGCCGATTTCAGCTCGAATGCAAACGGCGTGTAGCCGCCTTGATGCTCGCCCAGTTTCGTGCCGTCGAGCCAGACCGTCGTGCGCCAATCGCACGCCCCGAACACAAGGAACACCCGACGGCCGCTCCAGACTGCAGGCGGGGTGATGGATCGTGCATACCAGGCGATATCGGCGCTGTCGGGGACGCCCGACAGCGGCGCCCCCCAAGAGAAGGGCACGAGGATTTCGCGCGCGCCAGGCAGTTCACCGCTGACCCAGCCCGCGTGCTCGCCCTCGTCGCGCGGATCGAACGCGAAGCGCCACCGGCCGTTCAAGTTCAGCCACTCCGCTCGCTCGAAATCTGGTCGCGGGTGCTCTGGCAGCGGGATGGACGGAACCTGTGCAACCAGCGTGGCGCCGAGGAGTGCGAAAAGGTACATGCCACGACAATTTACTACGCGTTTACCGACCCCACCTCCCCGAGGGAGCGTCGATGGAAGTGATCGTGCAGCGCGACTACGGACAGATGAGCAAGCTCGCGGCGCAGGTCGTCGCGGAACTGCTCAACACCAAACCGAACGCCGTGCTCGGCATGGCGACCGGGTCCACACCGCTGGGCCTCTATCAGGAGCTCGTCCGGCTCCATAAGAAAGAGCAGCTCGACTTTTCGCGGGTGACGACGTTCAATCTCGATGAATACGTCGGCCTGAACGTGAATCACCCGCAGAGCTATCACTACTTCATGCACGAGCATTTCTTTCGGCACGTGAACATCCCGCCGCAGAACATCAACATCCCGTCCGGCACGACCAGCAACTATCCCGCCTTTTGCCAGTGGTACGAACAGCGCATCGCCGACTGCGGCGGTATCGACCTGCAGATCCTGGGCATCGGCAGCGATGGTCACATCGCGTTCAACGAGCCGACGAGCTCGCTCAGCTCGCGCACGCGGCTCAAGACGCTGTCGAAACAGACGATCGACGACAACGCCCGTTTCTTCGAGCGTCGCGAAGACGTGCCGGTGTACGCCATCACGATGGGTGTGGGAACGATCCTCGAAGCCCGCCAGCTGTTGTTGGTGGCGAGCGGCAAGACCAAGGCGAAAGCGATCGCGCAGGCGGTCGAGGGACCGGTGACGAGCATGGTGACGGCGAGCGCGCTGCAGCTGCACCGCGATGCGATCGTAATCGTCGACGAGGAGGCGGCGGCCAGCCTGACGATGCGGGACTACTACGACTTCATCTACGCCGCCAAGCCGGCGGCGCCGAGGGCATAGTGGCCAAATCACTCGTGCGGAGCACTTGGGCCATCGTCGCAGTGCTAACCGCCCCGCTGCTGGGCGCACGGCCGAGGCCCGCCGTGCAGGCCTCCACGGCGCTCGCGAATGTACGAGCGTTTGCCAAGCTGTACGGCTATATCCGCTTCTTCCACCCCAGTGACGCGGCGAGCGATCTCGATTGGGACAAGTTCGCCGTCTTTGGTGTTGGCCGTGTGCGGGACGCGCCGTCACGGGACGTCCTCCGAACACGGTTGGAGGAGCTGTTCCGCCCCATCGCGCCGACCCTGCAGATCTATTCTGAGGGAGTCACTCCCGCCGCGCCGTGGCGGCCGCCGGACACGAACGGGCTAAAGCCGGTCGCCTGGCAGCATCTCGGCGTCCGGCTGGATTGGTCGAAGGCGTCTCCTTACCGCAGTCTCAGACTTAACCGCGGCGTCGCCGTACCGGCCGAGGGCCAGGGGTTCGGTACCATCGTCCAAAGCATCGATGCGGCGGCGCTCGTCGGCAAACGCGTGCGGCTGCGGGCACAAGTGCGACTCGCGCCAGGAGGACACGGCGCGAGCGGGCACCTCTGGCTGCGCGTGGATCGGGCGAACAACCAGCGCGGGTTTTTCGAGAACATGGACGATCGCCCGATCACGAGCGAACAGTGGCGGGCGTTCGACATCACCGGCGTTGTGGATCGTGACGCGCGCCAGGTGGTGTTCGGTGTGTTTTTGGCGGGCGTCGGAACGCTGTTGGTCGACGATTTCGAGCTGACCGTCGAGAACAGCGACGGATCGCGGTCACCAGTCTCGATCGCCAACCCCGGCTTCGAAGCCGCCGAGAACCTGGTGGGCTGGTTTGCCCGCAGCCCCGGCTACGATTTCGCGGTCACGACGGACGGTGTCGCCGAAGGCAAGCGTGCTCTGCGCATTTCCACGCACACCGATACGCTCTCTGGTGCCCTGTTCGACGCGCGGCCGGCGCCCGGTGAGACGGTCGACCGGACGCTGGGCGGAGGGCTGCGGGCGCGCATTCCCCTCACGCTGTGGAGCGACTCGCTTGGAACGTTGCCGCACTCCGCCCCGGACACGCTCGAACGGCTGGCTCGTGCGCTCGAGACGGTTCGCTTCGTGGTGGATGATCCACAGGACGAGCGGACGCGGCTCGCAGCCATGCTCATCGCCTGGAACGTGTTCGAGCACTTTTATCCCTATTTCGACGTGGTCAAGGTTGATTGGGAGGCGCAGCTCGATTCCGGGCTCGCCAGCGCGCGGGCGGCACGCGACGGAGCCACCTTGCTTCACTCGCTGAACCGGCTCGTGGCGCGACTGCAGGATGGGCACGGGCGCGTGTATCACCCACGGTATTCTCCCGACGGGTTCCTCCCGATCCGGATGGAATGGATCGAGGGACAAGCGGTGGTGACCGCGTCCGGCGACTCTCTCGTGCAACGCGGGGACGCTGTCGTCGCGATCGACGGCACGCCGGTGACGACGCTGGTGGCGGCCGCCGAGGACGAGATCTCCGGGTCTCCTCAATGGAAGCGCTGGCGCGCGACGACCGAGGTCGTGGGCGCCGGCCGGCGTGGTACGCCGGTCCGACTCTCACTCGAGCGGCAGGGCCGCCAGCTCGACGTCACCGTCACGCGCGGACCGGGGCGACGCTTTCCATCGTCGGACGAGCCACCGATCGCCGCGCTGGCGCCCGGCATCATGTACGTGGACCTTAGCCGCGCGACGTGGGACGAGATTCGGCCACGGCTCGACGCGCTCGCGGCCGCCCGCGGCATCGTGTTCGACCTGCGAGGGTACCCCGCAGGCAACCACATCATTCTCACCCACCTGCTGAGCGGGCCCGACACGTCACACTGGATGCAAATCCCACGCATCATCTATCCGGATCACGAACGCCCGACTGGATTCGAACTCCAGGGATGGGCTCTCCAACCTGCGGTGCCTCACATCGCCGGGCGAGTCGCATTCCTGACCGATGGCCGGGCGATTAGTTACGCCGAGTCAGTGATGGGATTCGTCGAGGGCGAGCGGCTGGGCGTCATCGTCGGGCAGGCGTCGGCCGGAACGAACGGCAATGTCAACCCATTCTCCGTACCGGGCGGATACACAATCCAATGGACGGGGATGCGGGTGGTGAAGCATGACGGAACCCAACACCACTTGATCGGCGTTCGAGCCACGGTGCGCGTCGAGCGCACCCGACGCGGCGTGATGGCCGGGCGGGACGAGGTATTGGAGGCCGGCCTACGCGTCGCGGAGCGGCGCGGCGGCCTCTAAGCTGTCGATTCTGGACGGGGTCGTTCGGCGCTCAGTTGAACCCATGGGCGAAATGATGCGCCAGCCGCTCGACTGGTCGGAGGACGTGAAGCGGCTCAAGGGACCGGTGATGCTGGTATATGGCGATGCGGATATGGTCCGCCCGGAGCACATCGTGAGCTTCTATCAGCTGCTCGGCGGGGGGTTGAAGGACGCGGGGTGGCAACGCGAGCACATGTCGAAGAATCGGTTGGCAATTCTGCCCAACCTGACACATTACGAGATCTTCATGTCGCCCGCGTTGCCGGCCACGGTACTGCCCTTCTTGAATGGCGAGGACACAGGACCGTGTGGACCGGAGGCTCACACTAGGGAATCGGGATGGTGACGTTGAACGCGTTGCTGGTCACGCCCGGGACGTTGTCTGCCGTGGCCCGCAGCGTGTACCCGCTCCCGATCTGGTCGATACTCAGGTCCGAGAACGTCGCCACGCCATTCGACGCCATCACGACCGTGGTCCCCGACAGCCGCGCGTTGTGGAGCAAGCTGCCGTCGTGCGCGAGCGCGATGGTGACCGGGCCCGTGAAGCTTTGTACCGTGTTCCCCTGATCGTCGACTACGGCGACCTGCACCGGTGGCGCGATCGTCATGCCGGGCAGCAGGGTGCTGCTGGGCTGCACGAGGAACGCGAGATGGGTCGTTTGCGGGTTGAGCGCAACGACGCTGGCAAACCAGGTGCTCGGCGACTGGAACGACCAGGTCCATTGCGGTTCGACAGAGCCGGCGGCGTCCGCCACCTTGTACTGTCCTTCGAATTTCACGACCGCATCCCACGTCGCGGTGATCGGCGAGAAGCCGGGCGCATCCGCGAGATCCACAACCGCGTTCGCCATCGTGACCCCGTACGCGAGCGCGCCAGCGTCAAGGGGAATCGCGCCCGGATCGGCAATCGTCGTCGTGGAGCCGGTCCCCGTCGCGGAGTGGTGCGCCGCGAGCGCCGCCGCCAACGCCACGCCGCTGTACGCGGAGATCAACTCGCCGCCCTCCGTAATCTGGTCGGAGAAGATCGCGTGTACGGCGAGGATCTTGTCTTGGCTCGGCGCAGGATCGGGGAAGTTCTTTACGTTGGTCGCGACGTACGTCGCCATCGACCAGCCATTGGCCGTCACGTACTCCACCAGCGTGTACGTGTTGCCGACCGGAGTCTCGTCCTCCAGGTGGTCGCTCACGCTGGTGATCGTGTTGGTCGAGCCCCGCCAAAAGAAGGTCGCAACGATGGCATCGCCGAGATGGGGGTTTTGGTCGAACGCCTTGCCCACGTGGGTGCCGCTACCCGATGGGATGCCGATGTTTTGCGCAGCCTCGAACTGATCGAGCGTGATGCGGGTTGAAACTGCGCTTGCCGTCGCGAACGACGGGCTCATGCTATGCGGCGCTGTCGGACTGTTGTGATCCAGGTCGAAGGCGTCGCGACAACCGGCGCCAACGAACACGAACCCGAACAGGACCGATAGGCGAGTGATTGCAGTGCGAGTGTTCATGCCCCTGCGTACGGGCAAGCTTCGGGCCAGGTCCGCCGTCCAGGGCAACCGGCGCGGGATGCGACATGCGCGCAGCAGTTTGTGGTGCATGCGCATCGTGCCAGTATTAAGCCCGTCGCCGTTGCGCTTTCTTGATACGCCGATACGTTCATCCGCCCTTGTCATGACCGGAGAGAGCATCGTGCATAAGCCGCCGCTGGGGCCGTCCGTGATCACATCGCTTCTCCTCGTGGTTTCTCAACTCAACGCCCAAAACGCTCCCTCACCCGATCCACGCGTCGGACTGCGCGCAGGCTGGTGGGAGGCCGCCCAGGCCGCCTGGAACATGCGTCTCGTATCGACGAGCCGGCCGCCCGCCGACTTCATTCCGGCGGAGCCGGGCAATTTCGACTACATGAATTCGGACCTGGCCTTCACAGGACACTTCGTGATCCAGGGCAACTTCCAGGGCTTCTCGGTGTGGGACATCGCGGATCCCGCTCGCCCCCAGCTGGTGCATGCGGAGCGGTGCCCCGAACAGCAGAACGACGTGTCGGTCTACAAGAACCTGCTCTTTCTGTCAGGCGAGTCACAGAACGGGCGCGTGGACTGCGGCGCGCAGGGCATCCAGGAACAGGTCAGCCCGCAGCGCTTCCGCGGCGTCCGCGTGCTCGACATCAGCGATCTCAACCACCCGCGCGTCCTCGCCAACGTGCAGACCTGCCGCGGGTCCCACACGCACACGCTGGTGACCGATCCAAAGGACACGAGCGCCGTCTACATCTATGTCTCGGGCCA
>QHTY01000067.1:8002-8465 GCA_003220985.1 Gemmatimonadota bacterium
CCGCCACCGCGCAACACTTCGCGGATTCCGCGCAGGCGACGGGCGCGTACGTCATCAAGTTTCAGGGATTGCCCATCGTACTCCCGCCACAATTCGTCAATCCCATGCTCGATAGCGTCGCCCGGAGTCAGGGCAGGACGGCGCCCAACGGCGCCGACAGCGCCGCGCTGCGCGGCGGCATCCAGGCCATCATCGATGCCGAGTTTCTCGCGCCCATGGGTCCCGGCGGCGTGCGCCACGGCCCCGATCAGTGCCACGACATCACGGTCTATCCGGAGCTCAGCATCGCCGGTGGCGCGTGCGCCGGGTACGGATTGCTCCTCGACCTCACGGATCCCGCTCACCCCGCCCGGGTCGCGGCCGCTTCGGATTCGAACTTCGCGTACTGGCACTCGGCGACGTTCAACAACGATGGCAGCACGGTGATCTTCACGGACGAATGGGGCGGCGGCATCGCGCCGCG
>QHTY01000067.1:8503-22812 GCA_003220985.1 Gemmatimonadota bacterium
AACCGCGCGCTCACGTTCCGGAACTACTACAAGCTGCCGGCCCCGCAGACCTCGACGGAAAACTGCGTGGCGCACAACGGGAACCTGATCCCGGTCCCCGGTCGCGACATCATGGTCCAGGGGTGGTATCAGGGCGGTGTGTCCGTGTTCGATTTCACCGATCCCGCGCATCCAGCGGAGATCGCGTACTTCGACCGCGGTCCGATGGACTCGACCAAGCTCGAGATGGCGGGGAGCTGGTCGGCGTACTGGTACAACGGCTACATCTACAGCACCGAGATCGCGCGTGGGCTCGACGTGCTCGAGCTGCAGCCGAACGCCCTGCTCACGCAGAACGAGCTCGACGCCGCGAAGCTGGTGAAAGTGTCGTACCAGAACGTCCAGGATCAGCAGCGCCTCACCTGGCCCACGAGCTTCGCGGTGGCGCGCGCGTACGTCGATCAGCTCGAGCGCTCGAAGGGACTCCCCGCTGACCGCATCGGCGCCACGCGGACGATGCTCGCCAGCGCGGAGCGGACGACCTCGCGACGCGCGCTGACATCGCTTGCCACGCAGCTCGACCAGGATGCCACGAGGTCCCGGGACGCGAAGCGAGTGCTGGCCCTGGCGGCAGCGGTGCGAGCGCTGGCGCGGTAGCATTCCGCAACACCCTCCGCTGAGCAACTACGGCGAGCCGTCTGACTGACGGCTCGCCGTTGGTCTGGTAACCGCTCTGAAACAACCATTTTCGGGGTTTCGTCATCCAACGAAGCAACCACCCCGGAAACCATCATGCTGTTTGTGTTGCCGCTCCTCGCAGCCGTCACGCTTGCCGGGCAGTCTCCGGATCATGCCTCACGCCCAGCGGACGCGCGGCCGCGTCAGGCCGGCACCAAGAGTGTCACGGCCACGCGCGCCGCGCAGCCGCCCACGATCGACGGCAAGGGCGACGACGCCGTGTGGCGCGAGGCACCGCCCATTCGGGAGTTCGAGGAGTGGCGGCCGAACGAAGGCGGACCGCCGAAGCTCCCGACGGAAGCGAAGGTCGCCTATGACGCGGGTAACCTCTACGTCCTGGTCCGCTGCTTCGATCCACATCCCGACAGCATCATCACCGTCCTCGCCCGTCGCGATTATTTCACGCCAAGCGACATGGTCTGGCTCTTTCTCGACTCGTATCACGACCGCCGCACCGGCTTCGAGTTCGGGGTCAACCCGTCGGGCGTCAAGCTCGACGCGCAAATCTTCAACGACGGCAACGAAGACTTCGCCTGGGACGCCGTGTGGGACGTCGCGACGCGCATCGATTCCACGGGCTGGACGGCCGAATTCCACATCCCGCTGTCGCAGCTGCCGTATGGGCGGCAGCGCAGCAACACCTTCGGCCTGACGGTCGATCGCGACCTCTACCGCTACGCCCAACGCGTGAGCTGGCCCATCATCCGCCAGTCGCAGGCGGGGTTCGTGTCGCAGTTCGGCGAGATCGACGGTCTGGAGGGGCTCGAGGCACCACGCCGGCTCGAAGCCGCGCCGTACCTCGTGACCAAGAACGTGTCCGAGTTCAACAGCACGGGGATCGGACGCACACAGGACGTGACGGTCGGCGGCGATCTCAAGTATCTCGTGGCCTCGAATCTCAAGCTCGACGCGACGATCAATCCAGACTTCGGTCAGGTCGAGGCCGACCCCGGCGTGCTCAACCTCACCGCGTTCGAGACCTTTTTCCAGGAGAGACGGCCATTCTTCGTACAGGGGGCCGGTCAATTCCAGTGGAACGTGAACTGCACGGCGGTCAACGACTGCTCGACCGGTGAGGGACTGGTGTACTCGCGGCGCATCGGACGGGCGCCAGAACTTGCCGGTACCTACTCGGACAGCACCTCCGCGGCGTTCACGACGATCCTCGGCGCCGCCAAGCTCACCGGGCGCCTGCCTGGCGGCCTGACGATTGGTGCACTCGACGCCGTGACCGCGCATGAGGCCGGTCCGCGCGGCGTGACGATCGAGCCGGCGACGAATTACGGCGTGCTGCGACTGCGGCAAGACCTGCGCAAGGGTGAGTCGAGCGTGGGCGGCATCATCACCGCCGTGAATCGTGACAACGACCCCTGGAGCGACCCGTATCTGCACTCGAGTGCGTACGTGGGCGGGATGGACTTCCGTCACCGCTTCCCGGGTGGGCGCTACGAGTTCTCGGGTTCGGTCGATTTCAGCCGAGTCGCCGGCAGCGCCCAGGCAATCGCATCGACGCAGCTCGACGCTACGCACTATTACCAGCGGCCTGACGCGCTGCGGTTCGACTCGACGAGGGTCTCGCTCTCGGGGGATGCCGAAATGCTGCAGTTTGGCAAGGTCGCGGGCAACGTCCTGTTTCAATCCAATGTCGAACGCCGGTCCCCCGGCTTCGAGATCAACGACCTCGGGTACCTGCAGCGCGCCGATCAGATCGCGTGGAGCACCTGGGCGGGGTACTTCGATCGGCACAAGCGGAGCTTCTACCAGCGTTTCCAGTGGAATCTCAACTGGTGGCAGTATTGGACCACTGACGGCCTGCCCGGGGAGCGGGCGTTCAACACCAACACGCACACGACATTCCTGAATACGTGGTCGCTGCACTTCGGTGGGACCATCGGACAACTGGGGACCACGTATTGCTACGACTGCGCGCGCGGTGGCCCGGCGGTCCGCCAGGATTCCTACCTCGCGCCCTGGCTGGGGATCAACGGCGACGACCGCAAAGCGATCGTCCCCTATCTCTGGTTCAACTGGTTCCGGGCAAACGGCGGGCGGTCGCGCAACTTCAACTTCGGGCCCGAGATCGACTTCAAGATCGCGTCACGCGTGACCGCGGCATTCTCGCCGAGCTACACGCGTCGCACCAGCGACGTGCAGTCGCTCGGGTCGCGCACGGACACGAACGACGTGACGCATTACCTGTTCGGGCACCTCGAGCAGAAGCAGCTCGGGCTGACGATGCGCTTCACATATCCGTTCACCGCGAACATGACGTTGCAGGTGTACGCGCAGCCGTTCGTGTCGAAGGGAACGTTTAGCAACGTTCGTGAGCTGTCGGCGAACCCGCGCGCGGCCGACTACGATAGCCGCTATCAGGCCTATGCCGACACGGCGTTCACGAACAACATCGGCGGGTTCAACTTCAAGCAGTTCCGCTCGAATGTCGTGTTCCGGTGGGAGTACCGGCCGGGGTCCACGCTGTTCGTCGTCTGGAGTCAGGGCCGGCGGGGATCGACGGGCGTCGAGGGTACGCAAGGCTTCAGGGGCGATCTGATCGACCTGTTCGACTTGCGGCCGGACAACAGCTTCCTGGTGAAGCTGTCGTACTGGATCAACCGCTAGCGAGGCTGCGGCGCAGCCGCCGAATCCGCCTGCAGGAGCAGCCGCTCGAAATCCTGGAGCTCTGACAGACCGAGGTCGGACACGGCCCAATAGGAGTACTCCGGCGTCACCCAACGCAGGACGTGGTACCCCTGCCGCGTTTGCGCTGCAGGAGCGCTCGCGCGCGGATCGCGATCCCGCGGCCACAGCACCACGTTGATGACGTGCTGGCGCCGGCCATAGACGAGCGCCGCGACAGATCGCCCACCGATGTAATCGAGCCGGCCGCCGAGCAGCGGATACCCGCGGCCGGCGAAATCGTACACCGGGGGCGAGTAGTCCAATTTTCCATGGAACCACGGCTTCACCGTGTGCTGATCCGACGACTGCACGTCGGTCAGGTGCCCCCCCCCCGGCATCAGAGAACGGATATGGCTCGTCAGCACTTCAGAGGCGAGCATCTCCCCCCGCCCACGCTGCACCCCCAGTTGCCAGCCGCCGAAGGCGACGACCGCCACGGACGCGGCGAGCGCGAGGGAGCGCCAGACAACGACCGCTCGGAAGCGCGCGCCCGAGCGGCGCTGGGTCTGGATGCGCCGGCGCAGGGCTTCCGGCGCCCGCAACGCCGGGATCTGCGACTTGATCGCCGCGCGCAGCGCCAGCCGCTTGTCGCGGAATCGGGTGCACTCGGCGCACTGGACGAGGTGCACCTCGAGCTCGCGCGCGTCGGACGGCGCGAGCTCACCGTCGAGATACAGATCGACCTGCGCTTCAAAATCGGGATGAGTCATGTCAACGCTTTCTGCAGCCGCTTGCGGGCACGCGCGAGCCGCGACATCACCGTGCCGACCGGCACGTCCGTCACCTCGCTGATCTCTTTGTACGACAATCCCTCGAGCTCCCGCAGCACGATCACTTCCCGGAATTCCAGCGGCAGCTGATCGAGCGCCTGCCGCAGGTCCATTGCGATCGCTGGATCATGTGCCGCGCCAGCATCGCTGTGCAGATCCTCATTGAACTCCGTGACGAACGCCGCGTTGGTCTGTCGCTGCCGCCACGTGTACGCCGTGTTGCGCACGATGGCGAGAAACCACGCCCGGGCATCGGCCGCGGTGCTGCCGCGAAAGCCATCGCCATACTTGAGCGCGCGAAGCGAAGCGTCCTGCACGATGTCCTGCGCGTCCGCGTCGTTGCGCGTCAGGTAGCGCGCCAGCGTGTACGCGCCGTCCAGATGCGGTAAGACGATCCTCTCGAATCGTTCGCGCTCCAAGTCGGCTCCTCGAAGTAGAGACTCCGCCAGTGCCCGAATTATTCCCGGGAATACCAACGCGGCATTGCGAGTCTTTGCTCCCGAAGCTGCTCACTCAGACTCGTTTGCGGAGGAAGTCAAAATGAAACGCATCCTGCTGCTGCTGGCACTCTTGCCCGGATCGCCCGAACCCACTCAGGTCAGCGTCCGGCTGTCCGAATGGAAAGTGGAGCTGTCGCAACCGAATATCGCGGCCGGACCAGTGACGTTCGTCGTCACGAACACCGGCCAGATCCCGCACGCCGTCGAAGTCGAAGGAGAAGGGATCGAACAGGAGACCGAAACGATCCAGCCTGGAGCGAACGGCACGCTCACGCTCACACTCAAGCCTGGGACTTATGAGGTGTACTGCCCCGTCGGCGAGGGCTCGCACAAGAAGCTCGGGATGGAAGCGCACCTAACGGTCAGCAGCGCCGCGATGAGCGATGCGCCCGCCCCCGCAGCGATCCGGGAGATCCGCGTCACGAGCGGNTGCCGGGGCCGTTCCCCTTCCCCGACAGCGCGGCCCCGATTCTCCAAGCGTTCGGCGACGAGCGCGAGGGCCTCGAGTCGCAAGTGAAGAACGGCCCCTACTCGAACAACGTGGCCAGGGTCTCGGGGACGTTCTCTTTTACAGCGTGGGATATGGGGGCGACGCGCGATTCAGTGAACGGTATCGCGGAGTTCAGCACCCAGGATGGAGCGCATTGGAAGCTGGTGTTGGACCGCGTGCAGACAAAGGACGTCCCGCACCACCCGAGGTTTGGGGGGGTGATCCTGGGGCTCTATTACCACGGCGTGACACAGGTGCACACGCCCCTCGTGCCGACGATCAACAGTGCCGTCGCGCTGTGGGCCGTCGGGCACCTCTACCGAAATGGGATCGCAGTGACGGACAACGCCATGGTGCACGTCATGCTCTTGTCGCACACGCGGCGCGAGAGGGATTTCGCGCTCGCCTGCTGGGACTGCTCGAAGAACAAGATCGACGAGCTGCAGCTGCAAATCCTGCCCGGCCCAGGCGAGCCGAAGTTCGACGCTCCGGGCGGGTTTCTGTTTGTCAATTGGGAGCGGTCTACGTCCCGGTCCTGAGAGGGGGACGTGAACCTTACTTTGGTGGCGCGCCGGATCACCGTCGATCCGGCGCGTTGACATTGGCGGTCCAGGCGAAAAGTTTCATGCTGCCCATGCTCGCCGCCCTGGTGCTCGCCCTGTCCGCTTCGCCGACGCAACAACCTGCGGCTCGAGCGCAGGTCCTCGGTAAACGCGTCGTCGTGTACACCACGGCCGACAGCACGAGCCTGCGTTTGACACCCGCCGACACACTGGTCTTCAAGCAAGCCGAGCCGATCACGGAATCGCAAGTGTACGTGTTCGTCGACCCGCGGCGCACGTTCCAAACGATGATCGGAATCGGGGGCGCGCTGACCGATGCCGCGGCGGAGACATTCGCGAAACTGCCCGCGAACCGGCAGGACGAGCTGATGAGCGCCTATTACGGCACCGATCGCGGCATCGGGTACACGCTGGCGCGGACGAACATCAACAGCTGCGACTTCTCGAGCGCGAGCTACACCTATGTGACCGAAGGGGACAAGGATCTGAGCACGTTCTCCATCGCGCCCGATCTGCGCTACAAGATTCCGTTGATCAAGCGTGCGATGGCGGCGAGCGATAATCGGCTCAAACTGTTTGCCAGTCCGTGGAGCCCGCCGGCGTACATGAAGGACAACAACGACATGCTGCACGGCGGGCACCTGCGCGCCGAGTATCGCCAGTCCTGGGCCCTCTACTACACAAAGTTCATCGAGGGCTATCGGCGTGCCGGTGTGCCCGTCTGGGGAATCACGATTCAGAACGAGCCGATGGCGACCCAGACGTGGGAATCGTGCATCTACCAGCCCGAAGCCGAGCGCGATTTTCTGCGCGACTACCTCGGCCCGGTCATGGCCCGGCGCGGGCTCAAGGACGTCAACATCATCGTGTGGGACCACAACCGCGATCTGATCGTGCAGCGCGCGCAGACCATCTTCGACGATCCCCGGGCCGCGCAATACGCGTGGGGCATCGGATTTCATTGGTACGAGGACTGGTCAGGCGGGACGCAGATGTACGACAACGTAGCGCTGGTGAACCGGCTCTATCCCGCCAAGCACATCATCTTCACCGAAGGCACACCCGCGAACTTTGACTCGACGGCATACGGACGTTGGAGTCTCGGCGAGGCCTACGGGCGCTCGATGATTCACGACTTCAATTCGGGCGCCGAAGGATGGACGGACTGGAATATCCTGCTCGATGAACGGGGCGGTCCAAATCATGTGGGCAATTACTGCTTCGCACCGATTCATGCCGATACACGTACAGGCCAGCTGATCTACACGAACTCCTATTACTACATCGGGCACTTCTCGAAATTCATCCGCCCCGGCGCCAAGCGGATCGCTATCGCGCCGAGCCGCAGCATGCTGCTCGCCACCGGCTTCGTGAACCCGGACGGACACGTGGCCGTCGTCGTCATGAATCCGACCGCAAAAGCCGGCGAGTATCACCTGCGCGTGGGAAGCGCTGCCGTGACGGTCCGTGCGCCCGCGCATTCCATTCAGACTGTCGTGTTCTAGGGGAGCCGTCCCATGTCGAGGCTCATGAAACCCCCTGAGAGCTATTGCGGCGTGTCGAGCGGGTGTTTGCTCCGATCGTAGAACTCATTTTGCAACCGAAGGCTCTCCGCATCGGCCTTCACCGCCCGGATCGCCCGTACGACCCCGGTGATCCACGTCCTGGCCTCGAACTCGCCGAGCTCGCGCGACGCCGCGGCACCTTCGCCCGCATAGTGATTAGGGAAACGCGCGTACCACCAGATGCCAGTGTAGAGGCCTTCCGGTAGCGCGGACAAGCGCGCTTGATCGGCACCCGATTCCTGTGGCGCGCGATCCAGGTGCACGAGGTCGGGCCGCGCGATCATACTCACCGACGTTTCACTTTCGCCGGCGTGCATGTCCGTGGCCGGGTTCGATTTGTGCTTCGGCTCGCCCTGACCGCTGCGCATGATTCCCAACGTGTACACGACGTAGTCGTGCGGCGTGTCGAGCTGCGTCTGCGCGAAATAGGGGAGCAGGCTGTTGTTGCCGCCGTGACCGTTCACGATGATGATCTTCTTGCAACCATTCCGCGCCATCTCGTCGGTCGTCTCCTGCAGCAGTTGGAGCTGCAGGGGCCGGCTGTAGGCGACGGTACCTGGCTCGTGCTTCGCCTCAAAAATCTGCCCGAAATAGTATTCGGGAAACACGATCGCGTATTCCTGTTGCGCCGCATTGAGCGCCACGTAGCGCACGTTGAGTAGATCGTTCCCCAGCGGCAGATGCGGCCCATGTTTTTCCATGATGCCGAAGGGGAGCAGGCAGGTGCCTTGGGCGCGGGTGATGGCGACCTTGAAATCGGCAGCCGTCAGCTCCTCCCAATGCACCGAGAGCTGCGCTGACGCGATCGAGGCGTAGAGGATGTTGATAGACAGCAGCAGTGACTTACGCACGTGTTCCCCCGGGATGTGTTCGAGCATATTGTATCACTCGTGGGACCTGGTGGAAGGATGCGAGACGCGCTACTGGCCCTGGCGCTGTTGACTGCTGGGTGCAGTCACGGGGCGAATCGGGCTCCCCCCCAACCCCAAGCGCAGACGACGGTGAGGGTGCGGAACCAGAGCTCCCTCGACATGGACGTGTTTGTGTTAAACAGCAGTCAGCGCACCCGGCTGGGCATCGTCAGAGGCGTGTCGACGCAGGTGTTTCCGATCCCGGCCGAATTCGTCAGAATCTCCCCGCAGCTGCGCTTCGAACTGCACGCCATCGGCGGCGGCAGGAACCCACGCACCGAAGCGATCACCGTATTTCCGGGAGACCACGTCGAGCTAGTAATTCCGCCGCTGTGAAAGCGGCGAGGAGCCGAATCTACTGATGCACCGTGACGACTGCTGTCCCGCTGTACCCTTCGCTGGTCGCGGTGATCGTCGCAGTGCCAACCGCCGTCGCGCGGATAAAACCGATATCGAAAGCCATGGCGACAGTGGGTGCGCTGGAGGACCACGTGATCGCCCGGCCGAACACTGTGCTCCCAGTCGAGTCCGTCAGCGTCGCGTAGAGCCTCGTGGTGTCACCAAGGGCGAGGCTGACGGTGGCGGGCGTGACGGCGACCTTGTTTACAGGCACCGGGGTTGTCGTGACGGTGAAGCTGGCGGTGTCTGCGGGCGTGCCGGTGGGCGTCGTGACAACGAACAGATAGTTGCCGGGCTGCGCCGGCGATGTGTACGTAATGTAGCGGACGCCGGCGAGTATGCCGTTATTGATGATCGTCCCACCGGTCGTCGACCACTCCAGCGCCGCCGCCGCTCCACTGCTATCGATGCCCCGCGAAGTGATGACGACGACGGTCAGGGGCGCAGCCTGGAATGGCAGGAGCGAGACGCGGCCTGGCCTGATCTGGATACCCTCTACACGAGCAATCACGGGTGAGCTCGAGAGGCTACAGCCGAGGAGAAGCGTCCCGGCTATCACCGCACCCAGCTTCATCCGCGCGAGTCGACGCGATAGCTTAAACTTGAAGTTCATGGCTCAACCTCCCCAAAAAACAAAAAGCCGCCAGCGTGCCTTGCTGGCGGCCAGGCGAGCAAGGCGGTTAACCTACCGTAGCCCCGTGGCTCTGCGTCACCGTCTTTCGACGGTTTTGCTCTGAGCAGCACCAGCAAACGTGGCGCATGCGCCAGGACTCCGGTGTGAGCGGCGTCACACACGTGCGGGGGAAGCCCTAAACAGACGCGGGAGGAATGATGAGAGGCGTGCTTCTAGCCTTGGCGATGCTCAGCGGGGCGTGCGGCCACGGGGCAAGATCCGGCATGCCCGAACCGCTGCCGGTGACCACGCTACGGGTGCGAAATCAGAACTTTCTCGACATGGACGTTTTTGTGTTGCGGTATGGACAACGCATCCGGCTCGGCATGGTCACGGGTCTATCGACGCAGCTGTTCACGCTGCGTGACGACATCGTCCGAAGCTCCCCCGAACTCCGCTTCGAACTGCACCCCATCGGTGGTCGCGGTAATCCGCGCACCGAGACGATCTCGGTCCAGCCGGGAGACGAGGTCGAACTGACGATCTCGCCGTTGTGAGTCGTGACAACGTGCGTTTGCCCCTAACGTCCGTCTTGGTCGTGATACTTGCGGGATGCTCCGCCGGCTCCGCCGGCGTGCGGGCTGCGACCCCCATCCCCGCAGGAACGGAGGTCCGGGCGCTGTGGGTCGTGCGAAACACGCTCGTGCACCCCGACAGCATCCGGGCGATGGTGCGGCGGGCAGCTGACGCGGGGTTCAATACCCTGATTGTCCAAGTTCGCGGGCGCGGGGACGCCTACTACCGAGGCCGTTGGGAGCCACCGCCACCGGGCTGGCGGAGCGGAAGCTACGACCCGCTCGAGCGGACGATTCGCGAGGCCCATCGACGGGGGCTCCGCGTGCACGCCTGGATCAACACCAACCTCGTCGCCAACGCGGACACGCTCCCCGCCGACTCGACGCACCTGGTGCATCGTCGTCCCGACCTGCTCGCCGTGCCGCAACCACTGGCCCGCCAGCTGTACGCCGCCAACCCGCGCGACTCGAGCTACGTCCAGGCGCTCGCGGAGTACGCTCGCGCGAACCGCGACCACACCGAGGGCCTGTACCTGAGTCCCGCGGCGCCGGAGGTGAAGGAGCACATCTACTCGATCTGGATGGATTTGGTGGAGCACTACGATCTGGACGGGCTGCA
Source organism: Gemmatimonadota bacterium (assembly GCA_003220985.1). Classification (GTDB taxonomy): domain Bacteria; phylum Gemmatimonadota; class Gemmatimonadetes; order Gemmatimonadales; family GWC2-71-9; genus 20CM-2-65-7. Next base: position 18,905 of record QHTY01000067.1, read on the forward strand.
CTTCGACTATGTACGGTATCCGGCGCCCGACTACGACTACTCGCGCATCGCGCTCGATCGGTTCCGCGATTGGCTCGTGCCCCACCTGCCCGACACGACGCGGCTGCGGTTCGCCGAGCGGGCGTCATTCGATCCGCTCGTCTACACCGACTCCTTCCCCGCGGCGTGGGACGACTTCCGCCGCCAGCAGATCACGGAGCTGGTGGAGCGGATCTACTACGGCGTGAAAAAGCGCGCGCCGCGGCTCCTCGTCAGCGCGGCGGTGTTCGCGGACACCGCGAGCGCCCATGATCGGCGGTACCAGGATTGGCAGGAGTGGCTGCGCCGCGGGATTCTCGACGTCGCCTGTCCGATGGCTTACACCGACAGCTTACCGCTCTTCCGCGAGCGCATCCGTACGGCCGTGGCGACGGTCGGCGGCGGACGTGTCTGGGCCGGAATCGGCGCGTATCGAAACACGGTTGACGGCACAGTAGCGCAGATCGGCGTCGCGCGTGAGCTCGGCGCCGCGGGCATCGTCCTGTTCTCCTACAATTCTCTCGTGCGAGGCGACAGCACGAATCCGGGCGAGCGCTACCTCCGAGCCGTAGGCGAGCGGGCGTTGCGCGGCGAGCGGGCGACAGTGAGTTCTCACTAGCAACAACTCGATGATGATCTCCGGGCTCGATCCGTTAGGGTGGGCGGGCGCTGTTCTACGTCATGAAGCTGGCGATGTCGCTATCCGCCCGCGATAGCTCCGACGACGAGCAGCGGCTCCGCGCCTGACGCGACAGCGGCGGGGAGCGGACTATCCTGCGGCTCGTGCGACCAGTCGCGCGCGCACGCAAAGAACCGTACAAACGGCCGCCGCTCGAGCGTGTCGTGATCGCGGATCGTGCCGCGCAACACGGGATAGCGCGCTTCGAGCGCATCAAGCACGGAGCGGGGAGTGGCCGGCCCAGCCACCTCGAGGAGCACTTCTTCCCCGACGCCCGCCAACGTTTGCAGATGCTGCGGCAGCTCCACACGAATCATGGCAACGTCTGGACCTCTACGGAGAGCACGGGCGGCAGGTCGCGCACGATCGCACTCCAGCTGTCGCCGCCGTCGGCGGACGCATACACCTGCCCGCCCGTCGTCCCGAAGTAGATGCCGCACCGATCGAGCGAGTCCACGGCCATCGCATCGCGCAGCACGTTGACATAGCAGTCACGCTGCGGCAGGCCCTTCGTTAGCGCCTCCCACTCACCGCCGCCGGTGCGACTGCGGTACACGCGCAGCTGGCCGTCGGGCGGATAGTGTTCCGAGTCGCTCTTGATCGGGACGACGTAAATGGTGTCGGGCTCGTGCGCATGCACGTCGACGACGAAGCCGAAGTCGGTGGGGAGATTGCCGCTCACTTCGCGCCACGAATCACCGGCGTCGTCCGAGCGCATCACGTCCCAGTGCTTCTGCATGAACAACACGCGCGGACGCGTACGGTGCAGCGCGAGACGATGCACGCAATGTCCGACCTCGGCCGTGGGAGTAGGGATGTACTTGGACACGAGGCCCCGGTTGATAGGCCGCCACGTCGCGCCTGCGTCGTCAGTCTTGAACGCCCCGGCCGCCGAGATCGCCACGAACATGCGGCGCGGCTCAGACGGATCGAGCAGGATCGTGTGCAGGCACATCCCGCCCGCTCCCGGCTGCCACGACGGCCCGGACTCGTGGCCGCGGAGCCCGGGCAGCTCCTGCCAGTGCTTCCCGCCGTCGTCCGAGCGGAACAGCCCGGCGTCTTCCACGCCTGCGTAGACGGCATCCGGGTCGTCAAGCGACGGCTCCAGGTGCCAGACCCGGGCGAACTCCCAGGGATGCATTGATGCGCGGTGAGAGGCTTGCCGGTCTTGGAAGTCGTATCGTAGACGAACTTGTTACTCTCACCGCGCGGCATACCGTCGGCGGATTTCTCAGGGCCGCCACCGGGCGCCTCCCACGTCCTGCCGCCGTCACAGGACCGCTGGATGACCTGCCCGAACCAGCCGCTCGACTGCGACGCGTATAACCGTTCGGGATCTGCGGGCGATCCTTTCATATGATAGATCTCCCAGCCGGCGAAGAACGGGCCACGCACGTCCCAGCGCTGGCGCTTACCATCCGCCGCCAGGATGAACGCACCCTTCCGAGTACCGACCAGCACTCGCACCCCGGTCATACCGACTCCCGTCGCCTGGAGCCTCTACGTTGTTCGCGGGTGGCGATTCTTGCCAGGTTCTCGCCGTGCCCGCGTAGCATCACCACGCCACCCGTTGCGCCTTCGCAACACGTCGGACCGGACTCATCGCCCCGTCGCACTGCCGCGACATTGGGTATGGAACGTGCTCTCGCGAGTCGGCACTCATGAGTAAGCAAAAGGGAAGACTCGCCTCCCTCGCCGTCGCACTCATCATCATCGGTTGTAGCGTCGGAAAGCTCTTCGACGCGCCCCCCGCGAAAGTGATCGACGTCACCCCATCTCGGGTCGTCGATTCGGCATCGACGGGCAGCGCCGCGGATTCAGCGGCGCTTGTCATCTCCACCTCACACCGGGACACGCCACCGTCGTGGACCGCGCACCGCGCCGCCAATGCGTCGTGGCTGACGCTCGCTGACAACACAGGCTCCGCGCCCGACACGCTGCGGCTGACTCTCGATCCCACCGGTCTGCCCAGTGGCAGCTACCGCGACACGATCGTGATCGTACCGGACGACAAGGGCGTCGCGCAGCTGCGCGTCCCGGTCGAGCTGCGAGTCCTCCCCGCACCGAACAGCCTCACGTTCTCGCGCCCGCCGACCACCACGGCGGCGGGCGCCACGATCACGCCAGCGGTCGAGGTCACCGCGCTCGACGCCGATGGCCATCGGTTCACGGGCTTCAGCGGGACGATCACGATCGCGCTGGGCGACCATCCAGCAGGCGCAGCGATCTCGGGAACGCTGAGTGCGCCCGCGAGCGGCGGCATTGCCCGATTTGCCGACCTCCGCCTCAATAAGGCGGGGCAATACACTTTCACCGCATCCGCACCGGGGCTCGCCGGCGCCACCAGCGCCACCTTTGACATCACGCCCGGCGTGGCGTCGCAGCTCCGGTTCACCGTGGAGCCGAGCAGCACCCAGCCCGACAGCACGATCACGCCGCCGGTCGAAGTCTCGGCGCTCGATGATGGCGGCAACGTCGCCACCACATTCACGGGTACGATCACGGTGGCCATCGGGCGCGATGCGAGCGCGCTCCACAACGCACAACTGTTCGGTGTGCGCACCGTGGCTGCCGCCGCGGGAGTCGCGACGTTTGGCGATCTGCGCATCGATCAGGTGGGTTCTGGCTATACGCTGGCAGCGACATCGGGCAGCCTACGTGCCGCCACGAGCGACCCGTTCGACATCTCCGTCATCGCGCCGCCGCCGCCGCCCCCGCCGCCGCCGCCGCCACCACCACCACCACCGCCACCGCCGCCGCCACCACCACCACCGCCACCGCCACCACCCCCGTCGGCTCCGGGGACGGTGAACGACCTATCGGTTGCGAGCGTGACGGACAGTTCGGTGACCCTCACATTCACAGAGGTCGACGACGGGGCCGGCCAACCGGCGAAGTACGACATTCGTTGGGCGATTGACCCAATCTCGTGGCCTTCCGCGACCAGTGTCACTCGCGGCAGTTGCAGGGTCCCAGTGGCGGGGACCTCGATCGGAGCAGGGCGAAGCTGCAGCGTCCGTGGTCTACAACCAGCCACGGCGTATCAGTTCCAGATGGTGGCGTTCCGCGGCACGCTGGATGTGGATGCGGTGTTCGGTGGCCTGTCCAACATCGCGAGCGGAACGACGACGTCGGGGTCGCCGCCACCGCCGCCGCCGCCGCCGCCGGCGACCTATCTCGAGTTCACCAGCGGTCCGCCGTCGCCACTCCA
>QHTY01000067.1:22841-24374 GCA_003220985.1 Gemmatimonadota bacterium
CGCAGGGAGAAACCGCGACCAGCTTTTCCGGCCCGATAGACCTCACACTCGAGGGGCCTATCGTCGCTGGCGGCCTGACCGGCAACACTCACGTGAACGCCGTCAACGGCGTCGCCACGTTCAGCAACTTGCACATCAGCGGCGCATGCACGGGCTGTGTTCTGAAGGCGGCGGCATCGGGCCTGAGTGGGGCAACGAGCGACTCATTCACCGTCATTGGCCTATGACGGTCCCTCCTTCGATCCCGCCCCGCACTTCGCCGCCCCGTTATCGGGTCCTGGACGACGCCTGGGAGGCGCCGCCATCGCACAAACCGAGGAGGCTTCGTGTCGTGGTAGTGGCCGCGTCGATCGGGACGGCGCTCATCATGGCTTGCGTCGCGATTCTGAAGAGCAGCGAGCGAACGGACCCGGTTGACCCCAGCGCGTGGGTCCAGCCCGCGCCGCCCCCGTATGCGATCTTGCCAGAGAACGCGCTCCGCGGCGAGCGTGTGACGCCGCCTTCGCTGAGTGGCGTTGAGCAGCCACCGCCCGCACCGCCCGCACCGCCCGCACCGCCCGCACGGCCCGCACGCCCCGCACCGTCCCCACGGCAGCGGCCCACGCAGCGCGTCGTCGGGCTCGCCGGGTACCTGTCCATCAACTCGAGCCCGTGGGCCGAGTTGTCGGTGGATGGGCGTGTGGTGGGCAGCACGCCGCAGATCCGGGTTCGCGTGTCGCCGGGGCGGCATCACCTACTCTTGGTCCGCGAGGGATTCAAGACACATGACGCGTGGGTCGACGTGATCGCCGGCGGCACCGTGAGGATCACGAACATCACGCTGGAGAAGGACGCCCAGTGAGCGTGCGAGTCGTAGCGCTGGTATTGCTGCTTGCCACTCCGCTCCGTGCACAGAACGCGGGGGGTGGCACGGCGAGCGAGCTGATGACTGGGGCCATCCGCGCCTACCAGGATCTCGACTTCGACACTGCGGCGCGCCTGTTGCGCCGCGTTCTCACACCGCCGCTGGTGACCGGGCTCGGCGACCCGGAGCACACGCGAGCCCTCACCTACCTCGGCGCCACCGAGCACTACAGGCAACGGCACGACTCCGCGATCGCCGTCTTCCGCCGGTTGGTCCTCCTGGCACCACGTCAGCGGCCCGACACGCTGATCTTCCCGCCCGAGATCACGCGACTGTACAACGACGTGCGAAGTCGCACGCCCGTTGTTGCCGTCCGCGTGCCGGCGGACACGGAGTTCAGTGTTGGCGAGGGGGGCCGGCTGCTTGCATGGCTGTATCCAAGCACGCCGCATAGAGTGACTGTGGCCATCAGTCGCGAAGATGGGCGCCCGCTCGCGACCGTGTTCACCGGGCCGATCGGCGACAGTCTGGACGTCCGCTGGAATGGGCGCGATTCGACCGGTGGACTCGCGACCGGCGACCGCCTCTGGCTTACCGTCGCCTCCGAAAGGGTGGCAGGGGCCAGGGACCCGGCGCGCTTGGTGAGAATTCCACTGCGCGTCGAGCTCCAGGGGCTCGACACCCTACCC
>QHTY01000067.1:24393-26337 GCA_003220985.1 Gemmatimonadota bacterium
GGGCTGCGCTTGCTCGGCGGAGGCACACTCCTCGCCGCCGCCGCCGTTTCATTGCCGGCGATTCTCGCGCCCGGCGAGCGCGCCTCCGGGACGCGGTTTGTTGTGGCCGGCGCTTTAACCGTGGGCGGTCTCGTCGGCTACCTATCGCGCCGCACGGGGAGCGCGTTGCCGGAGAACGCCGCAATCAACCGAACCCGCCGGGACGCGTGGCGGCGCCAGGAGGACACGGTGACCCGCGAGAACGCCGCGCGCATTCGAGCGGCGCGGTTTCACATCCATGCCGGGAGCGAGGTCGCAGTGGAGGCAAACAACCAGTGAGCACGCGCTCCTTCTGGCTCACGGCCCTCTCCGCACTGGGCGTGCTCACTGCCGGCTCTCTCGCCGCACAGAGCTCCCTCAGCGGCACGGCTGCCGGTCTGGTACAGAACTTCCGAGCTCGCAGTGAAGCGAGTGGCGTGACGCAGGTCAGCGGGACCGCCTTGGGATTTGCCGGCAGTCTGCGGTTCCGCCGCTTCGAGCTCGGCGTGCAGTATGCTGAGGGCACGCTTCAGCCGACGGATCAGGTATCGGAAAGTCGCGATCTGGTGGAGGGGGCATTGGCACTGCGTTTCGTTGGGACGCCGTGGCTCAGCGTGGAAATGGGGCCGCGCGTCCGCCACTATGCCACCACGTCGGGCGCGGAGCGCTGGGTCACATGGCGCCTGGGAGGACGCGTGGAAACCGCGCTCGTCGGCACGAGCGTGCGCGGATACGCGATGCTGTGGCGCGGGCTGGGCCTCGACGTCAACGTGCCACCGGGCTCCGGCAGCACACGCGGTGGCGAGGTCGGGGTCACGGTGAACATGGGACCCGGTCCTCTATGGTTCACACTGGGGTATGGGATCGATCACGCGCAGGTGCGCGACGCCGCGCGGGGCGAAACTGTCGAGACTCTCACGCTAACGGCAGGACTCCGCAGGCGCTAAGTCTTCGTGGTGGGCATCACCCATTCGTCAACGACCAGCCGCGCGGATAGAATTGTTCCATGCAAAAGCGCAAACTCGGAAAGAGCAACCTGGAAGTTTCGGCGCTCGGGCTCGGTTGCATGGGAATGAGCTTTTCCTACCCTCCGTTTCCAGACAAGCAGGAGATGATTTCGCTGATTCGGGCAGCCGTCGACCGCGGCGTCACATTCTTCGACACCGCCGAAGTGTACGGCCCCTTCACGAACGAAGAGCTCGTCGGCGAAGCGCTTGCTCCAGTCCGCGAACAGGTCGTGATCGCCACGAAATTCGGTTTCAGATTCGGTCCTGACGGCAAACAGCTGGGCCAAGACAGCCGGCCGGAGCACATCAAGCAGGTCGTCGAGGGGTCGCTCAAGCGATTGAAGACCGACGTTATCGATCTGTTCTATCAGCACCGCGTGGACATCAACGTGCCCATTGAAGACGTCGCCGGCGCGGTGAGGGATCTAATTCAGGAAGGCAAGGTGAAACACTTCGGCCTGTCTGAAGCGGGAGTGAAAACCATCCGCCGCGCGCACGCCGTGCAACCCGTGACGGCATTGCAGAGTGAATACTCCCTGTGGTTCAGACGCCCTGAAGAAGCAGAGGTAGTACCGACACTCGCGGAGCTCGGTATTGGCTTCGTTCCATTCAGCCCGCTCGGCAGGGGCTTCCTGACCGGGAAGATCGACGACAAGACGACGTTCGACGGCGGCGACTTCCGCAACGTCGTCCCCCGCTTTACGTCCGAGAATCGCAAAGCCAATCAGGCCCTGGTCGAGCAACTCAACAGGCTTGCCCAGCGCAAGCGAGCGACGCCGGCGCAGATCGCGCTCGCGTGGCTCCTCGCGCAACAGCCGTGGATCGTCCCAATCCCCGGAACCAAGCAGCTGAGCCGCCTCGAGGAGAACATCGGAGCCGTTAACATCACCCTGACGCCGGACGATCTCCGTGAGATCGA
>QHTY01000067.1:26445-33267 GCA_003220985.1 Gemmatimonadota bacterium
TGGTCTTCAGCTATGCGCGGAACCAGGAGAAGCTCGCTAAGCTCGCGCGGGACGCGAAGGGGAACGCGCGCGCGGGCACACCACGCGAGGCCGCACAAGGAGCGGACGCGCTCTTGCTTGCCGTGCACTGGTCCCGAGTCGACGACGTGTTGACGCGGGCCGGCGATCTGTCGGGCAAGGTCGTCGTAAGCTGCTCATTGCCGATGAATGCGGACGATACCGACCTCGTGATCGCCCACACCTCCTCGGGCGCGGAGGCGCTCGCCAAGCGGGTGCCCAAGGCTCGCGTCGTCTCCGCGTTCGGGACGGTACCGAGCGAGGTCCTGTTCGATGTCTTCGCGGCTCGGCGCAAGGCTACGAAACCCAGCCTCGTCTACTGCGGGGACGACGCGAGAAGCAAGAAGGTCGCCGCTCAGCTGATCCGCGACGTGGGGTTCGATCCGGTGGACGCTGGACCGTTACGGATCGCCCGGTATACGGAGCCATTCACCCTGCTGATCGCGCAGCTCGCGTACGAGGGGGACGAAGGTCCGGAGCTCGCGTATCGGTTCGAGCGGTTCGGGGGGTAGGGATGCCTCGACGCGCCAAAGACCAATTCCCCATCGCTCCGCCGATCGAGCCGATGCTCGCCAAGCTGGCGGAGGCGCTGCCCGACGACGGGGCCTTTCTGTTCGAGCCCAAGTGGGACGGGTTCCGCGCGATCGTGTTTCGCGGCGCCGCGGACGTCTACATCCAGAGCCGCGACCTGAAGCCGCTGGACCGAGGCAAACGCACGTGCGTGCTGGCCGACGCGCAGTTCGTGATCGCCCGCGCCCACGGGTTCGAGAGCTGGCCGAAGTTCAGCGCGCACCTCGATGTCCTCACGCGTGCGGGGGGGGGCGGGGGCGCCCCCTTCGAGGCCGCCGCACAGGCGATCGTGGACGGAGACGAGGAGAAGCTGCGGCGACTGCTACGTGAGCAGCCGGACCTGATCCGCGCGCGCTCCGAGCGCGAGCACAATGCCACGCTGCTGCACTACGTCTCGGCCAACGGGGTCGAGGGCTATCGCCAGAACACGCCGCAGAACATCGTGCGCATCACCGAGATCCTGCTCGAGGCAGGCGCCGAGGTCGAAGCCGAGGCGAATGTGTACGGAGGCGGGTGCACGACGCTCGGCCTGGTGGCGACGAGCGCGCATCCGCGCCAGGCGGGAGTGCAAAACCCGCTGATCCAGCTGCTGCTCGATCATGGCGCGGAGATCGAGCATCCCAATCTCGCCGGCAATGACCATGGGGCGGTGTTCGCGTGCCTCGCGAACGGATGTCCAGAGGCGGCCCGGTATCTTGCCGACCGCGGCGCGCGCCTCGATCTCGTGTCCGCGGCCGGAGTCGGGAGGCTCGACGTCGTCCAGAGTCGCTTCGATCGGGCAAGCGTGCCCGAGTTGGAAATGGCAATGCGCTACGCGGCAGCGTACGGCCACGGGAATGTCGTCACATGTATGCTGGACCGCGGCGTGGAGGTCGACGCGCACACCGGCGATGGGGAGACGGCGCTGTTCTATGCGGTCTTAAGTGGCCATCTCGACGTGATCCGGCTGTTGCTCGCGCGCGGCGCCCGTCCTGGCGTGCGCACGCGGTGGGGTGGCGACATCGTCGGAGCCGCGCTGTGGCGCGCCGGGCATGGCGGCGACCCCGACCTCTACGTGAAGCTCATCGACGTGCTCGTGGCGGCGGGTGGCGCCCTCCCCGATCGGCATCCACCGGTGAACGGGATCGTGGATGACGCACTCGCCCGACGTGGCAGTCTGGCGGACGCTGGGCGGTATTGGTGGGGGGAGGAGCCGCGCCGCTGACTTTTGCGGAACACCCTCCCGCAAAACAATGATAGAAAACAGGTTAGGCGCTCTTGCGGCTACGGGCCGAAAGTGAATGTTGCTGTGTCCTTTCAGGCGATTGCCAGTGATTAATTGGGAAAAAGCCATCGTTCGGTCGTTGCATGCGTTACGCCTCGACACCATGAGGGCCAAGTTCGTGGCCTTCGGGGTGGCAGCGGCTTTCGTGTCGACCGTCGCGATGACCGTGATGCTGTACGGAGGGAGTCGGCGATCGCTCAGCGATCGCGCCGGCACCGAGCTGCGCGGCGTCACGTCGGACGTGGCGCGCGAGGTGGGCGTGTGGCTCGATCAGCGTTTGTATGATTTGCGCCTGCGCGCCAGCCCCTATGTCGTTTCAGATAATCTGGCCAGAGCGGCGAGTCGGGGAGGGCAGCAGGCCATCGATCGTCTGCGCGATTACCTCGCCTCGGTTCGCCAGAACCTTCCGGCTCACGATGGCCTCGCCATCAGCGGACAAGACGGACAGCTGCTGACGAGCAGCGGCAGCCGGACCGGCTTGCGACTCACCCCAGACCGCATGAACAACCTGCGGACACGCGATGCGCTCGTGGGCGAGCCGTTCTGGGACGCCAGCCTTGGCAAAGCGGTCGTGCAGCTCGTGGTGCCGATCCGCAAGGATGACGGGTTATTCCTGGGCGCACTGATCGCGAAGGTCAATTTGGACAGCGTCAGGAGCCTCCTGGGGGAGCTGGCCGCGGGAGACGGGTCCCGTTATGTCTACCTCATCACCGAGCAAGGTCGCGTGGTGATCAGCTCGGCGGGCAACCCCGCCGACGTCATGAAAACCACGTTGCCCGAAGCGACCAGCAGAGAATTGACCGAACGCGAAGGCCAGACCGTCGTCCAGTCGCGTGGCGGCGGACGTGAAGTGGTGGCGGTACTGCGGCGTATTCCCCAATTGCGCTGGGCAGCCGTGGCGGAGACGCCGCGAGCCGCAGCCACGCGCGCAGCCGGCGCGCTGCGGCTCCGGACCGTGTTCCTCCTCATCGGGCTGCTCGTTGCCGTCGGACTGTTGGCGTACGGCGTCGGTGTGGTCATCACCCTTCCGCTCACGCGCCTGACCGAGGCCGCCGCACGGGTGTCGGCCGGCGATCTGTCGGTCGAGCTGCCGACGGGCGGCAGCGGCGAGGTCGGGTACTTGACGCGGGCGTTCAATACCATGGTGTCGCGGCTCCGCGAGCGCGACAGTCAGAGCGAGTTGGAGAAGCTCTCGCTGACCGATTCCCTGACCGGGCTCTACAATCGCCGCCATCTCATGGGCACGCTCGCCAGCGAAGTGCAGCGATCGCGACGACTGCGCCGCTCGTTCTCCGTGCTGCTGGCGGATGTCGACAAGTTCAAGCAATACAACGACACGCACGGACACCTCGCGGGCGACGCCGCACTGGTGAAGATCGCCGAGGTCTTCCGCAGAACGACGCGCGCAGTGGACTGCGTCGCGCGCTACGGTGGCGAGGAGTTCGTGGTGATGTTGCTCGAGGCCAACATGGCAACGGCGGCCCTCGTCGGGGAGCGGATCCGCGCTCGCGTGGCGGAGCAGGATCTCGGCCTGGGGTCGCTGACGGTGAGCATTGGCTTGGCCGAGTATCCTGACGGCGGCGAGACGCCCGAGGAGTTGATCGCGACTGCCGACGCGGCGATGTATGAGGCCAAAGGCGCTGGGCGAAACCGGGTGGTGATGGCCGGGACGAGCGAACCGCTCCCACAAGAGCGCAGAACCGGGCGGCGCAAACGCGAAGCATGAAGTAGCCTGCAAAACGCTTTGAGCACCGAGGCAACGAGTTTACGCATGTCGCGGGCATTCATTAAGGAAGACGCTGGCGGTCCAGAACGGCGTTACAGCCTACCGGCACGGAGCGATCCTGGCTACGACGCCGCGGCGGCGCTGGCGCTGCTCGAAGGCGCGAACGCCGGCGATTCCTACAGCGCCGAGCTCGCGACGGGATACCGTTGGGGCGAGCCGCAGCTCCGACCGTACGTCGAGCGGATCCTCGCGGACGCGCGGGCTGCGGCAAACGAGCGGTTGCAGCAGTTGGCGGAGAGATTTCTGCGCCAGTGATCGCAATCATGTTAGCCGGTATAACCCAAGCCATATCCCAAAATCCGGCTCCCAACCGAAGGGAGTGGATCGAGCGATGGGGGAAAGGCGGCTCGCGGGGTCGCTGTAGAGGACGTGGCGAGGACGCAACACCCCGGCCCTAGTCAGCCGCCGTCCTGCGCCGTATGCTTTTTTTCGACCTGCATCATCCGGTCCACTTCCACCAGGCGATCACGCAATGCGCACCACGCTCTCAGATCTTCGCACCCGTACCGTCGGCGTACTGGCGCTCGCGATCGTTGCGACCGCCGCACCGATCCTGGCCCAGAGCCGCATTACCACGCCCAAGGAAGCCTTGGGCTTCGACCTCGGCGCCGATTACCAACTGCCGACCTACACCCAGCTGCTCGCATACTGGCAGCAGCTCGCGCGGCAGTCCCCCCGCATGGTGCTGGACACCATCGGGAACACGGCCGAGGGCCGTCCCCAGTTGATGGCGATCATCTCCTCCCCGGACAATTTGAAGAACCTCGCGCGCTACAAGGAAACGGCGCAGCGGCTCGCACACGCGGAAGGTCTGACCGACGATCAGGCCCACGCGCTCGCGGCCGAGGGCAAGGCGGTCGTGTGGATCGACGGCGGCTTGCACGCCACCGAGGTGCTCGGCGCGACGCAGCTCATGCGCCTTGTCTACGACATGGTGAGCCGGGACGACCCGGAGACGATGCGGTTCCTGAACGACGTGATCCTGCTCGCCGTGCACGCGAACCCCGACGGCATGGAGCTCGTCTCCGGCTGGTACATGCGGGAGCCGGACTCGCTCAAGCGGTCCACCGGCGGCATCCCCCGGCTATATCAGAAGTACATCGGGCACGACAATAACCGTGACTTCTACATCGTGAACCAGCCGGAAACCGAGAACATGACGCGCATCCTATTCCACGAATGGTTTCCGGAGATCGTGTACAACCACCATCAGACGGGGCCCGCCGGGGCCGTGCTGTTCGCTCCGCCGTTCCGTGATCCCTTCAACTATTTCTTCGACCCGCTGGTACCGATGGGGATCGACGCGCTGGGGGCGGCAATGCACGGCCGCTTCGAAGCGGAAGGAAAGCCCGGCGCGACCATGCGGCGCGGTGCCAACTACTCGACGTGGTGGAACGGCGGGCTCCGCACGAGTACGTACTTCCACAACATGATCGGGCTCCTGACCGAGAGCATCGGCAACCCGACGCCGATCGAGATCCCGTTCGTCCCCGACCGCCAACTGCCGAGCGCCGACTTCCCATATCCAGTCACGCCGCAGACCTGGCATTTCCGGCAGTCGGTCGAGTACTCGATGACCGCGAACCGTGCCGTCCTCGACTACGCTTCGCGATACCGCGAGACGCTGCTGTACAACATCTACCGGATGGGGAGGAACTCGATCGAGCGGGGCAACCGCGATAACTGGACGATTCACCCGCAGCGCATCGAGGCGGTCAAGGCCGCCCTTCGGCGCGACAGCATCACCCCCGCGCGCGGGCCCCGTGGCGGCGCGGTGCCCACGAAATACTTCGCGATCCTACGCGACCCGGACGAACGCGATCCGCGCGGCTACGTGCTCCCGGCCGACCAGCCGGACTTCTTGACGGCGACGAAGTTCGTCAACACCCTCATCAAGAACGGCATCACGGTGATGCGCGCGAGCCAGCCGTTCGACGTGCAGGGAAAACGATATCCTTCGGGCTCGTTCGTGATCAAGACGGCGCAGGCCTTCCGCCCCCACGTCCTCGATATGTTCGAGCCGCAGGATCACCCCAACGACTTCCAGTATCCCGGCGGCCCGCCCATTCCGCCCTACGACAACGCCGGCTACACGCTCGCCTTCCAGATGGGCGTGCAGTTCGATCGGATCCTCGACGCGTTTGACGGGCCGTTCCAGCCGATCCAGGGCCTCGCCACGCCGCCGGCGGGAACCGTGAGCCGGGCGGACGGGGCCGCGGGATTCCTGCTGAGTCACCAGGTCAACGACGGCGTCATCGCAACCAACCGCCTGCTCGCGAAGAAACATGCTGTGTATTGGCTCACGGCTCCGCTCGACGCGAACGGCAAGACGTTCCCGGCCGGCACCATTTTCATCCCGCGGACGCCCGCGGTCGTGCCGCTGCTCCGCCAGATGGCGACCGAGCTGGGCCTGAGCTTCGAGGGCGTGGCGAAGGTGCCTAACGGCACCAGGCTCCGGTTGCAGCCCGTGCGGATTGCTTTGTGGGACCGCTACGGCGGCTCGATGCCCTCGGGCTGGACTCGCTGGCTGCTCGAGCGGTTCGAGTTCCCCTTTGAGGTCGTCTATCCCCCGACGCTCGACTCCGGCAAGCTCGCCGAGCGGTTCGACGTCGTGATTCTGCCGGACGGCGCCGTTCCCACAAGCGATAGCGCGGCCGAAGGGGGGGCCTTCGAAGGCCCCCTCGATACCGCCAGGATTCCGGCGGAGTACCGGGCCCGGCTGGGACGCGTGACCGTCGCGAAGACCGTGCCCCAGCTACGGGAGTTCTTGAACGCGGGCGGCACAATCATCTCGATCGGCAGCTCCACCAACCTGGCGCGCCACCTCGGCCTGCCGGTCGTGAACCAGCTCGTCGCGGACGGGAAGCCGCTCCCGAACGAGAAGTTCTACGTTCCGGGCTCGGTGCTCCAGGTGAGAGTCGACAACACCCGGCCGGTCGCCTACGGCTTCGCGGACCACGCCGACGTGTTCTTCGACGAGAGCCCTGTGTTCCGGCCGGCCGCGAATGCACCGGCCGACGGACTGCGGCCCGTGGCGTGGTACGAGACCGATCATCCGCTGCGCAGTGGGTGGGCGTGGGGCCAGCACTACCTCAAAGACGGGTTCGCGGCCGCCGAAGCCAATCTGGGGCGCGGGACGCTGTAC
>QHTY01000068.1:0-352 GCA_003220985.1 Gemmatimonadota bacterium
CCCGGATCTCGCGACCGTCCGGCGACTCGGCGTTGATCTGCGCACGCCCGGTCCGCACCGCCGTGCGCGCCGCGGCCACGATCCAGGCGTCCGCGCGGGCGGGCGTCAGCGGGCGTCCGGTGGTATCGAGCAGGTACAGATCGCGGTCGGGGATGTGCAGCTCTTCGACAGCGTCGCTGACGCCTGTTGTCGCCCGCTCCTGCTCGAGCGTGTGGGTCGCGCGGATCAACGCGGCCGCCGCCACCTGCAGCGAATGGTCGAGCCGATGGGAGAGCCACTGGCGCATGGCAACGAGCAGTCCGCCGCCCAGCGCCACCAGGATCACCGCGAACGTCGCCGCATACCAAAGCGT
>QHTY01000068.1:400-17097 GCA_003220985.1 Gemmatimonadota bacterium
GGCTCGAACCCATCATCGATCTTGCTGCGCAACCGGCGGACCAGAACCTCCAGCACGTTCGCGAACGGATCGTGATTGTCATCCCAGATGTGCGCCGTGATCGCCCCGCGATCAACGACCTGGCCGGAATGCCGCAGCAGGAATTCGAGCAACGCAAACTCCTTCGCGGTCAGCGCGATAGGCCGGCCGGCACGTCGCACCACGCGCGATCCCACGTCCATTTCGAGATCCGCCACACGTAGTATGGCCGGTGTGATTGCCAGCGCGCGCCGGCGTGCGAGCGCCTGCAGGCGCGCGACCAGCTCGCGAAAGGCGAATGGCTTGGTGAGATAGTCGTCCGCGCCGGCCGTCAAGCCGCGGACCCGATCATCTACGGCGTCTAGTGCGGTCAGCATGAGTACGGGAGTGTCAACGGAGTTGTGGCGCAGCTGCGCACACAGCTCGAATCCGGTTCCCCCCGGCAGGCGGACGTCGAGAATGATGACGTCGTAGTCGCCCGCCTGCGTCCGCGCCTGTCCATCGGCAAAGGTCGCTGCGATCGTGGGGTCGATGCGGTGCTCGCGGAGACCGTCCCGCAGCAATCCGGCCAGCTCGGCGTCGTCTTCGACAATCAGCACCCTCACCTAGCCAAGATGCGTGAGCGCGTGACGCCCGCGCCAGAGGGCGGGTTCCTACGTTAGAATTCGGAACTCCTGGAGGACTCTATGATCGGCTTGCTCGCGCTCGCACTCGCCGTCCAAACCACGCAGACCCCCGTCTCTGGCCCTGCCCCATATCACGTCATCCGCCGGATTCCATTGGCGGGTGAGGGTGGCTGGGATTATCTGACCGTGGACACCGTCGCTCATCGACTGTACGTGTCCCGCGGCACGCACGTCGCCGTGATCGATCTCGATCGCGACTCAGTGATCGGCGATATCCCCAACACCAACGGCGTGCACGGCATTGCGTTCGTCCGCGAGTTGAATCGGGGCTTCACGAGCAACGGCCGAGACACCACCGTGACGATCTTCGATCTCAAGACGCTCGCGCCGCTCTCGGTGGTGAGGGTCACCGGCCGCAATCCGGATGCGATCACCTATGATCCCTTCTCGCGTCGCGTGTTCACATTCAATGGCGGCGGGGCTAATGCGACCGCGATCGATCCGCAGTCCGGAACCGTCGTGGGCACGCTGGACCTCGGGGGCAAGCCGGAGAACGCGGTGTCGGATGGGCGCGGACACATGTACGTCAATATCGAGGACAAGAGCGAGCTCGTGGCGTTCGATCCGAAGACGCTGGCGGTGGAAGGCCGTTGGCCGCTCGCGCCGTGCGAGGAGCCGTCGGGGCTGGCGATCGACCGCCGGACGCGCCGCCTGTTTTCGGTGTGCTCCAACGCGTTGATGGCGGTCGTGGATCCGGATCGCGGCAAGGTGCTGATCACGTTGCCGATCGGGAGTGGCGTCGATGGTGCCGCGTTCGACCCAAGCCGCGGCTTTGCCGTGAGCTCCAATGGTGAAGGGACGATGACCTTCGTGCACGAGGATTCGCCGGACAGCTTCCGGGTCGTCGCGACGGTGCCGACGCAGCGCGGGGGACGGACCATCGCTCTGGATGAGCGCACGCATCGCGTCTACACTGTCGCGGCGCAGTTCGGTGAGCCACCGGCACCGACGCCCGACCGCCCACGTCCCCGACCCCCGGTCATTCCAGGGTCGGTGGTCGTAGTGGTGTTGGATCGCTAGACCGGCGCCTTACCGCCCGACGATCGTGCGGTAGCTCTCGCGGTTCCATTTCGGGCGCTCGGCGGCGTTCGCGACCTCGACGCCGAGGTAGAAGATGAGCCGCGCGACGCGCGACTCCTTTTCCGCGTCGATCTTGTCGGGGGAGTCGCCCACCTGGTGGTAATCGGGATGGGTGCCGCTGAAGAAGAACAGGATGGGCACGCCCTTCCTGGCGAAGTTGTAGTGGTCGGAGCGGAAGTAGAAGTTTTCCGCAGGCCAGATGTCGTCGATCGGCCGCATGTTGAGCTCAGCGTGCGCCGCGCCGACGCGGTTCAGCGTCGCGCCGAGATCCGAATGCTCCTTGCCGATCGCTACGATCGTGTCTTTCCAGTTGCGGCCGATCATGTCGATGTTGAGATCGGCCACGATGTTGCTGATCGGCACGGCCGGATGGTCGGAGAAATACGCGCTGCCCCACAAGCCCTTCTCCTCGCCGCTCACGTTCAGGAAGATGATCGAGCGCTTCGGCCGCGGCGTCATTCCCGCCAGGGCTTCGGCGATTTCCACCACCGCGACGGTTCCAGAGCCGTCATCATCGGCGCCGTTGCAAATCGAGTCCGCGCCTTGAGCCCGGCAGCCGCCGCTGCCGCGCGGCCCCGCGACGCCTATGTGGTCCATGTGCGCGCTGAACACGACGAACTCGTTCTTGAGGACCGGGTCGCTGCCCGGCAGGATGCCCACCACGTTCGGCGCGAACCTGCGCTCCACGATCCGTATCCGGGCATGCACGTGTAATTGGGCGCCCCCCAACGACTGGACCGCGAGGCTGGTGGCTGATTGCGCGGCACTCAGATCGCCGCCCAGACGGCTGACGACGGGCTGCAGTGCGATCGCCCGAATCGCGAGAAAGATCGGAGGACCGATGGGCTGGAGCGGGTTACGTGGCTGAGGTCGATTGCCGCGGTCGACGTTCCGTCTCCAAATCGAGTCGGGCGCGGTTCCGACGAACACAATTCCCTGCGGTTTCCACGCCACGACGCGTTGGAGCTCCGCACGATTGCGCGGTCGCGTCGCGAGGATGAGCATCTTGCCCGCCAGCGCAGCGGTATCGACCGGGATTGCACCGGTCAGCGGTCCCGAGAGGAGGACCAGCTCGCCGGCGTAATCCCCGCTGTCGAACGAATTATCGGCGAGCACGAAGTCGGTGCCGTATGCGAACGTCGCGTCGTTCCCTGCGGCGTGCAGGAACGCGGCGGAACTGTCGCCCCGAATTTCCACGCGGTCGATGGTGTAGTGCTGGATGAACGTGCCGCTATCGCCCCCCGCTGTCAGTCCGAGACGGCGGTACTCGCGACCGATGTACGCAGCGACCTTGTCGAGCTCGGGACTCGGCGTGTCCCGGCCGCGCATGGAATCATCCGCGATAATGCCGATGCGCCGGCGGATGTCCTCGGGCGAGATCGTCTGCGCCGCCCGCTGAACGGCGGCAGGCGTTTGGGCGAGCAACGCGGTTGACAAGAGCAGCAGCGCGACCACGAGATCCTCGCGAAAGGAAGGGGAAAGAAAACTAACGCGCCCGACCGTGTGTCACTACGATCGGGCGCGTCAGGTTTCAGTCTGAACGTTCAGGGCTTGCGCCGCCGGACCTCAGGCTCGTTGCGCGGCTTGGAGGATTCGCGCGGCGGATCGCGCCGCGGCTCCGCGCGTGGTTGCGGCTGGCTGCGCGGTTCGTTGCGGGGCTCGATGCGGCGCGGCTCGTTCCGTGGCTCGTTCCGTGGCTCGTTCCGCGGCTCATTGCGCGGCTCAATCCGGCGTGGCTCGTCGCGTTGCGGTTCGACAGTGCGCGGCTCGACTCGCCGTTGCTCCGCATCGCGCAGTCCCGGATTCCCATGCGATTGATCCGCCCGTGGCAGCACCATCGGCCGATCCGCAGACCGGTTGTCGTCAGGGCGATCACGGCGACCCGGATTGTCTGGGTGCTCAGGATGCTCCGGGTGATCCGGACGTTCGCGCCGTCCGTTCCCGCGATCGTCGTTGCCGTTGTTGCCGCGATCGTTGCCGTTGTTTCGGTTATTCCCGTTGTTTCTGTCATCGCCGGGACGATTGCGTCGCTCACGCACGTTGGGAGGCGGAATGATGCCGAGGCCACCCAGATCGCGGCCCGTCACGCCGCGACGCCCGTTGTCGTTGACTGGGCGCTCGCGCTCGCGCGAGATGAAGCCTTCGCGGCTTGGCCGGTCCGATCCCCAGTCCTTGAAGATGAATCGGGGCTGCGGGCGATAGGGCCGCACAAACACGACGCGGCCCCCGCCGTAATAGCGATACGGATAGTACCAGGGATCGTCATACACGAACATGCGGAAGCGAACGCACGACGTGTAGTATGGGTCCCAGTAGGAATAGCTGACGTACGTGTGGCAATCGTAGCACAGGAAGCGAGGATAGTCGTAATGCTGGCCGACGTTGTACGAGACCACGTCGTAATCCCAGTCGGCGTACCCCTCCGGAACGATGCGCTGCGCGAGATCAGTCATCGCCACGTACGGGTCGCCGCGCACCCGGCCATCCGCGATGACGCGATAGTCCCAGTGATCGCCGCTCTCGATTTGGTCGTAGACGAACGCATCAGCCGACGCGACCGCGAACAGGTAGCCGACGCCGGGATAATCGTCGATTGTAAAGGCGTCGCTCCCGAGCTGGCGTCCATCGATCTCGAGGTCCCGGCCCGCGCGCGCGAAGTTGTCTTCCCACGGATCGCGCGGGAACAGCACGCGCACCCGACCGTCCGTGTCGACACGGAAGATCGTGACGTAGGCGTCTTGATCGAGGCGGAAAAAGAGCCGCACCCGCTCACCGCGGGTATAAACGGCCCCCTCGCCACGATTGGTCCATACCTCGATGCGCGGACGGTAGAAAGTCGGAGCCCCGCTGACGGCCGGCGTGGACACGAAGGCCAAGCTGAGCAACGCTAAGTTTGTGAACATGGAGCCTCCCGCCGCCCCTAGGGCAGAGACTGTGCCACAAGCCGACTACGCCTAAATTATATTGTTATAATGACTTGGCCACGTCGCACTGCGTGCTGGCTGTCCCATGGCAAGGACATTTCTTGGCTCAGCGCCTAGATCTTCTCGATCCTGCCGAAGTCGCTCGCCTGGGTGGTATCGAGATCGTCGCCGAAGGAGTGGTTGAAGGGTTCCTCGCCGGCGTGCACCGGTCGCCGTTTCGCGGATTCTCGGTCGAGTTCACCGAGCATCGGGCCTACCAGGCTGGCGATGAGCTGCGGTACCTCGATTGGCGAATTCTGGG
Source organism: Gemmatimonadota bacterium (assembly GCA_003220985.1). Lineage (GTDB taxonomy): Bacteria > Gemmatimonadota > Gemmatimonadetes > Gemmatimonadales > GWC2-71-9 > 20CM-2-65-7. The sequence continues at coordinate 5,410 of QHTY01000068.1, forward strand.
TCGCTCGGACCGGTTGTTCGTGAAACAGTTCGAAGAAGAGACCAATCTGCGCGCGATGATCCTCCTCGATGCCAGCCGCTCGATGGCATGGCAGGGCACGCCGGAACGTCTCACCAAGCGCGCATACGCGGACCGGCTGGCGGCCGCCCTGGCACTGATCCTCCTCCGACAACGTGACGCGACCGGCCTGGTCACTTTTGACGAGCAGGTGCGGCAGGTGATTCCCGCCCGCGTCAAAGCGGGTCAGTGGACGCGGATCGTGCGCGGTCTGCTCGATACGCCGGACGGGCGGGGCACCGCGGCGCACGCGGCGCTGCAGCGACTAACCGCGCTGCTCGCCCGCCGGGGCATGGTGGTGCTGGTCTCCGATTTGCTGTTCGATCGCGAGCTCGCCCTCGCAGCCCTGCGGTACCTGCGCCACCGCGGGCATCAGGTGATTGTGTTTCATTTGATGGATCCCGCCGAAGTGAAGCTCACCGGTCCGCCCGAGGTACGCTTCCGCGATCCGGAGTCGTCCGTGAGCGTCGTCGTGCGGCCACGCGAGCTGGCGCGCGCGTATGCCAATACCGTGCAGCGAGAAATCGCGGCGTGGCGCAAAGCCTGCCGCCGCCATGGCATTAGTTACCATCACGTACAGACCGACATGCCGTTTGGTCTCGCGCTGCGTTTGTTGACGTGAGCTTCCTTCATCCGTTGGCCTTGCTGGGGCTCGCTGCCGCGGCGATCCCGGCACTCCTGCACCTTCTCCAGCGACGTATTCCGCCTGAGCTCGACTTCCCACCCGTCCGCTATCTCAGCGCAGCCGAGCGAGAGAGCGCGCGACGGCTGAAGCTGCGGCACTTGCTTCTCATGATACTCCGGACCGCGCTGATCGCGGTGATCGTGTTGGCGGCGGCGCGACCGCTGATCCCGTTGCGGGGAGGAGGTGCTCACCAGCCGACGGCAGTGGTCATCATTCTCGACAACTCTCCGTCGTCGGGAGCGGTGGTGAGCGCCGGCCCGGTGCTGGATCGGCTGCGCGTCGCGGCGCGTTCCTCACTCGCGCGGACCACCTCCGCTGATCGGGTCTGGCTGATGTTGTGCGACGGTGTACTGCGCGGTGGCACGCGCGAAGCGCTGCTCGCGATCATCGATAGCACCCATGCGGGCTGGCAGCGCCTGGACCTCGTCGATGCGGTCGGACGTGCCGCACGGATCGTGGACGCGCAGCCGTTGCCGGGACGCGAGGTGCACGTGCTGAGCGACTTGCAGCGCACCGCCCTGGCATCGGGTCGCGCCGATGTTCCGCGTGGGGTGCGCATACTCGCGCTCGAGCCGGGAAGCGCGGTAACCAACCGCGGCATCGCGTCGGTGACAGTCTCGGAAGGGGCGGCGGTCATCGAGCTCAGCGGCTCGACCCCTGCTGGCCGTGAGATTCCACAACCCGTGCCTGTCACCATTCGCATTGGCGGCGCACGGCGTGACCGGGGAGGGGGGGGCGGAGAAATCGCTGCGCGGGGTCTCGCGACGCCCGGAGGCAGCGGTGGCACGATGCGGTCGGCGGTGACCGTGTCGTTGCCGGTACAATCCCTGGCGCCGGGGTGGTGGCTGGGTGAAGCGGCCCTGGAACCTGACGAGCTGCGGGTCGACGATCGTCGTCCCTTTGCCTGGCGCGTCGCGCCGGCCGCGCGCGTGACTGCGACGCCGGGGTCTGGCTCATTCGTTGCTGCGGCGCTGGCGGTCTTGCAGGAAGGCAAGCGCGTCAGCGAGGGTCGTGACGGCGCCACCGAATGCGCCACATGCCATCGTGCAGCCGCCCGCCGACCCGGCGCTGGTCGGCCAGGCAAATCGGGGACTCGCGGCGCGCGGCGTCCCGTGGCACTGGGGCGACGTGGGCACGCCCGGCAACCTCGTGGCGCCACAACTACCCGCGCTCGATGGCACGCCAGTCGCGCGTCGCTACCGGCTCGAGGGTGCGTCCGACGAGGTGCTGGCCACCGTGAACGGAGAGCCATGGTTAGTGCGCTCCGGGAACGTTCTGCTGCTCGGGAGCCGCCTCGACACCGCATGGACGGCGTTGCCGACGGCGCCCGGATTCGTCCCGTTCATTGATGCACTCGTCAATCGGATCGTGATCGGTGAGGCGGATGTCAATTCCGCAGAGGGTGCGCCGCGCGTGGAGTTCCGGACGCGTGGCACCGACACGGTGGGCGCGACGGTCTTCGGTCCCGACCCGCGCGAATCCGATCTCACACCCGCTACGCCGGCGCTTGTGACCACGGCGTTCGGCGGACGAGATCGCGTCGAAGTGTTGAGCGCGAGCGCGTTGTCGGCCGAGCGGTTCTCAGGGACGCGTCGCGCGGATGCGAGCGCCATCCTGCTCATACTCGCCTTGCTGCTCGCCGCGATCGAGCTGGCTGTCGCAACGCGCACGCGCTGATGGCCCTCGACTTCCTGCTCGAGCGGTTCGAGGAGCTGCCCGCGACCCGCTCACTCATCGAGCGGCTGCCAACGGCCGGCACCCATGTCAGTGTGGGGGGCCTGCCCGGCTCGAGCCCCGCCGTGCTGGTGTCCACGCTCGCGCGCCGCCTGCCACAACGCTTGTTCGCCATCGTCGCGCCCACGCCGGCGGACAGTGAACGCTGGCTTGCGGATCTGCAAACCCTGCTCGGGTCCGAAACCACGGCGCTGTATCCCCAGCGCGAATCGCTCGGTGTCGAAGAGCCGCATTACGAGCTTGCCGGCGAGCGCATAGAAACCATCGATGCGCTATTGCGCGGCGCCGTCCGCGTGCTCATCACGACCGCGCGCGCCACGGCCGAGCGGACAGCCGTGCCAGCGGCGCTCGACCAGCGGCGCCTCGTGATCGAGGTCAGTAAAGAGGAGAAGCGTCTGACGGACACCGCGCAGCGCCTCGAGACCATGGGGTACGAACGGGTGCCCACCGTCACGGAGGTCGCGCAGTACAGCGTCCGAGGCGGGATTCTGGACGTGTATGGATTCGGTATGGCGACCCCTGCGCGCATCGAATGGTGGGGCGACGAGGTCGTATCGGTGCGCAGCTTCGATCTCGACACGCAGCGCTCGGGTGAGGCGCTGAATCGCGTCACCGTGCTGCCGGTACGGACGGAAGTGGATGTCCGTGGGCCGGTAGGGGCGCAGCATGCTGCGCCCCTACACGCCAACCTCCTCGACCTTTTGCCCACGGATACGATTGTCGTCGCCGACCAGGAATCCGCCGTCGAGCGAGAAGTCGAACGCGCCTGGGCGGATGCGGCGCACCATCTCGAAGTCGCGCGCCGCATGGGGGAGGAATCGCCTCCGCGTGAGGAGCTGCTCGTGGATCCGGTCGCGTGGCGCACGAGACTCGATCGACTCGCGCGCATCTCCGTAAGCGAGGCGGAGACGGAGCAGCGGTTCCCGCTCGCTCCGCCAGAGCATGTCGACCGGGACATGAAGCGCCTCCGCCACATCGTCGCCCAGCCGCCGCCGACGGTGATTCTGTGCGACAATGAGGGACAGCTCGAACGCCTCGAGGAGCTGCTCGGCTCAGACCGCGCGACGCTCGTGGTCGGTGCGCTCGATGGCGGATTCATCATTCCCACGCTGCGAGTGCTCACCGATCACGAGATCTTCCGCCGCGCGCGACGGCTGCGCCGCCCGCGCCGCTACCGCAGCGCGGTCTCGACCGCCGCCTCCCGACCGCTGACGCCGGGCGGATATGTCGTGCACCTGGAGCATGGCATCGGTATCTATCGCGGCCTGCAGACCATCTCCGTCGGCTCGGATGGTGCCACGCTCGAGGTTGCCGTGGTGGAATACGAGGGGGGCGATCGCCTGAACGTTCCCCTGTATCGGATCGACCAGCTCTCGCACGGTCGGCGACGGCGACGCGCCCCCGCCGCGCCTGCATCGCCTCGGCGCCACGACGTGGCAACGGCAGCGTGACAAGACGCGGGCCGCCATTCGCGCCATGGCGGCGGAATTGCTGGATTTGTACGCGCGCCGGCAGCTCGCGCACGGCTATGCCTTCCCGCCCGATACGCCCTGGCAGCGCGAGCTCGAGTCCTCTTTCCTTTATGAAGACACGCCGGACCAACGCCGGGCCTCAGACGAGGTCAAGCGCGATATGGAGCGCGCCCGCCCGATGGACCGGTTGCTCGTGGGCGATGTCGGATACGGGAAGACGGAAGTAGCGGTGCGGGCCGCCTTCAAGGCGGTGCAGGCGGGCAAGCAGGTCGCCGTGCTGGTGCCAACCACGATTCTCGCCGAGCAACACGGCCGCACATTCCGCGAACGGCTGGCCGACTACCCGGTGCGCATCGAAGTCCTCTCGCGGTTTCGCAGTACCAAGGAGGCGACGCCAATCGTTCAGCGCCTGACCGGCGGGGAGTTGGACATCGTGATCGGGACGCACCGGCTGCTGTCCCCTGATGTGACGTTCAAAGATCTGGGGCTGCTCATCGTGGATGAAGAACATCGCTTCGGCGTCCGGCACAAAGAGCGTCTCAAGGCATTGAAGCTGAGCGTCGATGTTCTGACGCTGACCGCCACGCCCATCCCACGCACGCTGCATCTCTCGCTCGCGGGGCTGCGCGACCTCACACTGCTCGAGACAGCGCCGAAAGACCGGTCGCCGGTGCTCACGTTCGTCGAGCCGTGGGACGACGCCTTGCTCGAGGAAGCGATGGCGCGCGAGCTCGACCGGGGCGGCCAGGTGTATTTCGTGCACAACCGGATCGAGACGATCGAGACGGTCGCCGCACGGGTCCAGACACTCGCGCCGCGCGCGCGCCTCGCGGTGGCGCACGGGCAGATGCGCGAATCCGATCTCGAAGCGGTCATGGGGCGATTCGTGCGCGGCGAAGTCGACAGTCTCGTGTCCACCATGATCGTCGAGTCGGGACTCGACGTGCCGAACGCCAACACGATGATCGTCGATCGCGCTGACCGGCTGGGGCTCGCCCAGCTCTACCAGCTCCGAGGACGGGTAGGGCGCAGTCACCGGCGGGCGTTTTGCTACCTGCTCGTGCCGGACCTGGTCGAGCCCCTCGCGGAGGAACGGCTGCAGGTGCTCGAGCATCATACTGATTTGGGATCGGGCTATCGGATCGCGTTGCGGGATCTGGAGCTGCGCGGGGCCGGGAACCTGCTTGGCGGCGAGCAGTCGGGCCACGTCCAGGCGGTCGGCTTCGACATGTATTTGCGGTGGCTGGAAGAAACGGTGCGCGGCCTGAAGACGGGGGACGGGGGACGCGGGGCGGGGGCGTCGCGGGGGGCGGGGGAGGCGTGGACACCGCCTGACGTCACGATGGACGCGCCGGCGCACTTACCGGACGAATACGTCGGCGATGACGATACGAAGCTCGAACTGTACCGGCGGCTGGCGCGTGCCGAGCAACCAGGTGAGATTCAAGCCGTCCGCGACGAGCTGCGTGACCGTTTTGGGCCCCTGCCGGCGGACGCGGAGCGCCTGTTGCTGGTCGCCGAGCTGCGCGCGCTCGGGGCCCAGGCGGGTTTGGAGACGGTCCTGATCAAGGGCGACGAAGCGCGGCTGACGTTCCGACGTGATGCGGCGCCGCGGCTTGCGGGCCTGCAGGTGGCGCTCGAGGCCGTGCAGTTCGAAGCGGACGTGCGGCGCGCGGTGCCGCTCTCCCTCAGGCTCCGCCGGCTCGGCGGAGAGTCGATCGGCCCCGGTCTGGTCCGGGCGCTCACGGCGGTACTCCGGGATCATCACCGTCAATAGAGAAAGGAAACGGATGCGACGTTTGAGTCTGGTGTTCTTGCCCCTTGTGCTCCTTGGATGCGGGGCGCTACGCGACGCGTTCTCGTCACGCGCCGACATTGTCGCGCGCGCCAATGACCAGACTCTGACGGTGGAACAGCTGGCCGACTGGGCCGGCGCGAACCGGGATCTGCCGCTCGATCCGCTGACGCTCGCCCGCGTGTCGCATGCGTGGGTCGATTATACGTTGTTTGCCGAAGCGCTCGCCGGCGGTAAGGATCTCCTCGACTCCGCGACTGCCGCAGCCACAATGTGGCCCATGGTCTCGCAGCTGAAGTGGCAAAAGCTGCACAACCGGCTTACGGCCCGAGAGAGTCTCACGCCGCAGCAAGTGGACTCGGCCTACGAGACCGGCCAGGTCCGGGTGTTCCAGCACATCCTGTTTCAGGTGCCCCAGAACGCCGCGGACAGTATCGACAAACACAAGCTTCGCCAGGCCGACCAATTGCTGCCGCAGGCGCGCGCCGCGGGAGCACGGTTTCCGCAGCTGGCTTCACGCTACTCGGAGGATCCCAGCGCCAAAGCTGCAGGTGGGTCGTTGGGGCTCGCGACGCGCGGGCAGTTCGTGCCGCAGTTCGAGGAGGCCGCCTGGCAGCTCGCCCCGGGCGCCGTCAGTCCCGTCGTAAAAACCCAGTTCGGCTATCACATCATTCGGCGTCCGCCCCTGGCCGAGGTGCGGGACTCGTTCCGTGTGGGCCTGGAGTCCCGGATCACGCGGGAGTTGGATTCGTTGTACGTCGACAGCCTCGATATCAAGCGGCGTATCAAGCCGGTGGATCGGGCGTCCGAATACGTGCGCAACGCGGTGCAGGATGTCGATGCGGCGCGCACCAGCAATCGCGTGCTCGTCTCGTATCGCGGCGGCTCGCTCAGGGTGCGTGACCTGATGCGCTGGCTGAGCGCGCTCAACCCCCAGCTCGTGCAGTCGCTGCCGCAGGCCGGCGATCAGCAAATCACTCAATTCCTCAAGGCGATCGCACAGCGACAGGTGCTGCTCGAACAAGCGGACTCCGCCCGGATCACGCTGAGTCCCGACGATTGGCGCCAGATCCGGGAAGAGCATGACTCCACGATCGTGACGCTCACGACGATCTTGAATCTGACGCCCGAGGTGCTGCGGGATTCGGTGGGCCCATCGCCGCAGGCGCGCGCGAGTTTCGCCGCCGCGCGGGCCAATGATTATTTGGACCGCGTCCTCCACAAGCGCGCGCGCTATTTCCCCGTGCCGATGTTCCTGGCCGAGCGACTCCGAGATCAAGGACGCTGGAGTGTGGATGAGGCTGGGATTCGGCGCGCGGCGGAGCGGGGCGGCGAGCTGCGTGCCGATTCCGGACAAGCCGGCGGGGGACCCCCACGGATGACGCCCGCGCCGGGACCGCCACCGATCGACACCGCGCGCCACCAGCCGAGCGGGCGGCCGCCGCGATGAAAGCGGTTCTCGTTTTTCTGGCCGTGGTCACGACCGCCACCGCGCAGCAGCCACCGGCACCGGACCAGACGCTCGATCGCATCGTCGCGGTCGTGGGCACGCGCCCCATCCTGGCGTCGCAGATCGACGAAGAAATGGTTCAGCAGCAGGCGCAGGGGATGACGCTGCCGACCGACTCCGCGGGGCTCGCGACGCTCCGGCGCCAGATTCTGGACCGGTTGGTCGAGCTGGAAATCCTGGTGCAGCACGCGGAGCGCGATACGTCGATCAAAGTCACCGATCAGGAAGTCCTCGATCAGGTGGAGCAGACCTACCAGAACGTCCGCAAGCAGTTCAGCTCCGAGAACGACTTTCGCGATCAGATCCGGCAGGCGCGGTTTGGCTCCGTCGAAGAATGGCGGCGGTGGCTGGGCGACCAGCAGCGCCGGCAACTGCTCGCGCAACGTCTGATCGAAGCGCAGCGGCAGAAGGGCAAGCTCCGGCCCATCCCGCCGACGGAAGCACAGATGCGGGAATTCTGGGACCAGAACAAGGATCAGCAGCCCAAGCGACCGGCGACGGTTTCGTTTCGACAGATCGTCGTCAAGCCGGCGCCGGATTCGGCGGCGCGCCTGAAGGCGTTCCAGCGCGCCGAATCGCTGGTGGTCGAGCTCCGGCATGGCGCAGACTTCGCCGCGGCCGCGAAGCGATTCTCGAATGACAGCGCGTCTGCAGCGCAGGGCGGTGAGCTGGGCTGGTTCCGGCGCGGCGTCATGGTCAAGGAGTTCGAGGACGTGGCGTTCCGGGTCCGTCCGGGCGAAATCACCCCGCCGGTGGAGACATCCTTCGGCTTCCACATCATTAACGTCGAGCGCACGCAGCCGGCCGAGATCCTCGCGCGCCATATCCTGATCACCCCGGTCGTCAGCGAGGCGCAGATCGCCATCGCCAAGCGCCTGGCCGATTCGCTGCATGGCGTGCTCGCGCGCGGATCCGCCGGCGTGTCGTTCGACTCCCTGGCGAAGCTGTACGGCGACCCGCAGGAGCCGAAGCTCGCGGAGGATGCCGCGCTCACGGAGATGCCGCCGGAGTATCAGAAAGTGACCTCGGCCGACACGACGCTCGGGCTGAAGCCGGTGATCACGGAAGGGGCCGGTACGCCGCGCACGAGGTTCGTCGTCCTCGAGGTGACGGCCCGCCATGCGGCTGGCGACCTGTCGTTCGACGATGTGAAGCTGAAGATTCGGCAATCGCTCAGCGATCAGCTCGCGATCCGCCACTTCATCGATCAGCTGCGCCGTCAGATCTACATCGATATCAGACTGTAGCGGTGGCAGCCACGCGGCCGCGCCTCGCCGTTGCTGTAGGAGATCCCCGCGGGATCGGTCCCGAGGTGGTGCGCAAAGCGCTCCGGCAGCCGCTGGATGCGGAGGTCCGCATCGTCGGCGGTTGGGAAGATGGAGCCCCGACTGAATTGGAGGCGGGTCGAGCGGCGGCGGAGGGTATCGAAGCGGCGGCCCGGCTGGCCCTGTCGGGCGAAGTGGATGCGATCGTGACCGGCCCCGTCAATAAAGCCGCGCTGCACGCGGCCGGCTACCGGTTCCCCGGCATCACGGAGTTCCTGGCGCACATTGCCGGCGACATTCCCGTCGCGATGATGCTGACGACAGGCCGGCTGCGGGTTGTGCTCGTGACGACGCATCTGTCGTTGCGCGACGCGATCGGGTCCGTGACCACGGAACGCGTGGTGCAGGCCGGGCGCATTGCGCGGGATGCGCTGCAGCGGTGGTGGGGCGTGGCGTCGCCGCGCCTCGCGCTCTGCGCCCTCAATCCGCACGCTGGCGAAGGCGGGCTGTTCGGCGACGACGATGCCCGCATTCTGGAGCCGGCCGCGGCGGCGCTCGAGGCGGCGGGGCCGCTGCCCGCCGATACGGTCTTCGTGCGGGCGCTGCGGGGTGAGTTCGACGCGGTGCTCGCGCCATATCACGACGTGGGTATGACCGCGGTGAAAGTGTCGGGATTCGGAACAGGCGTGAACGTCACGCTGGGTTTGCCGTTCATCCGCACATCACCCGATCACGGCACGGCCTTCGACATCGCAGGGAAGGGGATCGCGGACGCCGGGTCGATGCGCGCCTCGCTCGAGCTTGCCGTGCAGCTCGCGACCGCGCGGCAGTCGCTGGGGGACTAGCTCGAGGGTTCCGGTACGTGGGTGGTCGCCGGCCAGACTCGCACCCGCCCCACCCGCCGGCCGTCCATCTCCAGAATCTCGAACGTTGCTCCCTGCAGGTTCACCCGGTCGCCGACCTTCGGCAGCCGGCCCAGCCGTCCGAACAACAGCCCACCGATCGTCGTGTAGTCCGTGTCGTCGAGTTGCAACTTCAGCGCGCGGTTCACGTCGCTGATGTCGGTGCTGCCCGCGAGAATCGGCACGCCGCCGCCGCCGCCGCCGCCGCCCCCGCCCGCTCCGCCCGCCCCGCCCGCCCGGCCTGCCCCGCCCACGCCGCTGCCGGTCGCAGGCGCCTGGTCGTACTCGTCGTAAATCGGCCCGACGATCTCCTCGAGCAGGTCCTCCATGGTCACCAGTCCGGCCGTGCCGCCGAACTCATCGAGGACGATGGCCAGGTGCACCTTCTGCCGTTTCATGTCGGCGAGGACGTCCTCGACTTCGCGTGTCCCCGGCACGAAGAACGCGGGTCGCGCGATGTCCTGCACTGGGGCTTCGGAGCCCGACAGCAGGCCGCGCAAGATGTCCTTCGCATGGACGATACCGACGACGTCGTCGAGCGAGTCCCCGGTCACGGGATAGCGCGAGCGGCCGGCGGCGGCGACGCGGTCGGCTGCCTCCGCCAGCGATGCCCCGGCGGGGAGCGCGACGATCTGCGTCCGCGGCGTCATGACCTCGCGCGCATTCTTTTCGCTGAACTCGAAGACGCCCTCCAGGAGCCGCGCGTCGCCGGCGCCGAGACCCCCGGTCTTGCGGCTTTGCTCGACCAGCATGCGGATCTCCTCGGGTGAATGCACACGGTCGTGCTCAGTGCTGGTGCTTTTGATCCCGAGCATCCGCACCAGGAGATTGGAGCTGCGGTTGAGCAGCTCGGTGAACGGCCGTGTGATCCAGGAGAAGACGATCAGGGGAGCCGCGACCCAACGGCTCGTGCCTTCCGGATAGGTGATGGCCCAGGCCTTCGGCGCCTGCTCTCCGAACACCACGTGCAGGAATGAAATCACGGCCACGGCGGTGACGGAGGCGATGCCGCCGCGCGTGAGAAAGTTCAGGCTCTGGGGCAGCGAGGAAAACCAATCGCGGAAGAGGTGCGCGACGGTGTCTTCGGCGACGTAGCCGAGCAAGATCGACGCGACGGTGATGCCGAGCTGGGCGGCGGAGAGCTGGCGGTAGAGGTCGTGCAGGGCTTTGCGCACGGTGCGGGCCTTGCGGTCCCCACGCCGGATCATCGCCTCGATGCGCGTGCGACGTGCCGCCACGAGCGCGAACTCGGCCGCGACGAAGAACGCGTTGGTCGCGACGAGCACGATGACGGCGACCAGGCGCAGCCAGAGAGCGTTCACGACCTAAAAGGTATTATGTTTCTCCCTGAGGAAACACTCGTGCTGCCCGCCGAAGCCCACTGCACCTATCGCGCCCCCCTGAACGTCGAGACTCGACGGCGCCTGACGCTGGCGTTGGCCATCACGGCGGTTGTTATGCTGGTCGAGCTCACCGGCGGATGGCTGGCAGGCTCACTGGCGCTGCTGGCCGACGCCGCGCACATGTTGGCGGACGTCGCTGCGCTCGGCCTGGCGCTGTTGGCGGCATGGATCGCGCAGCGCCCCGCGACTCCCGAGCGCTCGTTCGGTTTCATGCGACTCGAGATTCTGGCGGCCCTCGTAAACGGGGCGGTACTCTTTGCGATCGCGATCGGCATCGGAGTCGAAGCGTGGCATCGCTTTCGGACGCCGCCGCTCGTGAACGGCGCGCTGCTCCTCGGCGTCGCGGGGGTGGGCTTCGTGGCCAATCTCGTCGCGGTGACCGTCCTCCATCGCGACCACGAACACTCGCTCAATCAGCGAGGGGCCTATCTGCACGTGCTCGGGGATCTGCTGGGCTCGGTGGGCGCGCTGATCGCCGGCGTGATCGTGTTGACGCTTGGGTGGACGCTGGCCGATCCGATCATCTCGGTGTTCATCGGCGCACTCGTGCTGGGCAGCGCCTGGCGACTGGTCAAGGAAAGCGCCGATGTGCTGCTCGAGGCGACGCCGGCGCACATCGCCCTCGCGGATGTGCATGATCGGATCGCGTCGGTACCGGGGGTCGAGTCCGTCCACGATCTGCATCTCTGGACCGTGACGAGTGGCGTCGTTGCCATGAGCGGGCATCTCGTGGTCAAGAACCCTACCGACAATCAGCCCGTGCTCGAGGCCGTGCAGGATCGGATGAGGGCGCTGGGGATTGCACATGTCACCGTGCAGGTGGAGCGGGAGCCGATTTGTGACTAGGGCGGCATAAGGCGGCACA
>QHTY01000144.1:0-1014 GCA_003220985.1 Gemmatimonadota bacterium
ACCTTATCCATCGCATCGGCGATCTTGTCGCCGATCTCAGCGTCGCCGTTGGCGGAAATCGTGGCAACCTGCTTGATGTCTTTCCGCCCCGAGGTCGGCACGGAAATCTTCTTCAGCTCGGTGACGACGGTCTCGACGGCGTTCTCGATGCCGCGCTTCAGCGCCATCGGATTCGCGCCGGCCGTAACGGACTTGAGGCCCTCACGGTAGATCGCCTGCGCGAGTACGGTCGCCGTGGTGGTGCCGTCGCCCGCGAGATCCGAGGTCTTGGTCGCCACTTCCTTCACCATCTGCGCGCCCATGTTCTCGATCTCGTCGTCCAGCTCGACTTCCTTCGCGACAGTCACGCCGTCCTTGGTGACGGTCGGGCTGCCGAACTTCTTGTCGATGACGACATTCCGGCCCTTGGGGCCGAGCGTCACTTTCACCGCATCGGCCAGCTGATCCACGCCGCGCTTCAGGCGGGCCCGGGCCTCGGTGCTGAATTCCAGAAACTTGGCTGCCATGTCTGTGCTTCCTCCCGAAGAATGCTTACGCGAGCTTCGCGATGACGTCGGCTTCTTTGATCAGGATGATCTCTTCGTTGTCCAACTCGACCTGCGTGCCGCTGTATTTCCCGTAGATGACGCGATCCCCAACCTTCAGCTCCATCGGGATCGTCTCACCCTTTTCCCGCCGGCCCGGCCCCACGGCGATGACTTCGCCCTGGATCGGCTTCTCTTTGGCGGTATCGGGGATGTACAGCCCACCCTTCATCGTCTCGGTCTCCTCCATCGGCCGGATCGCCACGCGATCGGCCAACGGGTAGACCTTGTACTTCTGGGTCGTCTTGGTTGCCGTTGCCATGATACCCTGAACCTCCGTAACTCTTTGAATTGATTATCTATTAGCACTCGCGGATGGTGAGTGCTAATTGGCGACACGGGGAATCTCTCTTGCCCGCCGAACTGTGTCAAGGGGCCAGCGCCTGGACGGCGGCGACGGCGCTGGCGCGCTGAGTTCGGGTCGTGGAGT
>QHTY01000144.1:1021-5726 GCA_003220985.1 Gemmatimonadota bacterium
CTCATTGATCGACGTGCCGACGTGCATCATTGCACCACCCGACGGGCTCCAACCCAACGAGCCACCCACCACGCGCCCGCCGGATCCTGGACCTGGAGACGTGACAGCTTGACGCCGGTGTTCGAGCTATGGATGAACGTCTCGTCGCCGACATACATGCCCACGTGAGTGACGCCGCCACCGGGCTGAGCAGAGAACAGTAGGATGTCTCCCGGTTGCAACGCAGCCACGTCGGGAGTCACCTCGTTGCCCGAGTGCGCTTGATCGCGACTCATGCGCGGCAGTCGGATGCCATGCTGGGCGTAGGCCCATTGCACTAGGCCCGAGCAATCGAAGCCATTCGCTGCGGTCCCGCCCCAGAGGTAGGAACTGCCGAGCGCATCGAGCGCCGTCTTCACGATGTCGGCAGCATTACCCGTGATGGTGGTGGGCGCGACAAGGAGAAGGGGCGGCGTCGCCGCCCCGCCTCTGCTCGGCCAGCGGCGATCCCCCGCCCTGCCTATCGTCAGCGAGACGCCCGCCGCAAAGCCGATGCCGTCGCGGGCATTCGCCGTCGTGCGCCAGAAGCCGCGGGGACCCACGTCCTGAAGCCGGTAGACCGCCTCGATACCGAACGCCGCCCAGGACCTCGGCCGCCACTCGAGCCCCCCGCCGAGTGTCCAGAGTGCGGCGAGCTCCTGCGACGTGGTATCTGTCGACACGCCGAGCGCGACCCCGGCGAGGGCGTACGGTCCGAACGTCGACCGCCGCCGCCACGCATGCAGCTGCCACCCCGCGCCATAGAACGCGTGGTGGCGGCCGAGACTGTCGTGAATCAGGACCTGTGCGGTGAGACCGTGCGAGAAGATGCCGGCCAGCGGTGCGTCGGTGCGCAGCTCGTACGTCGTGGACTGATTGCCCTGATACCATCGGCCCAAGCGGAGATCGACGTCACGACCCCCCTGGGCTGGAAGTTGTGAGACGCCGGCAATTAGGAGGAGCAGCTCAATCCGCGGCCGCGATCGCGGCATGTTCCTCGGAGGCTCGAGGCGCCATGTGATGCGAGAGCAGATGCGGCAGACGCCGCATCAGCCGCACCCAGGTCCAGAGCACGGCGAATCCGAAAACCAACGCGCCGCTCCCGGCGAGCGCGAGCATGAGAACCGGATTCTCGAACCGCAGCGCCACGAGCGCGCCGAGCCAGAGGCCGACATGTGACGCCGCCCATGCCCACGCGGGGGTCAGCAGCCACCCCACCACGACGAGCAAGTGCGCTAACCACCGCGGCATGATTCCCTACCCTTTACGAACGATGACGGCGACGGCGAGGACGGTGAGAACCAGCGTGAACCCCGCGCCGGCGGCGACTGGGAGATCGATGTGGAGCCGCGCCAGCGTGACCCCGAGCGTGATGATTGCCGCGCCAACGACAACCGGGAGCGCGAGCGCCGGAATCGCGACGTCGCCACCGCGTGCCGCTCGACCCGCAGTCACCACGCCACCCATCCAGGCGAGGAAGGTTCCGAGCATCCACCAGACAGGCAGGTACCACCAGGTGCTGCCACCGCCGATGGCATCCCAGGTCCAGGGAAACGCGTGGAAGGGCCGCAACAAAATGATGTCGATCGCCATGAACACGATCGTGCCCCACAACCCGATGGCCGCGGCACTCGCGATGCCCTGTGTCGCCCGCGAGCTCGCAAAGGAGCCGGGCAAGAACGCCGCCGCGACGCCGCCCGCGAGCACGATGACGGTTTCGAGCAACGACGTCACCATTCCGGGAGATAGGAGCCGTGCGACCAAGAGATAGAGGATCACCGCCGCGGCGGTGACCACACCCACGATCGTTCCGCTGAGCAACACGTGCCGGAACTCAGAGCGATCCATGGTCGCAGACGTCATGCTTCTCCCGGAGAAGTGAGTAAATCCCTCTGGCTGCTAATCTAAACGACGCATCTTACGTCGCAAACACATACAGGGCCGCGACATCAGTCACAGCCCACGCGGCTAAGGCCCGATACATCCCACGCTGGTGTTGGTCGGGGCGCCACGCCGCATGATGGAGCAACCACGGCACGAGCACTGCCAGCCAGAGTGCCAGTGGCAGCAGCAGCGCCATGCTCTTGATCCCCACCACAAGCACGGCGAGCGCCCATCCGAGCAACGCAAATGATAGCAGCGTGGACAGTGTGGCGACCACCAGACTGGCCCGCATACCAAGAATCAGTGCCAGCGTGCGATCGCCGCGCCGCCGGTCCTCATCGAACTGATACAGCTGGGTGAGCGGATAGAGCCCCGCGAAGAGCGGGCAGAATCCGAGCAGCACCAGCGCGTGCCCGGCGTCGAGCGGCCGGCCGGTCGCCGCCCAGGCCGCGAACGGGGTGAGCGTCCCGAAGCCCCACATGTTGATCCAGTCCACACCGGCGACCGCCTTGAATCGAAATGGCGGGACCGAATAGAGGATGGACAGCAGGAAACAGATGGCGTACGCGATCCGAAATCCCACCGGCAATGCGAACGCGAGCACCTGGCCGATCACGAGCAGCGCTACACTGAAATGCGGCAAATACCGCGGCAGCGGCGGTGGTGCGTTGAGGTACCCGATATCGCCTTCGTCCTTGTCGAACACGCTGTTGATCGCGAGGGTCCCGCCGTTCAGAAAGATCACCCAGATCGCCAGACCGCCCAGCGCCTGCGACAACCACGCACCACGCACGACGCCCGCGAATCCCACCGCGAGCACATAGCCCAACAACGTATGCCCCGCCATGATCGGCCATTCGGCGGGACGCATGTGCAGGAGATAGGAGTAGAGATCGCCGGGAAGGAGCCGGTAGCCCCACCGCCGCCACGCATTGAGTGTGCGGGCGTCTCTCCCCTCCCCGCCCCCCCCGCCTCCCTCGCCCCCCTCGCCCCGCCGGCTCACCATGTCAGGCCGAGCGCCGACGCCGCGATCCGGAGACCGACGAGCGTCAGATCAGCATGAACGGATGCGATTTCCTTGCACAGCGGCGCCACGAGACTCGCGAGCCCCCCGGTCGCCACCACCATCGGCCGCGTCTTGGACGGCCACTCGGCCTTGATGCGACGGACGAGACCATCCACGGCGTCGGCGGTGCCCCAGAGCACGCCGACGCGAATGCAGTCCTCCGTGCGGCGGCCGATCGCGCGCGTTGGTGGCGTGAGCTCGGTTGCCGGGAGCTTGGCGGTCTTGCGTACCAGTTCATCCGATGCGGTGCGCAATCCCGGCATGATCACGCCGCCGATGAAGCGCACTTCTCCCGCAACCGTGATGCAGTCGAACGTCGTCGCCGTGCCGAAGTCCACAACGATCGTGTCAGTCTTAAAGAGCTCCGCGGCGGCCAGGGTGTTGACGATGCGATCGGCGCCGACGGTGAGCGGCTCGTCGACGTCGAGCACGAGCGGCAGCTGCGAGCGACCGTCCACACGGAGCGGCTTGCGCGTCGTCGCCGCTTCGACGCCGTCGCTCAGGTTCTCCGTGATCTGCGGGGCGACCGATGCGAGGATCGCAGCGCGAATCTCCTGCGTCGAGTGACCGGCGTGGGTCAGCTGCGCGGTGAGCGCGTAGGCCCACTCGTCGGGGGTTCGATGCGACGTCGAGTGCAACCGCCAATGCCCCTCGAGCCGGTCACCGGCGAACAGCCCGACCGTGGTCTCGGTGTTGCCGATGTCGAACGCGAGGAGCATGGGGCGGCTAAGATAGCTCGACGTGGCCGCCCTGCACCATCGTCGTGCCGGCGCCGGTGTCGACGAGCAGGGCGCCATCGGGCCGGATACCGGCGGCACGGCCCGCGAGCGGCGTGCGGATCTGCCGGCCGCGCAACCAATCACGACGCGCGAAGGCCGCACATTCGAATTCGGTAAGCCGTGCGTCGTGCGTCGTGAGTCGTAGCAACGCGGGAACGAGCTGATCGAGCACGTCGATCCGGCGGGCCGTCGGCCGTAGCTGGCATAACGAGACCGCGCGATCGGTCAGATCCGCGGGGATTTCGTTTGCCACGTTGATCCCGATGCCCACACCGAGCCACTGCAATGTCTCGCCCTGCCAGCGGCTCCGGCGACCTTCCGATCGTCGACTAGTACGTCGTTCGGCCACTTGAGTCCCACTCGCGGACCCGAGAGCGCGCTCGGGCGAACGCCCAGGATGGCTTCGACGACGTCCGCGAGCACGAGCCCCACGCGCAGCGACAGCACGCCCGCCGGCGGCAGCGGCGGCCGGAGGAGCATGCCGAGCCAGACGCCACCGGCCGGGGAGCGCCAAGTTCGCCCGTCGCGACCTCGTCCGGCCGTCTGCTCCTCGGCGAGGATCACGGTGCCGGCGGGCGCGCCCTGTGCACCGAGGTCGTGAATGGCATCGAGGCTGGAGGTGAGCGAACGAAACACCCCGCATTGCGGCACGCCCCAGCGCCGGGCCAGGACTGCGGCAGGGATGCCGTCGATTTCTAGCCGTGCCACAGCGCGTAGGCGAGCGTGAACAGACCGACGGCAAAGCAGTACGGCGCGAAGGCATAGAAGCGCCCTCGCCGCAGCATCGCGACGAGAAACCGGATGGCGAAGACACCCGCGAGAAACGCGACGATGCACCCAACGAGCAACGGGACGGCGCCAACTTGCGCGATATCAACGGACGCGTGCCGAGCTTCGACCAGACCCGCACCGGCGATGAGCGGGATCGCCATTAGATTGCTGAAGTAGGCGGCGGCCA
>QHTY01000069.1:0-319 GCA_003220985.1 Gemmatimonadota bacterium
GACCCCGCCCGCCGCCCCAGCCAGCATCGTGTTCGTTGCGATGACCCCGATGCGCAGGTCAGAGCCCGCCAGCGTCGAGCCGGCGTTGAACCCGAACCACCCGAAGGCGAGGATGAACGTGCCGACCAACGCCATCGGGATGTTGTGGCCCGGGATGGCGTTCACGGTCCCGTTGGAGTTGAATTTCCCCCGCCGCGGGCCCAGCAGCAGCGCAGTGACGAAGGCCATGACACCGCCCGTCATGTGCACCACAGACGATCCCGCAAAGTCGACGTGGCCGTGGCCCAGCCCGAGGTTCTTGCCGAGCATGGCGAGCCAG
>QHTY01000069.1:392-8107 GCA_003220985.1 Gemmatimonadota bacterium
GTCGGGATCGTGGCCGCCGTGTCCATGAACACCATCTGGAACAGGAAGTAGGCGAAGACCGGCGCGGTGTAGGCGACGCCGGTGAGGAAGAACCCGGTTCCTCCGAACAGGCCCCACGTCTTCCCACCGATCGTCACCGAGACTTCATGCGACAGCTGATCGTAGCCGCCCAGCGTACCGAGCGGTCCCACGCCGCCCGCCTGCAGTGCGAAGCCCACCGCCCAGTAGGCCAACATCGCGATGCCGTACACCATGAAGTTCATCGTCATGGTGT
Organism: Gemmatimonadota bacterium; assembly: GCA_003220985.1. Taxonomy (GTDB): domain Bacteria; phylum Gemmatimonadota; class Gemmatimonadetes; order Gemmatimonadales; family GWC2-71-9; genus 20CM-2-65-7. Next base: position 667 of record QHTY01000069.1, read on the forward strand.
GCGCGGCATTCTTCGCGCGTGTGAAGCCCGTCTCGACTAGCGCGAAGCCGGCCTGCATGAACATCACCAGAAAACCGGCGACCAGCGTCCAGACGAAGTTGATGGCAACGGTGTTGGCGTCCATGTCCCCCTCGGGCGTTCTTGGTGTCAGTAGATTTGTGCATGATATGCACGTTTCTGTGTACACTGTGCATCACTCAAGCACGGCGACAGCATATGCGTACGCCGATTCATGCACTACTTGCACGAATATGCAGACACCGTGCCATTGGGGGAAGAGGGGGGAGCTGAGGGGGGGACGACGTTCAATACTGGGCCAGGTAGCGCTCGACCTCCCACTCGCTCACGCGGCCGATGTATTCCTGCCATTCCTCCCGCTTGGCCTCCACGAACCGCTCGTAGATATGTGACCCCAGGGCGTCACGGACCACGTCGTCCTTGTCGAGCATGTCCAACGCCTCGTGGAGGTCACGCGGCAGCTCGTCGATCCGGTACTTGCGCCGCTCGCGGAAGCTCATCGCGAAGATGTTCTTGTTCACCGGATCGGGCGGAGTGAGCTTGCGCTCGACGCCGTCCAGCCCGGCCGCGAGCTGTACCGCGAGGGCCAGGTACGGGTTCGCCGATGGATCGGGCATTCGCAGCTCGCAGCGGGTGCCGACGCCGCGGCGGTCGGGGATGCGGACCAGCGGGGACCGGTTGCGCATCGACCAGGCCACGTTGGTCGGGGCCTCGTAACCCGGAACCAGGCGCTTGTAGCTATTGACGAGCGGATTCGTGACCGCGCAGAAGCCGCGGGCGTGCGTCAGGAGCCCCGCGATATAGCTCAGCGCTACCGGAGACAGCTCCCACTTCGCCTTGGGATCGTGGAACGCGTTCGCCCCCTTCCGGAACAGCGACTGGTGGGTGTGCATCCCCGAGCCGTTCTGGCCGAAGATCGGCTTGGGCATGAACGTCGCGAGAAACCCGTGCCGGTACGCGACGTTTCGGACTATGAATCGAAATGTCGCAAGGTTGTCGGCGGTCTCGAGGGCCTCGGCGTAGCGGAAGTCGATCTCGTGCTGCCCCGGCGCCACTTCGTGATGCCCCGCCTCGACTTCGAACCCCATCGCGACGAGATCTTTCACGATCAGCCGGCGAATCTCCTCGGCACGATCGACTGGCGTCTGGTCGAAGTAGCCACCGTGATCGTGTGTGATCGTCGTTGGCTCTCCGTCCGCATCCAATTGAAAGATGAAGAACTCGGCCTCAACCCCGGCCATCATCTCGTAGCCGAGCGTCTTCGCTTTGGCGATCTGGCGCTTCAGCGCCTGCCGCGTGCACCCAGCGAATGCCGAGCCGTCGGGGTTGTAGATGTCGCAGATCACGCGAGCGACTTTGCCCGCCGCGTCACCGTTCGGCAGCACGCGGAAGGTGTCCAGATCGGGCCGCAGCACCATGTCCGATTCCTCGATCCGGACGAAACCCTCGATCGAAGAACCATCGAACATGATGTCGCCCTCGAGTGCCTTGTCGAACTGACTCTCGGGCACCTCCACATTCTTGTTGATGCCCAGAATGTCGGTGAACTGGAGGCGCAGGGAGCTGACGTCTTGTTTTTTTGCCGCTTCGAGGATTTCGCGTTTGGTTGTCATGTGAAGTAATGGCGGCAACGGGCGGCAAAAGGCGGCAACGGAATCACCATTGCCGCCCGATGCCGCCTGTTGCCGCCCTAGTTGTCAGGCGTCGTAATACAGGAAGAACTCATAGGGATGCGGGCGCAACGCAACGGCGTCCACATCCTTGACTCGCTTCATTTTGAGCCAGGTGTCGATGAGGTCCTGCGTGAAGACACCGCCTTCGAGCAGGAACGCATGGTCGGCCTCCAGGGCTTGCAGCGACTCGAGGAGACTTCCCGGCGTGTTCTTGACGTGCTTCCGCTCTTCCGGTTCCAGCTCGTACAGGTCCACGTCCATCGGCTTGGGCGGCTCGATCTTGTTTTTGATGCCGTCGAGACCCGCCATGAGCAGCGCGGAGAACGTGAGGTACGGGTTGGCCGATGGATCCGGCGCCCGGAACTCGAGCCGCTTGGCCTTCGGCGAGGTCGAATACATCGGGATGCGGCAAATCGCCGAGCGGTTGCGCTGCGAGTAAATCAGGTTGATCGGCGCCTCATAGCCCGGTACGAGCCGGCGGTAGCTGTTCGTCGTCGGGGCCGCAAAGGCAAGCAGGGCAGCCGCGTGCTTGATCAGCCCGCCGATGTACCACCGCGCCGAATCTGAAATCAGCGCGTACCCGTTCTTGTCGAAGAACAGGTTGTTCGTGCCGTTCCACAAGCTCATGTGCACGTGCATCCCAGAGCCGTTGTCGCCGAACATCGGCTTCGGCATGAACGTCGCCGTGTAGCCGTTCGCCGCGCACACGTTCTTGACGATGTACTTGTACATCATGACCTGGTCCGCCATGCGCATCAGCGTGTTGTACCGCATGTCGATCTCGGTTTGGCCCGCCGTACCGACCTCATGGTGGTGGACTTCCACCTCGATGCCCGACGCGATCATCGCCAGCATGATCTTGGAGCGCAGATCCTGCAGCCGGTCGGTCGGTGGCACCGGGAAGTAGCCCTCCTTGTGGCGCGGCCGGTGGCCCAGGTTGGGCGCTCCGTTCGTGCCGGAGTTCCAGATGCCTTCTTCCGAATCGATGTGGTAATAGCCCTCGTGCGCGTTCTGGTCGAAGCGCACGGAGTTGAAGATGTAGAACTCCGCCTCCGGTCCGAAATACGCCGTCGTGGCGACGCCACTCTTCTTCAGAAACGCTTCGGCTTTGCGGGCTACATAGCGCGGATCGCGGGAGTAGGGCTCGCGGGTGATGGGATCGACGACGTCGCAGGTGAGCGAGAGCGTCGGGACCTGCAGGCACGGATCCACGAAAGCGCTGGCCGGATCCGGCAGCAGCAGCATGTCGCTCTCGTTGATTGCCTGAAAGCCGCGGATCGACGAGCCGTCAAATCCCAAGCCGTCGGTGAACGTATCTTCCTCGAGCTCCTTCAACGGAATCGAGAAATGCTGCCAGGTGCCGGGCAGATCCGTGAACCGCACGTCCACGATCTGTACTCCTGCTTCCTTGGCGCGGCGGATCACATCCGCCGGCGACGTACCGGCGGCTGCTTTCGCACCGGCGCCGACGCTGGGTTCCAGCGTTGCTGTCATTGAGTGGGGTCTCCTTCCCGAGTCCATGAGATGCTTTGCAAGCGGCGGGCCATACGGGAAGCTAGACTGCCTATGGGGAAGTGTCAAGAAATCAGTGCACGAACTGCAAGAAAAATCGGCTGAGAGGCTGTTTACCGTGTGGAAATGTGCAAACTGTTCGCTCGAATGTGCAGCATATCCGCTACAGCGCCTCCACGAAGTGCAACAACTCCACCGCTGAAAACTCGGCGAACCGTTCCTGAATGTCCTTCTCCTTCCATTCGAGGAAGATCCAGCCGGTCACCTTATGCTGCTGTCCCCCGCCACTGACGAAATGGATCCGCCCCCGCACGGCCCCGAGTGACGGATCGGGCTGGCCCTCGAGATAGACGTCCCAGCGCTGCTCGCCCCGCTTCAGCTCCCCCATGTGCTTGCCGTATTCCGTCGCCGCCATGGGCCCTACTCTATCGGCTTTCGTGACAGCCGCTAGCCCGGGTTACATTCCCTCGACCTATGACCTGTCATGCCTGCGGTGCGCAGCTTTCTTCCACGGCGCGGTTTTGCCACAAGTGCGGTGCTGCCGTCGCAACGGCCGGTGTGACCGGCTGGCGCGCCGGTCTGCCGTGGGGGCTGGCGGGGGCGGCGCTGGGCGCGCTCGTTACGGTGCTGGCGATGCGCGGAGCTGGAGCACGGAGTCAGGAGCCAGAAACGGTTGCCCCGGCTCCCGGCTCCCGACTCCAAGCTCCCGACATTAGCCAGATGTCTCCCGAAGAGCGCGCGAACCGCCTCTTCAATCGCGTGATGATGCTGGCGGAGTCGGGCAAACAGGACAGCGTCGAGTTCTTTCTGCCCATGGCGCTCGGCGCCTACGCCCAGTTACCCACGCTCGACGCCGACGCCCGCTACCACGTGGGGATGCTGCAGCTAGCAGGTGGAGACGCGAAGGGGGCGCTCGCACAAGCCGACACCATCCGCCAATCAATTCCCACTCACCTTTTCATTTATGTATTGCGCGCGCACGCGTACCAGGTGCTCGGCAATCTCGCGGAAGAGCGCCGTGCGTACGACGACTTTCTCCGCAATGAGCCCGCCGAGCTGGCGCGCAAGCGGCCCGAATACGCACAGGGCGCGCACCTCGACGCGCTAACCAACTTTCACTCTGAAGCCGAGCGGCAGGGGCGAAGCGGTCCGGGCCGGAACCCATGACGACAACGCCGCGCCGGACGATCCACGTCGCCCACAGCCCCGACGCCGACGACGCGTTCATGTTCTGGGCGATGGCTGCCGGCAAGATCGACACGGGCGACCGGCGGTACGTGCACGAGCTCGGCGATATCGAGAGCTTGAACCGCCGCGCCTTGGCGGGCGAGCTCGAGGTGACCGCGGTGTCGCTGCATGCCTACGCATACCTGGCGGACCGCTACGCGCTGCTCGCGCACGGTGCCAGCATCGGCGACCGCTATGGGCCGCGCATCGTGGCCCGCGAGCCGGCGCCCCCCCCAGCCGATGCGCGCGCGGCGCTCGCCGGCAGGCTCGTCGCCGTGCCCGGTGAGCTGACGACCGCGTTCCTCACGCTGCGGCTCTACCAGCCGGCAGTCCGTCACGTCGTCGTCCCGTTCGATCAGATCGAAGCGTTCGTCGCGGCCGGACAGGCCGACGCGGGTTTGCTGATTCACGAGGGTCAGCTGACGTTCGCCGACCGGGGCCTGCACCTGTGGGCGGACATGGGCGAATGGTGGTATCAGGAGACCCACCTGCCTTTGCCACTCGGTGGCAACGTCGTTCGGCGCGACCTCGGCGCTGACCTCATGCGTGCGATCGCCCGTGACCTGAAGGCAAGCATCGAATACGGCCTTGCCCATCGCGCCGAGGCGCTGCGGCATGCTCACGGGTTCAGTCGCGGGCTCGACTTGGGTCTCACGGATCGGTTCGTCGGCATGTACGTGAATGCCTACACCGTCGATTACGGAGTGCTGGGACGTCGCGCGGTGACTGAATTGCTGAAACGTGGGTTTGCGGCGGGTCTCATTCCAGCGCCCTCTCCGTCGCCCACCGGAGACCTAGCGTTCGTTGCAGCCGATTCCTAGTTTGGCCGTGGCTTCACAAGGAGCATCGGGTTGACCGGACATGCCGGCGTCGTCACGGTCTTGGTGGTCGATGACGAAGAGCCGATTCGGAACGCGCTGCGGAAGTTCCTGAAGCAGCAGCAGTTCGAGGTGTATGCGGCTAGTTCAGCGGACGAAGCGCTGCAGCAGCTGCGTCTGCACAAGGTGGCGCTGATGCTCTCGGATATCCGCATGCCGGGAACCAGCGGCGTGGACCTCGTGCCCCAGGCCCTCGAAATCGAGCCCGACCTCGCCATTCTGATGCTCACCGCCGTCAACGACGCCACCAGCGCCGCCCTCTGCATGCAGCGCGGGGCGATGGATTATCTCACCAAGCCGATCGAGCTGGCGGACCTGGGCCGCGCGGTCCAGCGTGCGCTGAAGCGTCGCGAGATGGACCTGGAAAATCGCCATTTGAACCAGTGGCTCAAGGAAGAAGTCACGACCCGCACGGCCGAGCTGCAACGCGAGCGGCACCGGCTGGAGCGGGTCTCGACCGCGACCTTGGAGGCCCTCGTCAACGCCCTCGAGGCAAAAGACCCGTACCTCCGCGGTCATTCGGCACGCGTGGCAGACCTGTCGGCCAACATCGCAACAGAGATGGGGCTCGCCGAGGAGGACGTCGAGCGGATCCGCATGGCCGGACGCTTACACGATCTCGGGAAGATCGGGACACGCGATGCGGTAGTTAATAAGGAAGGGCCGCTCACAGCCGACGAGTTCGAGCACGTGAAGCAGCACGTCATCATCGGCGCCCAGATTCTCGCGCCGCTCGTCCATCTCGGCAACATCGTGTCGATGGTCAAGAGCCATCACGAGCGCTACGACGGGAGCGGTTATCCAGATGGCTTGCGGGGCGAGGAAATCCCGATGGGGGGAAGGATTATCGCCGCCGCGGAGGTCTACGACGCGCTCACGACCTCTCGACCCTATCAGGAAAAAATGACACCGGAGCAGGCCGTCGAACGGATGTCTGACCTGTCGACGACGGTGTTGGATCCGAAGGTCTACGAGGCACTGGTCCGGCTGGTGGGACGCCGGCAAACGCTCGTCTTTCTCGACGAAGACGCGGGACCAGCACTCTAAAAGACCAAACCCCGGGGCGAAAAGCTCCCCGGGGTTGGCGGTCGGGTGAAGTGGCCGTCACACTTCAGCCGCGACCCTTCGCGTTACGTACCGCAGTGCATCCGAGTTTCATACGATTAGATGCAGCGACCCGCTGAACGGTTGCACCTACCAGTGCTTCACACGCCCGACGCGGGACATGGTAATCGTTTCGGCTTGAGACCCCCGGCGAAGCACGATCCTCGTGTTCGAAACGCCCCAGCCCAATCCGAACGGTCCGAACTGCACGACCGGATTTGAAGTCTCGAGTGTGACGCCATGGCTCGACGGCCCCGGTGTTCGCCACAACTCCTCCCACCCTTTGGCGCCATATCGATCGATTCGGATCGTGTCGGGACTGAACGTGATGCGGGCGCGCGTCGCTTGCATGATGGCGCCGTTCCGCCCGACCGCGAGGGCCGTCGTCACGTCGCGCACGGCGCGCTCAGTTTCGAGCCAGTCCATGAGCCCCGCGGCGCGTGGCACCCCGAAGGCGAGCAGCGCGCCCGCAATGCAGACGACGACCATGAGCTCGAGCAGTGTGAACCCCTTAGACATCCGCTGTTTATAGCGTGTCGGGGAAACCCTGCGGTATCGTAAAAGCGCGGCGAAAAGCCCGAAAACGCGCCATTTGCGGGCTAACGCACCGCAGCCGCGAGCGCTATGTTGGTGTACGTGATGGTCTTGCATTCCGGCACACCCGCTGCAATTGCCGCGTGCGATGAGCACTAACCTCCTTCCCCGGGGGGGCGGGCTGCCCCATGCAGTCTTCCTGCAGCGGGTGGCTGACGAGCCTGCCACGTCGCCTGAGGTCCGTCTGGGCCAGGGCGCGTTTTTGGCGTTGCGGTTCGTCGACCTGCTCGCGCCCGATCGCGAGCCTCCGACTCCCGACGTGTTCCGGTACCAGTGGGCGGCGACGGAGCGCTATTGCGCCGAGCTCGCGGGCGAGGGGACTGAGGCTTCGCATTTGAGCTGCATCGTGCGAGCGGCCGGGGAGGCTCACCGCTCTCGTGATATCCACTTGATGGCACCGGCCCTCTTCGCTTACGCGCTCTACCTCGAACAGGA
>QHTY01000070.1:0-5501 GCA_003220985.1 Gemmatimonadota bacterium
CGCGTGAGCGTGACCGAAGCCGGGTGGATCGGCAACCCCATCTTCCGGTTCATGGCGCGGTTTCTATTCGGCTACTACGGATCCCTCGACAATTATCTCAAGGCGCTCGGCAGGCGGTTTGGTGAAGAGGTGAATCCGGTACACTCTTGAGAGGCCGTCAGCACTCTGCTGTCGGCCATCAGCAAACCCGCTGCGTTTTGTGGACCACCCTCGGATAGAATCGGTTACTCGAGAAAGTGCACCACTGCCGAGTCTTTGAGCGTCTCCTTCTTGGAGCGCTCAATGAGGGCGTTTAGAGACTTGATCGTCTGGCAGAAGGCGCATCAACTGACACTCGATCGACGACTGACGGCTGATGGCCGACGGGGGACGGCTCGTTAGACGCCGATATCCTCGTTCCACAGCTCGGGGTGCGTCCGGATGAAATCGGTCATCAGGCGGATGCAGGTCGGGTCCTGACGCACCTCGAGTGACACGCCACCGCTTCTGAGCAATGCCTCTTCGCCGACAAACGTCTTGTTCTCACCGATGACCACACGCGGGATGCCATAGAGCAGAATCGCGCCGCTGCACATCGCGCAGGGGGACAGCGTCGTGTAGAGCGTGGCTTGGCGATAGACCGACGCCGGCTGCCGGCCGGCGTTCTCCAGTGCGTCCATCTCGCCATGCAGGACCGCGCTGCCTTTCTGCACGCGTCGATTGTGGCCGCGCCCGATGATCTTGCCTTGAGCCACGATCACCGAGCCGATCGGGATGCCGCCTTCGCACTGGCCTTGCTCCGCCTCGGCGATGGCGGCAGCAAGAAATGGATCCGGGAGGGAGGTCACGCAACCAGGCTGGCGCGCATGCCGGCGTACTCGAACACGTTCGGCCCGAGCGGGGCCTCGCGCGCGATGGTGACCATGGCGCGCGCGACGGTCGCGGCGTGAATCGGGCGGTAGCGCCGCAGCCTGCCGAACAACAGGACAGACAGCATGGGAGCGCCCAGTGTCGCGATCCGCTCGCCGAGGCGAAACTCGGCCCGATCGCCGAGCAGGAGCGATGGCCGGAAGATCTGGATGCTGCGATAGGGGAGCTTGCGAACGGCCGCTTCCGTCTCGCCCTTGACGCGGCTGTAGAAGATGCGCGACGCGGGATCGGCGCCGATGGCGCTCACCAATAAAAACTGTGTGGCACCGGCGCGGAGTCCCGACCGCGCGAGGCCGATAACGAAGGTGTGATCGACGAGACGAAATGCCGGTTGCGATCCGGCCCGCTTGATGGTGGTGCCGAGGCAGCAGAACACATCGTTTAGGCGCGGTACGTCGCCTAGGGTCTCGAGCGTGCCGAGGTCGAGCACGCGCTGCTCGAGCTTCGCGTCTTCTGGTGCCGTGGTGCGGCGTCCAACGGTCACGACTCGCGTCCATTCCGGGTCGCCGAGGAGCAAGTTGAGCACGTGACTGCCGACGAGACCTGTCGCGCCGGCAAGCAGAGCGGTGCGGCTCACGAGGCCTAAACTAGTTATTATCCCGCCCGTGGTCACCATCGTCCTATTGCAGACCGGTTTGTCGGACGCGCTCCAGCATCGCCCGTTCGTCGCGGTGCCGTTGTTGTTCGCCGCGGGACTCGTCACGAGTCTGAATCCCTGCATCTATCCGATGATCCCCATCACCGCGGGGACACTCGCCGGCGTCAACGTCGAGGGGCGGACGCGACGCCGCACCATCGGCCTGACGGTCACCTACGTCAGCGGGCTCGCTCTCTTCTATGCGCTGCTCGGCATGATCGCCGGGATGACGGGATCGCTGTTCGGCACGATCGGCGCGAGTTTCTGGGCGCGGCTCGTGATCGGGAATCTGCTGCTCGTATTCGCGCTCGCGATGCTCGAGGTCATTCCCGTTCGCTTGCCCGCGCAACTCGCCGCCTGGGCCGGCAGCCTCGGCGGCGGCTCCTATCCAGCCGTGTTTCTGTTGGGCGCGACCTCGGGCCTGGTCGCGGCCCCGTGTGGCGCGCCGGCATTCGCCGCGGTCCTCACCTGGGTAGCGACAACCCGCAGCGCGGTGTTGGGATTCCTCTATCTGTTCGTGTTTTCGTTAGGCATGACGGCGCTACTGGTCGTGGTCGGATTCTTCTCCGGCGCGATCGCCGCGTTGCCGCGCGCCGGCGCGTGGATGTCGTGGATCAAAAAGGCCGCCGGCGTGGTTCTCTTGCTAATGGCGGAATACTATTTCGTCAAAGCGGGCCAAGTATGGTAAAGACCTGCGTCGTGCGTCGTGCGTCGTACGTGGGGTTGCTGCTCCTGACTCCAGCGCTGCTGCGCGCACAGGACGTGATCGGTATACCCGTTGGCGAAACGCCACCGGCCGTCACCCTCGAGAATCTGAATGGCGATTCGGTCGCGCTGTCCAAATGGATCGGCAAGAAACCGGTAATCGTGGAGTTCTGGGCGACGTGGTGCCCGATTTGCGCGGAGTTGCTGCCACGCATGGAGGCGGCGCAGAAGAAGTACGGGGACCGCGTCGAGTTTGTGGTCGTCGCGGTTGCGGTGAATCAGAGCAAGAACACCGTGCGCCGCCATCTCGAGAAGAATCCGATGCCGTTCACGTTTCTGTGGGATGGCAACGGTGCGGCGGTGCGGGCTTTCCAGGCACCCTCGACTTCCTACATCGCGGTATTGGATGCCAAGGGAAAGGTCGTCTATACAGGTGTGGGTGAGGATCAGGACATCGAGAGAGCCCTAACAAAGGTGGTAACGGGCAGCAATAGGCGGCAACAGTAGAACCATTGCCGCCCGTTACCGCCTTATGCCGCCTTTCTTCAGTGCGCCGTTGTGTCTGCAGGCACCAGCTTCGCTAACGCCGCTCCCAATTCAGTGTAAGCCGTCGGATCGATTTCCCTGAACGGCACCGCCCGATAGGCGATTCTGCCGTCCGGCCCCACGACAAACAGATTGCGGTTCGTCAGTCCCGGATACTTCGCCAGGGCGCCGTACATCTTGCCCACCGCAAGGCCCGTATCCTGCGCGAACAAGAACGGATACTGCGCGTCGCGCGCCCACGTATAGAGTGCCGTGTCGGGGTCGGCGCTGATCGCGATGAGCACCACGTTTTTGCCGTCTTTGAAGAGCTGTGCGTACTGATCACGGTACGCATTCATTTGGACCGTTCAGCCACGCGTTCGGGCTTTGAAGAAGAACGCGAGCACGACCGTCTTCCCCTTGTAATCGCTGAGCCGAACCGGATTCTTCAGAGTGCCGTAGCGCGTCGCCCCAGGGATCGAGAAGTCCGGCGCGACGGCGCCAACGTCGATCGGTGGCGGCGACGGCGGGGCCGGCGGTGGCGGAGCGGTCGGCTGCTGTACGAGTGCGGCCAGCACGAGTGTCGTAAGCACGACATTTCCTTGTTGTAGGCGGTCAGTAATCTACTTGTTAGGCACCGCCCCCGACACGGTAGCGGGTTTTGAGAATCTCGACATGGTGCCGCTCGTGGCCGGGAATCATGAACGCGAGCGCGCGGACGCTGACCGGCTTGCCATTCGCGGTGCCGCGCCGGACCCAGGCATCCGCGTCAAACGTCCGGAGGAGTGCCAGCGTCGCCGCGCGTGCGGTGCGCAGTTCGCCGACGAGATCGGCGAGCGAGCGCGTGTCGAACTTGCCGACTGGTACGTAAGCGTTTTCATCGAAGCCGGGCAGTGCCGTGGTGTCGCCGCGCGCGATCCGCAGCGCGCGATAGGCCATGATGCGCTCGATATCAGAGAGGTGGCCGACGACTTCCTTGATGCTCCATTTGCCGCGGTCGTAGCGGTACATCGCGTCAGCGTCGGAGAGCGGGCGGAGCAGGTTCGCCGTTTCCTCGATTTGCGCTGCGCAGACGATCACCGGATCGGGCTCCGGGACGCGCTTGATGTAGCCGACCCAGGGCGACGGGATCTCGTCGGGCTCCGGCCGCCCGACGGTTCTGGTCTTCATGCAGACTTTCCTCCGAGCTCCGTGAGGGCCATCGCCTTCACGGTCTTTCCCTCGCCCGTCATGATGCGGCGATGGTAGTCCACCTGGCCGAGGTGGTAGGCGAGATGGGTCGCGAAGTGCGCGAGAAACGCACCGGTCGACTCACTGACGCCCCCGACCTTCTCGGGATACGGCTTGGCCAGGTCGGCTTCGCTGATCTCGCCCATACCGGTTTGCACGGCGGCAATCGCGTTGTCGATTTCGCGCAGCAGCTCGGTGCGTGGCACGTCGCGGCTCGCAAATTCGGCGTCGCGATTGCGGACATAGCCGTTTTTGCCGAGCACGTTGCCGATGAAGTACTGGAGGTTGCCGGCGAGGTGCAATGCGAGATTGCCGCCGGGATTCGAGATGCCGGCCGGTATTTCCCAGAGGTCGGCTTCGCTCGGGTACGTTTCGATTTCACGGCGCAGCGCTTTCAGCTCGCGCGTGATGACGTTGGTGATCCATTCCTTCATGAAACCCTCCCCACGCGCATCGTCACCGGCCAGCGCGCCAATCGGGATTGCTGCGGAGAGCCCCAGGCCGGCGCCAGCTCGTTGACCAAGCCGTCGACCGGATCCTCGCCATGGTGCTTTACGAACGCACGTGTCGCCGACCAGGTGCGGATGTAGCCGGCGACATCGTCGAGTGTGACTGCCTGCTCGATGACGAAGTTCGGCGCGGCAAATTCTGAAAACGGGAACTCGATGGTCTGATAACGCTCTTCGGTGATGCGCCGTTCTGGCGGCCAGTATGGCCCGACGACTCCGCGGTAAAAATGGCGGATGATGGCGTCAATCGGCGGCGCGATCTCGAAGAGCACGTAGGTCCACACCGCGATCACGCCGCCCGGCCGTAACACGCGCCGGACTTCCACCCAGAAGCGGCTGCGGTCGAACCAGTGGAGCGCCTGGGCCGCCGTGACGAGATCGACCGACGCGTTGTCCAGCCCACTCGCTTCCGCCGTGGCGACGCGATAGCTGATCCGCGTGTCTGGTGTCGCGTGCTCGAGCTGCGCGCTACTCGCATCGGTGGCGATGACGTGGTTGAAATGACGCGCCAATCCGATGGCCGCCTGTCCCGACCCCGTTCCCGCATCCCAGGCGTCCGCCTGCGCCGGCGCGACCTGCGCCAGGAACTCAAACAGCGCGTCCGGATAGCGCGGCCGGAACGCGGCGTAAGCCGCGGAAATGCCGGAGAAATGATCCGCGAACGTCACGGCCTGGGAGCCGCCGGTGGTGGCGGTGGCGGCGCCGGCACGAGCGAGGGCGTGCTGCGCTGCGCGTCCCGGCACTCGGGCCACGCGCCCGGCTGGCCGCTCGGCGTGAGCGCAAAGACGGTGCGTTTCTCGCGTGACATCCGCACCGTGTCCTCGGACGCGAGGTAGACCAGCATCGCCGCGAGCGCCGCGTTGTTCTTCACGTCGTCAAAACTGATCTTGTCGTACGTGTCGCGGTTCGTGTGCCAGGTGTAGCGGCCGTAATCCCAGTCGCCCGACCCGAGGCCGAATCCCGGCGCGCCGCACGACACGAAGGAC
>QHTY01000070.1:5547-6120 GCA_003220985.1 Gemmatimonadota bacterium
ATGTCGGCCGGCACACGCGCGAGATAGCGTGCGAGACTCGCCGCGGCATCGGGGAATCCCGACGCGCTCATGTTCTCCACGCGCCCTGTCCCGTTGTCTTGATTAAAGAGCGCCTGCTGGCCGCTCACGATCTCCGGATGGTCGTGCACGTAGCCGCGGGAGCCATTCAAGCCCTGTTCCTCGCCGCTCCAGTGGCCGACGAGGATCGTGCGGCGCGGGCTGGGGTAGACCTGCTTGAGGATGCGCATCGCCTCGAGCATGGTGATCGTGCCGGTGCCGTTGTCGGTCGCGCCGGATCCGCCGTCCCAGGAATCGAAGTGCGCCGACAGCATGACGTATTCGTTGGGCAGCTGCGCGCCTTTCATCTCACCGACGACGTTGAAGACCGGGACCTCACCTAGCGCCTGCGACTCCGCGGTCACTTCGATGACGGGTCCCTGTTTGTTTTCGGCAAGCCGGTAGAGCAGGCCGTAGTCCTCACAGGCGATGTCGAGGACCGGCGCGCGGTCGGTGTAGGCATGGAAGATTTTCTGCACGCCCCAGCCTTGCGACCAGAAGCTGCCGATGATTCCC
>QHTY01000070.1:6252-6682 GCA_003220985.1 Gemmatimonadota bacterium
GCCCACTTTTCCCAGCTGTCGTCGGGCCGACACGTGGGTTGAGCCAGAGAGATGAGCACGAACTTTCCCTTCGCTTGTGGCAGCCAGGACACGAATGCGCTGCTATCCGCGAAGTCGGGCAGAATAGTGACCGGCGCGCGCACCGGCCGCCCTTTCGGCGTGGGTGGGCTCCACGCGAGCACCGTGCCTTCGAGCGAGCGCACCCGGGGCGCGACGAGGTCGATGTGCGTCGTGCCGCGCCGCCAGCCGCGCCAGGTGCCGTACTGCTCTTTGCGCGCGGTGATGCCCCAGGAGTTGTAGGTCGCGATCAACCAGTTCTGCGCTGCGGTCATCCCCGGCGACGCCGTCAGGCGGGGGCCGAGGGAATCGAAGAGCACCTCGGCGAGATGCGGCAGCTGCGAGCTGTCGGTGCCGATCGCCCAGATGCGGC
>QHTY01000070.1:6786-8987 GCA_003220985.1 Gemmatimonadota bacterium
GACGCACGATGCGACTCCTTGGCGATTAGGGTGAGACCGAAAGTCTAATCCGATATCGCACTTCGGGCACCCCGGTCTTCGGATATGTTCTCGTGCCGCCGTCGAGCGCGAACCCGTACTTTTCGTAAAACCGCCGCGCGTTCCAGTTCTCCTGGAGCACCCACAGCGTTACCGCTTCGAATCCGCGACGTCGAAATTCGGCGAGCACATGATCCATGAGTGCATGGCCATGGCCTCTGCCGCGCACGTGCGGCAGAACGTGCAGCGACGTGATATGTCCGACGCGCTTGGGATCATCGTCGCCGTCTCTGGTCGGGATCATCTGACAAAAAGCCACCGGTTTCCCGTGCTCCTCCATGAGAAAGACGGGCCAATCGCCGTCGGCAATGCGCTCTTGCCAGAACACGGTCCGATAGGCGAGGTCGGTTCTGGCGATCACCTCGTCGGGCATGATGCCGCGGTAGGCGACATTCCACGACTCGACGTGAATGTGCGCGACGATGCCCGCGTCAGCGGTGAGCGCGCGGCGGATCTTCAGCGGCCCCCTCCGACCTTCGCTTCCCATTCTTCGAGCGAGCGCGCGACAGCGCGCGGTCGGCGAGCAGGCGGCCTTCGGTCTGGCAGCGCGCGCAGTAGTTGGCTTCGTTGTCGGCGTAGCGGATGCGCTGGATGGGGGATCCGCAGACGGGGCAGGGCTCCTTGTAGCGGCCATGGACCGCCATCCCCTCCTTGAACGCGCTCACCTTTTCTGGGAACTTCGTTCCCGTCTCCGCGCGCAGCTTCTCGATCCAGAAGCGTGTGGTCTTTTGCGTTGCCTCATACAGACGCGCGATTTCGGCGTCGCTCAACTTTGTGGTGAGCTGGAACAACGACAGCGTCGCGGCGTGCAGAATCTCATCCGACAGCCAGTTGCCGATGCCGTCGAACAGGTGCGGATCCGTCAGCGCCCGCTTCAAGGTGTGGGACTGGGACTGCAGGCGCTCACGGAACGCGGGAAGATCGGCTTCGAGCACGTTCAGCCCACCGGGATCGTGCGCCGCCAGGCCCGCCTCGCCGGCGACGACATGTAACGACGCGCGTTTCTTGGAACTGGCCTCCGTGAGCAACAGCGTACCCGTTGGAAAGTCGAATGATGCGAGCCCGATCTTGGCGGGAGGACTCGTGCCTGCGGGCCGCCATTTGAATCGGCCGGCGATCATCAGGTGGAAGACGAGGAAGAGCTGGCCCTCCATCTCCCAGACGATGCGTTTCCCGATGCGGCGCAAGGCCACGACTTTGCGGCCCTCGGCCGCGCTGAGCGGCGGGTCGACGGTGCGCAGCAGGGAAGGACTGACGACAGGCGCGCGCTCGAGTCGCTGGCCCACGATGCGGGGTGCCAGCGCCTCGAGGTAAATCGTGATGTCGGGGAGCTCAGGCATCCCCTAGGGTGCGAACACTTGGAGCGCGACTTCTACTCTTCCAAACGGCGCGCTCACCTGCACGCCCTGCACCAGCTGCTTCACCTTCGTGAACATCTCACGCGCGATCGCCACGCCCTCGGCCAGCGCCGCGTCTTTGCCTTTCTCCTGCGCCTTCTTCATGCGTTGCAGAACTTCTTCGGGCACCGACACGCCCGGCACTTCGTTCGCCAAGAACTCGGCGTTGCGCAGCGAGATCAGCGGCCAGATTCCCGCCACGATCGGGATCTTGAACTGTTCGACGCGCTGCAGAAACGCTTCGAGCTGGTGTACGTCGAATACCGGCTGCGTCACGGCGAACTCCGCCCCGGCGTCCACTTTCCATGCGAACCGCGACAGCTCCCGATCCTGATCGACGGCCCCGGGGTTCACGCCGACGCCAATGGCCCATTGCGTCGCGCCGCCGAGCGGGTTGTTGCCGGGATCGAGGCCCTGATTGAGCCGATAGACGAGGTTCGTCAGGCCGATCGAATCGATGTCGAACACCGCCGTCGCCTCGGGATACGGCCCCATTTTCGGCGGATCGCCCGTGATGATCAGGATGTTGCGCAGTCCGGCGGCGTGCGCTCCGATGATGTCGGACAGCATGCCGAGGAGATTGCGGTCGCGGCAGCAGTAGTGGATCACCGTTTCGATCCCCACCTCGCGCTCGATCAGCAACGCGGACGGCAGCACGCCCATGCGGCTCTGCGCGCGCGGGCCATCGGGCACGTTGACCGCGTCGACCCCGGCGGCCTTGAGCGC
>QHTY01000070.1:9140-18903 GCA_003220985.1 Gemmatimonadota bacterium
CGTAGTCGCGGATTTTCTTGATGTGCTCGGGCGTGGTGCCGCAGCAACCGCCCACGATGCGCGCGCCCGTCTCGATCATGCGGCGCGCGTAGCTCGCCATGTACTCGGGCGAGGCGAGGTAGATCTTGCGATCGCCGACGTCCTTGGGCAGACCCGCGTTCGGCTGCGCCGAAATCGGCTTGTCGGTCGCCTTCACCATTTTCTCGACGGCTTCGAGGACCCCGGCGGGCCCCACCGAGCAATTCACGCCGATAACGTCGGCGCCCCACGCGGCCAGCTGCTTGGTGTAGGTGTCGGGATCGGTGCCGTAATAGGTCAGGCCGTCGGTGCCGATCGTCATCTGGCAGACTACGGGCAGATCGGAGGCGGCGCGCACCGCACGCAGCGCGGCGTGGATCTCGTCCAGATCGCTGAACGTCTCGAGAATGAAGCCGTCGACGCCGCCCGCGAGCAGCCCCTGCACCTGGCGGGCGAAGACGGCCTCCGCTTCCGCCTGCGACGTGGGACCGAACGGCTCGATGCGAATGCCCAGCGGGCCGATCGCGCCGACGATGCTGGCACGGCCGCCGGCGGCGGCGCGCGCCAGCTCGGCCGCGGTGCGATTGATCTTTTCGGTTTCGTCCGCGAGACCGTAGCTGTTCAGCTTCAGGGGATTGGCGCCGAAGGTGTTGGTCTCGAGGATCTCCGCGCCCGCGCGCACGTACTCGGCGTGCACCTCCTGCACGAGCCGCGGTTGCTTGAGGTTCAGCTCGTCGTAGCAGACGTTCAGGAAGAAGCCCTTGCCGTACAGCATGGTGCCCATGGCCCCGTCGAAGACATGGACGCGGCCGTCATCCAGGAGGGATCGGAAGGTGATAGTCACAGGGGAAAATAATAACCCCGTTCGCGCGTACTCTTAGGTGACATGACCCAAATCGCGGCTGAGCAACTCCTGGCGGAGCACACGCCGGCGCTGCGGAACTTCCTGGGCGCGCGCTGCCGCGACGCCGATTTGACGGCGGAAATGCTGCAGGAAGTGGCTGCACGCCTGGTGACGGCGACACCCCGGCTCTCGCTCAACGGCAACGCGCGCGGCTACGTCTTCCGCATCGCGGCCAACGTCTGGCGCGATCACTTGCGGCGTGAGCTCGTCCGCCGCCGCGCGGCGGTCGAGATGGAGTCGGGAGAGCCGGCGCTGGCTGACGCCGCCGATGCCCGCTTGCTGGAGCGGGAACTGCGATCCGCCGTCCGGGACGCTGTGCGCGCGCTGCCGGCGCCACAGCGTGCGGTCGTCGAGTTGCGCCAGCAGCGTGGCCTCACCTTCCAGGAGATTGCCGACCGGCTCGACCGGCCGCTCGGCACCGTGCTCACGCAAATGCGCGCCGCGCTCGCCCGAATCAGCGCGGCCTTGGAGAACTATCGATGAATCATCCGACCGGAGACGAGCTGCTGCTGTTCGCGTACGACGAGCTGCCCGAGGACCGGGCCGCGCAGATCGAGTCCCACATCGAGTCCTGCGGCGCGTGCCAGCGCGAGCTCGCGCAGGTCGAACGCGGTCGCGCGGCATTGGACTTCGCGCTCCCGCCACGTCGCCAGAGGGCGATTGTCTGGACGGCGCTCGCGCTCGCCGCGGCCGCCGTCATCGCTGGAGTGGTGCTCGCGCGGTCCGTGGTGGTTCCTGATCCGGGGAGGCACTGGACACCCACTACGACGTGGTCTGGTACGGCAGGATACGTGACCGGCGGAAAAGCGATGCTCGATATCGATGTCCAACTCACTCGATTGGAACAGGAGCGGTACTATGGCCTGCCGAACTGAAGCGTTGATTGGCGTCCTCGGGCTCTTGGCTGCGTCGTCAGGCGCTGCCCAGGACATGCCCAACCCGCAGGCGATGCAGATGCAGGTGCAGCAGATCATGCAACAGCGGCCCCGCGAAGCCGAGGCAGCCGCTCGCGCGTTTCTCATGCTCGTCGCTCCCGACCGGGTGAACGGACTCGACTCGCTGCGGGAGCAGGCAAATGTCGCGAACAATCAGCCGATCGTGGTCTTGGACGGCGTGCCGGTTTCGAGTCCTCCAGCGCAAGACCAATACTGGATGGAGGTCGCACAACTCACGGTACAGTTCGACATGGTGCAGAAGCTGAGCCGCCGGGACAGCGTCCGTGCGCAACTCGTCGGGAAAATGTTCGGGTTGGAAGCCAACGCGCGGGCGCAGCAGCGCGTCTTTCGGACGGCGAGTGAATCCAATCGCCCCGCGATCCGCGGCAAGATCGAAGCGCTGATTACCCAGCATTTCGATCTGGAAGACCAGCTCCGCGCCCTCGAGATCGCCGACATCGAGCGGCGGCTCGTCGACGTTCGGGCCGAGAGCCAGCGCCGGCGGGAGAAGCGGGCCGAGTTCATCAAGTTCGCGGTGGACGACATTATCAGAGACGCGATCCGGCCGCGATAGCGTCGGTTTGTTGGCTGCGGTAGGTTTGCGCCATGCCCAATATTGGCGCGTATCACCCCGTCATCGTTCACTTCGTGATTGTGCTGCTCATTCTTGGCGTGATCTTCCGTTGGATCTCGCTCACCGGGCGCGCGCCGTTCACCGCCCCCGCGGCCACGACGCTTCTGCTCCTGGGTGCACTTGCGGCGCTGCTGGCGGTGCACTCGGGGCTCGACGCGCATGGACCCGTCGAGCGTATTCCGGGAGTCCGCCAGGCGGTCACGGATCACGAGGAGGCGGGGGAGTGGGCGCGCAACGTCTTCCTGGTCGTCGCGTTGCTCGAGATCGTGGCCCTGGCGACGGGCAGACGCAAAGTCCAAGTGGCGCGCGTCGCGCTCTGGGGTTCCGCGCTCATCGGCATCGCCGGCGTGGCGGCGATCGTCAAAGCCGCCGACCGCGGCGGCGACCTGGTCTACAGCTATGCGGGCGGCGTGGGGACGCGGTCGGGGGACACGGCGGACGTGACGCGCCTCTATCTCGCCGGCCTCTATCAAGCGGCGCAGCAGGCCCGCGCCCAACACGACAGCGCGCACGCCGCGGAGTTATTCGTGCAGCTCGAGCGGCAGTTCCCCAACGACACCACCGTGCGATTGCTAGCGATCGAATCGCTGGTCCGCGATCGTCACGACTCCCGCACGGCGCTGGCGGCGCTCGCGCGGTTTTCGATCCGCGCGGATGATCGACGGTTGCAGCTGCGCGTGGGATTTCTGAAAGCGGACGCCTACGTCGTCGCGGGAAAGCCGGACTCCGCGCGGGCGGTCCTCGAGCAGCTGGGCACTGCGTTCCCCGATATGCAGACGCGCATCCGCGAGCGGATGCGAATGATCAGTAATCAATAACCAATGATCATTGTTGGTTGATCATTGTTCATTGATCATTCGAACAGCGCCATCCGCTGCGCCACCCACCACGCCGCCAGCGCGCCCGCAATAAAGCCGAGCACCCCGCCAAACGGGCCGAAGAGTTTGCTGCCCAGGGCGCCGGCGATGGTGCCGACGATGAAGCTGACGAGCGCTTTGAGGAGTTTCATTCGGCCTCCAGGATGCGAATGGCCGCCGTCACCGACTCAGCGCCGAGAGGACGATCTGGCGCAAGAGACTCAGCACGACCACCGCGACGACCGGGCTGAAGTCGAACGCGCCCACGTTCGGCACGATGCGCCGAATCGGCTCGACGAGCCAATCAGTCAGGATGTAGGCTGGGCGAATCCAGCGCGAGTAGCGGAACATGCCGAACCACGCCGCCACCACGCGCACGATGAGCGCCACGAACAGAATCCGGTACGCCAGATCGATGATCAGGGCGAACGTGGCGCGCGGGCCACCGGTCGCAGCGGCGTACGCGGTCTGAAACGTCGCCATGAACCAACCGGCCACCGATAGGAAGACGATGCCGGCGACGGCGATGACCACGACGAGCCACCCACCGGCATGCGCCGGGTTGCCACCCATCCGCACGAGTCGCCGCTCGACCGGCTTCACGACCGGATCGGTGATTCCGCGCAGCGCCCGGCCAAACACGCCAAAGGGCGAGACGCGACGCGTGCGCACCAACCAGGAGCCGAGCGCGACCACGGCGGCGAGCACGACAAGCCCGAGCACCGTGTAGCGGAGGACTGGGTTCTCAGTCATTCCCGGCTACGAGCCGTAGGCAGTTGCGACGATGCGGTCCTGCTCGATCTTGTGCGCCGCGGGATAGCCCTCGGCGGGGCTCGAGCGCTCGGGGCGAGAGACGTCCAGCAACGTCACGCCCCCCCCCAGGAGATCGCGAATCTTGGGCAGCACGAATTTCCGCGCGCCCATGTTGCGCGGCTCTTCCTGGACCCAGACGATTTCCCTGAGGTTCGGGTAGCGGCGTGCGTATTCCCCGATCTCGGCGCCCGGGAACGGATACAGCAGCTCGACGCGTCCGATCTTCACGTGCGGCGTCTCTGCGCGGCGCGGGGAGCCGATGATGTCGTAGTAGATCTTGCCGCTGCACAAGAGCAGGCGCGTCACCTTCTCGGGCCACGTGCGGTCGCGATCCCACAACACCGTCCGGAACTTGCCCAACACGAGATCATCGAGCTGCGAGTTGGCGGCCGGGAGGCGCAGCAGGCTCTTCGGCGTCATGATGACCAGCGGCCGGATCTCCGTGTGCCGCGCCTGGCGGCGCAGCAGGTGGAAGTACTGCGCCGGCGTGGTGCAGTTGGCCACCCGGATATTGCCCTCGGCGCCCAGAGCGAGAAAACGCTCGAGCCGGGCACTCGAGTGCTCCGGCCCCTGGCCTTCGTAGCCGTGCGGCAGCAACAAGGTGAGGCGTGAAGTCTCGCTCCACTTCGCCAGGCCGGCGATCAAGAACTGATCAATGATCACCTCGGCGCCGTTGGCGAAGTCGCCAAACTGCGCCTCCCACAGCACCAATGCGTTTTGTGCTTCCACGGCGTAGCCGTACTCGAAGCCGAGGCATGCGTATTCGGAGAGCGGGCTGTTGTGGAGCTCGAACGGGACTTTGGCGTCGGGCAAATGTTGCATCGGGGTGTGGCGTTGCCCGCTGTGCACGTCGTGCAGCACGAGATGGCGCTGGCTGAACGTGCCGCGCTCGGTGTCCTGGCCCGTGAGCCGAATCGGTGTCCCTTCCACGAGCAGCGACGCGAACGCGAGCGACTCCGCGTGCGCCCACTCGATCCCGTCTTTTGACGTCAGTACGTCGCGCCGCCGCTCGAGCTGCTTTTGCAGCTTCGGATGCATGGTGAAGCCAGTGGGCACCGCCAGCAGCTCGGCATTCAGCTTTTTCAGCACATCCGCAGCCACCGCGGTGCGGGGCTCCGGCGCGCTCTTGGGGGTGATGCGTTGGGTGTCTTCCGCGCGCTGCGTCGCACCCGACTTCACCGCCTGCTGCACGGCGGCGAGCTGCTGATACGCCGCCTCCGCATCGGCCTCAGCCTGCTCGGCCGTTACGAGGCCCTCCCGCGCCAGCTGTTCGGCGTATTTCTGCCGGACGGATGGCGTCTGCTTGATGCGCTCGTACATCACGGGCTGTGTGTACGCCGGCTCGTCCGCCTCATTGTGTCCGTAGCGCCGGTACCCCACGAGATCGATGACGACATCGGCGTGGAATTTCTCGCGATACATCATCGCGAGCCGGACGGCCGCGAGGCACGCTTCCGGATCGTCCGCATTCACGTGAATGATGGGTGCGTCGAAGCCTTTCGCGAGATCGCTGGAATAGTCGGTCGATCGCGCCTCGCTCGGCTCCGTTGTGAAGCCGATCTGGTTGTTGAGAATCAGATGGATCGTGCCGCCGGTCGTATAGCCACGGAGCCGCGCGAGGTTGAACGTCTCGGCCACGACGCCCTGGCCGGCGAACGCCGCATCGCCGTGCAGCAGCACAGGCAACGCGACGATGGGGTCGTGGCGCGCGTCCGGAGTGTCGCGATCGGTTTGATTAGCGCGCGCGCGTCCCTCGACGACGGGGTTCACCGATTCGAGGTGGCTCGGATTGGGCGACAGCGTTATGGCGACGTCCTTGCCGTCCGCGGTTCGGTATACGCCCTCGGCGCCGTGATGGTATTTCACGTCGCCAGTGCCGGCGTTCCAGCCCTCGGACTCCGCGGTTTCCTCGCGATGCCCGCCCTCGAACTCCTCCAGGATGGTTTCGTACGGTACGTTGACCACATGGGCCAACACGTTGAGGCGGCCACGGTGCGCCATCCCGATGACTGCCTTGCGCGTGCCGTGTGCCGCGGCGAGCTCGACCGTGAAGTCGAGCATCGGCACCGTCATGTCGAGACCTTCGATCGAGAACCGCTTCTGGCCGAGGTACGCCTTGTGCAAGAAGCGCTCGAGCGTATCGACGACGGTGAGTCGCGCCAGCAGCTGCTTCTTTCCCTCAGCCGAGAGTGGGCGGCGGTGCTGACCAGACTCGATCACCTGTCGCAGCCACACCCGCTCCTCGTGACTGCCGATGTGCTCGACTTCGTACGCGATCGTGCCGCAGTAGGTCGCGCGTAGCTGCGGCAACGCCTCGGCGAGCGTGCTGCCCCGGACGTAGATGCGCAGCACGTCGGACGGAATCCGGGCCATGATCTCGGGCGTGAGTGCCAGCCGCCCCGGATCGAGTGAGGGATCGCCCGGAGGCTCGCTGCCGAGGGGGTCGAGCCTTGCCGCCAAATGTCCGAAGTTGCGGTGGGCGCGGACCAGCGCGTAGGCGGCCGCGACGTACTTGAAATCATCGGGAGACGGGACACGAGAAACGGGAAAGGTGTCTTCAGCGGTTGGCGCCGCTTGATGAGCCGGCAGAGCTGCGGTTTGAACGTTTCCCGTTTCCCGTTTCTCGTTTCCCGCTTTGTTCAAGCTCTCGGTCACCAGGTCGTAAAACCGCTCCTCTCCCTGCAAGAGCGAGTCGAGAGTGCGTAGAAACATCCCCGACTCCGCTCCCTGGATGATCCGATGATCGTACGTGCTCGTGATGGTGATGATCTTCGAGCCGGCGATATCGCGGATCGTGCCGGTCGCGATGATCGAGCCCTGGCCTTTCATCAGGCGAGGGACCGAGGCGATGGTGCCAAGGGTCCCCGGGTTGGTGAGTTGGATCGTGCCGCCGGTGAAGTCATCGGGCAGCAGGCGGTTGGTGCGCGCCTTTTCGACCAGCGCCTCGTAGGCCGCGTGGAAGGCGGCGAAATCCATCGCCTCGGCGTGCTTGATCACAGGCACGACGAGGGCCCGGCTGCCGTCCTTCTTTTCCACGTCGACGGCGAGGCCCAGGCCGATCGCGCCCGGGTCAACGCGGTGCGGCTTGCCATCGACTTCCTGGAAGGTGTGCGTCATCACCGGGAAGCGCTTGGCGGCCTGCACAATGCCGTAACCGATCAGGTGCGTGAACGAGATCTTCTTCCCGCTTGCGGCGAGCTGCGCATTGAGGGCCTTCCGTCGGGCGTCGAGCGTGGTAGCCGAGATGTCACGGAACGAGGTCGCGGTCGGGACGGTGAGGGACTCGGTCATGTTCGCCACCAGGCGAGCCGCTGGCCCGGTTAGTGGCGTCGCGCCTGGTGGAGTTGAAGGAGCCGGGAGTTTGGATCCGGGAGCCTGGGCTGGCGGGGCAGGTGTCGCAGGCTGCGCGAGTGCCGGCGCAGTCCTGACTCCAGGCTCCTGGCTCCCGGCTCCTCGTATGATCGGGAACTCCGTCAGCTTCCCGTCGTCGAACAGCTCCCGCCACTCCTGCCCGACGGAGGAGGGGTCGCGCACTGCCCGACGGAGGAGGGGTCGCGCAAGTAGTCCTCGTACATGGCCTGTACGAAGGCGGCGTCGTAGGTACCGAAGACGAATTCGCTCACGGGCTGGAATCTACAAGGTATCTTAAGTGACAGAATGCCATGGCTCTCGCTCACGTTAATCCTGCTGCAAACCCCGGCACCACCTTCCTCTCTCAGCGCCGCCATCGCGGCTCGCATTGCGCAAACGCCCGCGCGCGCTGTAGGGGTTTACTACCGCGATCTCGCGACTGGCGACTCCCTAACCGTCGGCTCGGACGTGCGGTTCCACGCCGCGAGCACGATGAAGATTCCGGTCATGATTCAGCTGTTCCGGGACCGGGATGCCGGACTGCTCTCGCTCGACGATTCGATCACCGTCACGAACACCTTTCACTCGATCGTCGATAGCTCGCCCTACCAGCTCGACGTCAGTGACGATTCCGATTCGTCGCTGTACAAGCGCGCCGGGGCGGGCCAGCGCGCGTCCATCCGCGAGCTCATCGAGCTGATGGAAACGGTGTCGAGCAATCTCGCGACCAACCTCCTGATCGCTAAGGTAGACGCCAAGCGCGCCAACGCCACGGCGCATGCACTCGGCGCGGATTCGATTCTGGTGTTACGCGGGGTTGAAGACGGCAAGGCATACCGCGCGGGGCTCAACAACACGACGACGGCACGCGACCTCGGCATCCTGCTCGCCGCTATCGCGAACGAAACCGCGGCGTCGGCAAGGTCGTGCCGAGACATGTTGGCGATTCTCGGACGGCAACACTTCAACGAAGGCATACCGGCGGGACTGCCCGCAGGGACACGCATCTACCACAAGACCGGCTGGATCGGTCAGGTCGTGTACCACGACGCCGCTTTCGTGGAGCCCCCCCCGCCAGGTGGCGGGCGCGGCTACGTCCTGGTCGTGCTGACAGGCGGGATTCAGACGGATGACGATGACCACGCACTGGCGCGCGACGTATCGAAGCTCGTGTTCGAGGCTCGGAGGAAACGATGAAACTGATCACCACTATTGTGCGGCCCGAGCGCCTGCCCGAAGTCAAGGCGGCGCTGTTTCGTGCCGGTATCACCGGCATCACGCTGAGCCGCGTCAGCGGGCACGGCGGCGAGCACGAGATCGTCAGCCAGTACCGGGGGACTACGCTCGTAATGGAGTTTCATGAGAAGGTGAAGATTGAGATGGTCTGCTCGGAGCCCTTCGTACAGCCCTGCATCGACGCGATTCTGTCGTCCGCCCGCACGGGAGAAGTTGGCGACGGCAAGATCTTCGTGCAGCCGATCGAGCGAGTGATCCGCATCCGCACCGGCGAACAGAACAACGAGGCGCTCACCGCGGTGAACGCCAACGAGGTGCAACAGGCGGCGTTACGCGCCGCCGACGAAGCATGACCCAGGCGCCGGCCATCAGCGCCGGCGATACCGCCTGGGTGCTCGCCGCGAGCGCCCTGGTGCTCCTCATGACCGTCGGGCTCGCGTGCTTCTACAGCGGGCTCGTTCGCTCCAAGAACTCGCTCAACACGATGATGATGAGCATCGTGGCCATGGGCGCGATCGGCGTGCTCTGGGTGGTGATCGGCTACTCGCTCGCGTTCGCTCCCGGATCGCCGTGGCTCGGCGGTCTGTCGTGGGTGATGTTCAAAGGTGTGGGGCTCGATCCGAACCCCTATGCGCCGACGATCCCGCACCAGGCGCACGCGGTCTATCAAGCGATGTTCGCCGTCATCACACCGGCGCTCATTTCGGGCGCGATCGTCGAGCGGATGCGGTTCCGGGCCTATCTCGGCTTCCTCGTCCTGTGGTCCGCGCTGGTGTATGCGCCGCTGGCGCATTGGGTGTGGGGGGCGGGTGGCTGGCTCCAGAAGATGGGCGCGCTCGACTTCGCGGGCGGCACCGTGGTGCACGTCAGCGCGGGCGTCTCCGCGCTCGTGGCCGCCTGGTTCCTCGGGCCGCGGCGTGACTTCCGCCGCGTCCCGATCTCACCGCACAACGTGCCGCTGGTCTTGATCGGCGCGGGCCTGCTGTGGTTCGGCTGGTTCGGGTTCAACGCCGGT
>QHTY01000070.1:19196-25294 GCA_003220985.1 Gemmatimonadota bacterium
GCCACGAAGCTTGCGAATCCCGGGGGCAATAACGGCCTATTCGCCGGGAATGCGGGTCAGCTGCTCGTGCAACTCTACGCGGTGCTTGCCGCTGTGCTCATCGCGGCGGTCGGCACGATCGTCATTCTCGCGATCGTCCGCGCGACATTCGGCACGCGGGCGCGCATCGCCGACGAGATGATCGGTCTCGATCTAAGCGAGCACGGGGAAGAGGCGTACTTCGGTGGCGAAGCGGCCGTCGGCGGGAGCGCACTGGCACAGAGTGTGATCGTCGTGGAAGACCCGGCGCCCGCTGAGCTCGAACGGCGGGGGAAACAGAAGCGCTAGCTAGGTCGTCTTCCGCTCGAGTCCTTCCGCTAGCGCGTTGAAATGTTCCAGCGCCGCCCGCAGGTCCTCGGCGATTTCCTCCGCCAGCACGTCGGGCTCGGGAAGTGAATCAAGGTCCTCGAGATCCTGGTCCTTGAGCCAGAAGATGTCCAAGCTGGCTTTGTCGCGGGCGACGATCTCGTCATAACTGTAAGGACGCCACCGCTCGGTCGCGACCCGCTCGGCACGGTTCTGCGGCTTGAAACACGCCACGAAATCATCGAGATCTGGGCGGCCGAGTGGGTTCGTCTTCAGCGTGAAGTGCTTGTTGGTGCGGAGGTCGTAGATCCAGACCTGTTTCGTCCATGGCGTTTCCGCGCCCGGCTTCTTGTCGAAGAACAACACGTTCGCCTTGACGCCTTGCGCGTAGAACACACCGGTCGGCAGCCGCAGCAGCGTATGGACGTCGCATTCGGCGAGCAGCTTGCGGCGCACCGTTTCTCCGCGCCGCCTTCGAACAAGACATTATCGGGGACGACGACGGCGGCGCGGCCGCTGATCTTGAGCAGCGTGCGCACGTGCTGCACGAAGTTGAGTTGCTTGTTCGAGGTCGAGGCCCAGAAGTCATCCCGCATGACTGTCAGCGCCTCGCGCTCCTCATCGCCCTGTTCATTGATCACGCGAATGCTCGACTTCTTGCCGAACGGCGGATTCGTGAGTACGAGATCGAAGCGAGTCCCGGGATCGGCGCGAAGACTGTCGTCGATTTTCACCGGCGGTTCGACCTCGCCATCGGTCGGTCCGATGCCGTGTAACATGAGGTTCATGGCGCAAAGCCGTGCGACGCTTTCGGTGATCTCGACCCCGCGGAGTGCTTCGAGCTTCAGGTGACGCAGCTCGTCCCGCGATTTGTTCGGGGAATTTCGGGCGATGTAATCGTGCGCGATGAGTAGGAACCCACCCGTGCCGCAGGCCGGGTCGCCGATGCTTTGCCCTGGCGCGGGGCGCATGACGTCCACGATCGCGCGGATGAGCGGTCGAGGGGTGAAGTACTGGCCTGCCCCGCGGGCGCCTTCTTGTGCTGTACGCTCGAGCAGGCCTTCGTAGGCGTCGCCCTTGACGTCGGCATCGAGTGAGATCCACGTCTCTTTGCCGATCAGGTCGACGACGAGGCGCCGCAGAATGGCGGGGTCTTGGATCTTGTTTTGCGCCTTTCGGAAGATGACGCCGAGCATGCCGGGAAGTTTTCCCGACGCCTCGAGGGTGTGGCGGTAGTGCGCCTCAAGTGCATCGCCGTCTTTGCTCGCGAGCGCGGGCCATGAGAACTCTGGTGGAACGGCTGATGGCTGATTCCACGGCTCTTGCGTCCGCTCGTCCGCCATTTTGAGGAAGAGCAGGTACGTGAGCTGCTCGGTGTAGTCGAGGTACGTCAGCCCGCCGTCGAGCAGGATGTGGCTGCAGTGATAACAGCTCTGTATGCCAGCTCATATCTCGTATCGGGGATACTTGAGGGGGCCCTTCGCTTCCTCAAGCGCACGGTCCAGTACGCCTAGCAACGATTTAGTCTCGTCCGGTATGGGGGGAAGATCGTCCAGCCAACGGGCGTCAAGCAGCGGCTTCAGCGCGTTGTTCATCGCCGATCAGTTCAATCTTTGGGCTGGCTAGGACTCGTCGTACAAACCCGCCTTGCTGGGCGCGCTTGGTGCGAAACTCCTGCGGGGTCAGCACGAAGGTGCTAATCTCACGCCCTAATCGTTCTTGCGTAGGTAGCAGAGCGTCGTGGAGTGTTATGGAGTTGACGTCCCCAACAACAAATACATCGACATCGCTCGTGACCTTCGCGGTTCCATCGGCCATCGAGCCATGAATGAAAGCCCAGTAGACGCTCTCACGGTGTTCTCGAAGCACCATGCGAAGCGCCTCGGCGATGCCGCCGAGCTTGAAAACCAAGCCGCGGAGTTCATTGAGCACCGGTGTTGCGGGATTGACCTCGTAATAGATCCGCCGACCATCGCCGGAACGAAGAGCGAGTCCGAGCCTGGCAAGGTGCTCGAGCTCACGACTAGCGGCTGTCGGCGGAAGGCCCACCCGCCTAGCGAGGTCACGCACGTAGTAACGACCAGGACTGCCAGCGAGGAGTGCACTCAGGACGCGGGCGCGAGCCTCGGACCCAAGGAGGCGCCCAAGCACGGACCGTTGTAGGCTCTATGCCGTCGGCGGCAACGACTTCCAGGGCTATCTCAAGGAGTATCAACCGTAGTGGGTGAAGACTACGACACGCGCCGGGTCTTTCTCCGCATGAAGTCCATCAGAATGAACTGGCCGAGGGTCATCGTGTTCGTGAAGTAGGCTTTGCCACGGCAGATCGCGGAGACCTTCTTCACGAACTCGACCAGGCTGCGGTCGCGCGCCAGCATGAGGCAAAGCCAGACCTGCAATGGAATGCTAAACGGCCTTGCGGGCGTTCGTCGGGGGTGCATGTTGCAACGCACTCAGAGGCTATGAACCCCGAGGCGAGAAGTCGTGGATCGCCCATGCCTCGAGGGGAGCAAATCGCGAAACCGGCTGAGTGGGAAACCCACGTGGCCGATTTTGTTTTTTTGGTCCCCTCGCGGAAAGGCAGCGACCATGCGACGCGCGTCCCTCCTCGTGGCGGCTTTGACCGCCGTCCTCTCCATTGGGTGTCGCGACGAGCAGATCCTGAAACCCACGGCAGCGGGGGGCCCGTCGGCGCTCATCATGGACGGTGCCACCAACGGCAACGCGGACTTCTTTTTCTTACCGCCGCTGGTGCCCGACCCGAGCGGGGGCGCGAATTTTGACGCCGGCAAGTTCAACGGCAACCTGGCGCCTGTCGTCGAGGTGTGCGAGCTGACCGGCGATCCGCGGCAAGGCGCGGCGGACTGTGCAGGTAGCACACCGGTCTTTGGACCGGCCAACATGAGACTGGATCTGGCGAAGCAGAGATACCAGGTCAATTGGGACACGAAGGCGTCAGCCCTGGTCTCGACGAAGTTCTACCGCATCCGCGCGCGCGGGTCGCCACGTGGCAGCATCCTGGGTTTCCTCGACGTTGATCCGGTCGACCAAGGACTGAAGAACGTGAAGACCGGTGACGTGGTGCAATTCCAGGACGGTCGCACGCTGCCGATTAACGTGCGGATTGAAGAGGGTGCCTTCGGAGCCCGGAATCCCGATCATGTCGAGCGGGTCGTCCCCAGCAGCATCGCGACGGGCTCGGTGGACGTCACAACGAATACGGGGTTCGCCGGGGCGCGGTTCTTCGATGGTTGGCTCCCGGAGGGGATCTCTCAGGTCACGGTGATCATTGAACGAGTGCCCGTGACTAATGCGACGACGCCAACGAGCTGCCTCGAGAGCGGGTTGCTGGAGATCGAGGGCTGTTATCGTTTCCGGACGGATCCCGATCTGCACGGTCTGGGCCCGAATGGCACGGACCTGACCTTCCGGGTTCCCGTGATCGCGGGGGTGTGTGTCGAGATCCCCGAGCTCTTGCATACGGGCGCTCCGTTCCAGCTGCACCGCCGGCAGGAGCAGGACGTCGAGGGAAAGTTGTCACCGACAGGACCGACGGTGGCACTTCCAAGTGTCGAGGCGCCGTTCCTGACCTGTGGGGAGTTTCGGCCAACGCACTCGCTCCTAGGCGCTATCAGGTCGGGGCGCCTTTCGGATCTCGCAAACGCGGCGTGGCAAGCGATAGCGCGGGGCGTCGGGCGTCTCGTCACGCCGAGCCCGCTGCACGCGTTC
This sequence comes from Gemmatimonadota bacterium, assembly GCA_003220985.1. Classification (GTDB taxonomy): domain Bacteria; phylum Gemmatimonadota; class Gemmatimonadetes; order Gemmatimonadales; family GWC2-71-9; genus 20CM-2-65-7. The sequence continues at coordinate 23,271 of QHTY01000070.1, forward strand.
GATCTGGGAGCCGGCGGGAGTACCGATGGGTTCAGCCGGTTCGGGTGGGCGCGGGCGGCGACGATGGTGAAGGCTGCACCGACCGACAATCAGGTTGGTCTCATGGGCGGCAAGCTGCTGGTTGATCCAAGCGTGTGTCTCGTCACGATGCATCCGCCGCGTGGCCTCGGGCAGCCTCCTCGGCCGCTCGTGGGTGAGCAGGTCACGTTCACCGTCACTGCAGGTGGAGGGACGATCGGTGGAGGTGGGAGCATGGTGGTGAATACGGGTGAGGATGGGTGTGCCTCCGCGTCGTGGGTGCTGGGATCGGCCACGGGCCTCCGCGGCAACACGCTCACCGCTGCGGCGAGGGCGACGCCGAATTCCGTGGAGTTCTCGGCTGCAGGACTTGGGCTGGTTGTGGACGCTGGCGCGAGGCATTCGTGTGCCCTCAACGTTGCGGGCGCGGCGTTCTGCTGGGGCTTCAACGACAGCGGCCGAGTGGGTGACGGCACGAGGACCGATCGGCTCGTCCCGACGCCAGTCGCTGCGGGCCTCAGGTTCGCGACGGTGAGCGCGGGTTTCTATCACACCTGCGGGGTGACGACGAGTGGCGCGGCCTATTGCTGGGGCGGGAACATCGGCGGCGCGCTGGGCGACGGCACACCCACAACGCGGCTCGTTCCTACGCCGGTCGCCGGGGGCCTTACGTTCGCCGCGTTGAGCGCGGGTTCCTATCACACTTGCGGCTTGACGACGAGTGGCGCGGCGTACTGCTGGGGCGGAAATATTGGCGGGGCATTGGGCGACGGCACCACCAGCGATCGCCTCGTCCCCACCGCCGTTGTAGGGGGCCTGACGTTCGCCAAGCTGAGCGCGGGCTACTTTCAGACCTGCGGCGTGACCACGAGCGGCGCGGCGTACTGCTGGGGAATAAACCCAGTCGGCCAGTTGGGCGACGGCACGCAGACTAATCGGCTCGTCCCCACGCCCGTTGCTGGAGGCCTAACATTCGCCGACGTAAGCGGGCAGGTCTATCACACTTGCGGCGTAACCACGAGCGGTGCGGCGTACTGCTGGGGCTCGAACAGCAACGGCCAACTGGGTGACAACACGACCACCCAGCGGCTCGTCCCCACGGCGGTCGCGGGAGGCCTAACGTTCACCTCCATCAGTGCGGGCGACGTTCATAACTGCGGTGTCGTGACCAACGGGGCGGCGTACTGCTGGGGCTTGAACGGTAGCGGCCAGATCGGGGACGGCACGAGAACCGATCGGCTCGTACCCACGCGGGTCGCCGGGGGGCTGACATTCGCTGCGCTCACCGGGGGTGACTTTCATAGCTGCGGGGTGACCACGAGTGGCGCGGCGTACTGCTGGGGCCTCAACGAAGTGGGCCAAGTTGGCGACGGCACTACCATCAACCGGCTCGTTCCCACGGCGGTTGTGTTCCAGAGCACATTGCCGACGACGGTCCCGATAGCCGTCAACAACTTCGAAATCGACCTGCGTTCCGGGCGGGTCGAGAACCCCTCGGGTGTAACCGGTGGCGGATTCTACAAGGGCACGCAAGTCGTTTTCGGCGCTGGTTTCGCGTACGACAGCGTCGACTACAACACGCTCGTGGGGTACAACCCGCGCGGGACCGAGTCGGATTTCGTCGCCTCCCCCGTTACTGTGTTGAGCGGAGCTCCGGAGCACCACACTACGACCCAGCTCCAGCCTCGGGCCGGCTTGATTGCGCTGCGTGACGTCACAGTAACGCAGGAATCGTTCGCGTTCACGAGCGCAGGCGACCAAGACTACGTGCTGCTCAAGTACACGTTCACGAACAGTGGTCAATTTGCGAGCATCGTACATGCCGGCTTTGTGGTGGACGTCGAGCTGCTCTACTCGGAGTCCCCTGTTGACGACATCGCGACGTTCAACCCGACGCTGGGGATCGCCGAGGCGACCGAGGAGGATACCGAATCCTTCCCTCAGGTCTTCGGCATCGTGCCGATCGCCACGTTTGAGACGCAGCGCAACTACGCCGCCTGGACCAA
>QHTY01000255.1 GCA_003220985.1 Gemmatimonadota bacterium
GATCCTCTTCCCAGATCGTCGTTGCCTCGACGCGCAGCCGCTCCCACAGGTCGCTGCCGTCGCCCGATGTCGCCTCGGCAACGCGGCACATGCGGTCGAGTGCCCAGCGCAGATTCACTGCAGTCGGCCGCGTCGTCACGAGCATGCCGGCCAACTCCTTCAGCCGGGTAAGAAACTCGCCGCGGGAAGCCACGCGCTGCTCGCGGAGCCCCGCCACCAGGCCCATCGCCGCCGCGATGCCGATGAGCGGCGCGCCCCGCACCTGCAGTTGTCGGATCGCGTCCGCCACCGACTCCGCGCTCTCGAGATCGCGCATGATTTCGGCTTCCGGCAATGCGCGTTGGTCAATGATGCGCACCGCGCCGGAGGGCGCTTGGATGGGCACGGGGATGAACCTAATGCGGATTGCGGATTGCGGATTGGCAATGCTACGCCGTGCGCAGCAGGTCTTTCCTCAAGAATCCGCATTCCGCAATCCGCAATGGCCGTGTAGGATTCCGCCATGACCTACCAGACCATCCTCTTCGAGATTCGGGACGGGATCGCGTGGGTAACGGTGAACCGTCCCGATAAGCTCAACGCACTCAATGATCAGGTGATGCTGGATCTCGCCGACGCCGCCGAACGCATCGCCACTGAACCAGAGATCAAGGGCGCGATCCTCACGGGTGCGGGTCCCAAGTCGTTCGTCGCCGGTGCCGATATCAGTGATCTCTCTCGACAGGGGCCGTTCGACGGCAAGGCGCGCGCCCAGCGCGGGCAGGCCGTCCTGCGGCGACTCGAGACCTGCGGCAAGCCGGTCATCGCCGCGATCAACGGATTCGCGCTTGGCGGTGGGTGCGAACTGGCGATGGCGTGCCACATCCGCATCGCGAGCGAGAACGCAAAGTTCGGCCAGCCCGAGGTGAAACTCGGGATCGCGCCCGGGTACGGCGGCACCCAGCGGCTGCCGCGCCTCGTGGGGAAGGGCGTTGCCCTGCAGCTGATACTGACCGGCGAGATGATCGATGCCCAGGAAGCGTACCGCATCGGGCTCGTCAACAAGGTCGTGCCCGCGGCTGACGTGCTCGTGGAATCGGAGAAGATGATGCGGGGTATCCTCGCCATGGGTCCGCTGGCGGTGCGCCTGGCGATGGAAGCGGTGGATCAAGGGCTCGAGATGAGCCTCGATGAGGGACTGCTGCTCGAAGCGAATCACTTTGGTCTGCTCGCCGCGACGCAAGACATGAAGGAAGGAACCACCGCATTTCTGGAAAAACGATCCGCCAAATTTCAGGGACGCTGATTCTGTTGCTCGCGGCGGCGTGTCTGGGCGAGCGGGACCGGCCGGGCCCACCGCAAGTCACTTTCACGATCGACGACACGACGGTGGTCTCCAGCCGCGCTGACACGGTGACGGGGATCGTGATGGCCGAGGACGCCGACGGCCTCGACTCGCTATGGGTGACGGTCGGCACGAGCGAGCAGGCCACCGACGCCGGCTTCAGCCGGACGTTCAGCTTCCCGTACCGGTTCATCCTCCCATCGGGGCAGCAGCCCGGGACCCACATCCCGATGTCATTTCGGGCACGTGACGTCGCCGCGTTCGAGACCCAAAAAGACACCTACGTCGTGGTCATACCATAACTTCCGCCGCACCACTTAACTGTTGACAGGACAATAACTTCCGGCTATTTTTTAGGCTGTGACCGACCGCTCGGAACGCCCCAAACAGAGCCGTCCCGTCGCTGTTTCGGAGGCCCTCGCGGGGTACCTGAAACGGGCCGGCTTGGCGCGTCGTGTAGGCCAGGCGCAGATGATTCCCGACTGGCCCCGGTTGGTAGGTCCGCAGATCGCTGCCGTCGCCACTCCCGAAAGCATCACGCCCGATGGCGTGCTGTTCGTGCGCGTGGCGACGAGCTCATGGATGAATGAGCTGCAGCTCATGACACCCGACATCATGGCCCGCGTCAACGCGGGCCGCGGTCCGGGGCGCATTACGACAATACGCTGGCTCCTTTCACGCTAGGAAATTGATGCCTAAGAAGAAACCCGCCGCACCTAAAAAGGAAAAAGGCAACGGCGGATACCAGGCCGACTCCATCCAGGTCCTGAAGGGGCTCGAGGCGGTGCGGCGCCGGCCGGCGATGTACATCGGCTCGGTGTCGTCGCGCGGCTTACACCATCTCGTCTATGAAGTCGTGGACAACTCGGTGGACGAGGCGCTGGCGGGCTTCGCGACCGACATCTCGGTCACGATCCATGCGGACAACGCCATCACCGTCGTCGACAACGGCCGCGGCATTCCCGTGGACATCCACAAGACCGAGAAAAAGCCGGGCGTCGAAGTCGCGCTCACGGTCCTGCATGCCGGCGGCAAGTTCGACAAGAGCAGCTACAAGGTGTCGGGCGGCCTGCATGGCGTCGGCGTCTCGGTGGTGAACGCGCTGTCGGAGAAGCTGGAGGTGTGGGTCGACCGCGACGGGAAGCGACACCACATGGCGTTCGAGCGCGGCGACACGAAGACGAAGCTCGAGGTCATCGGTAAAGCGAAGGGCACCGGCACGACGGTCTGGTTCAAGCCCGACACGAGCATCTTCAGCGAGACCCGGTTCGACTACGCCACGCTCGCCACGCGGCTGCGCGAGCTGGCGTTCCTCAACAAGGCGCTCACGATCACGCTCAAGGACGAGCGCAAGGGGCAGCACGTCAAGTGGATCGTCGGCAACCGCCGGGCGATGCATCCCAAACCGATCACGTTCGAAGCGACGCGCGAAGACGTCGAGGTCGAGGGGGCGGTTCAGTACGACGACCAGTAAAGCGAAAACACGATCACGTTCGTGAACAACATCAACACGCACGAAGGCGGCACGCACCTCACCGGCTTCAAGTCGGCGCTCACCCGCACGATCAACGAGTGGGCGAAGCAGGACGGCGCCTTGAAGAAGGAAGAGTTCACGCTCTCGGGCGACGACGTCCGCGAGGGACTCAACTGCGTGCTCAGCATCAAGGTCAAGCAGCCGCAGTTC
>QHTY01000071.1:0-6918 GCA_003220985.1 Gemmatimonadota bacterium
TTCTCCGACCGTGGCGCGGGGCCGACGGTGAACACCGCGGCGGAATGTCGAGTCCCGGTGACCGTCATCGACTCGATGCATTACATCGTCGCGATTCACAATTTCACGTTCCTGCCCGATTCGCTCGCTGTTCCGGTCGGTGCGACTGTCACATGGGTCAATTGTGAAACGCCACCGCAGGAACCACACACAACGACATCCGACAACGCGGTGTGGGATTCCCCGGCGCTGAGTCCGGGCGATCGCTTCTCACACAAATTCGCGGTGCAGGGCGCATTTCCTTATCACTGCACGCCGCATCCCTTCATGATTGGGAAGGTCGTCGTCCAATAACCCTCAGCCGCCTGAGAGGAGGGCGGGTTCGGTTCCGAGGCTTTGTGCGGTATCACCTGCAATTTACTGTCTAAGGAGGATTGATATGCACGTATCACGAGCACTGGCGATGTTTGCCGTTTCACTGATCGGCGCCGCCTGCAGTGATAACAACACGGGCATTCCGGCGGGGCTGGAGGTCTACAAGGCCACCCTCAACGGCCCGAATGAACGGCCGACGCCCGTGACGTCGACCGCCACGGCCGAGGCGCTCATCACGGTGCTGGGAAAAGAGATCAGCTGGAAGGTCGACATCACATCCGCAATCGACAGCGTGACCATCGGACATATTCACCGTGGTGTCGCGGACTCGGCTGGTAACGTCGTTCAGAACCTGTCACCGACCCCGACCGGCGTCGCCTTCACTGGCACCGTCGCCAACGGGGCCGCCATCCCACCCGATAGCGTCATCGCACTCATGCGAGCTGGAAAAGCCTACGTGAACATCCACACCAAGAAATACCCAGCTGGCGAAATCCGTGGCCAGCTGGTGAAGCAGTAGTCGGCGTGGTAGGGGCGCAGCATGCTGCGCCCCTACAGCTAATACCGGACGATCCTTCCTGATTTCATCACGAAACTCACCCGCCGCAGCGCGGTGATGTCGCGGATCGGATCGCCATCCACCGCGATGATGTCGGCCTCGAGCCCCGGCGCGATCGCGCCGATTAGGGTCCCAAGCCCCATTGCTTCGGCGTTGAGTGACGTCGCCGCCATAATCGCGTGCATCGGCGCCTCCCCAGCTCGCTCGACCCGGCAAATCAGATCCTCGGCGTTATGGCCGTCCGCTCCGGCGACGGCGTCGGTGCCGTACACCACCTTCAGCCGGGGCGTCGCGAGCGCCATGCGAATATCCGCGGCTGCGAGCGGTAACGCGCGCTCCATCGCCGCGAAGCCGGAGTCGGTGTAGTTGCCGATTCCCAGATAACGGGAGCGGTTGTCGAGGTAGTTGCGGAACACGAGCGCGCATTGTGGATCGAAGTACGTCGCGTGTGCGGCCATGAGCGAGAGCACCTCCTGCGTCACGAAGATGCCGTGCTCGACCTCCGTGCAACCGGCGAGCGTCGCGGCGCGCACCGCCGCCGCGCTGTGGGCGTGCACCAGCGTGCGGAGGCCGAGCGCTTTGGCTTCGCCGCACATCGCGACGAGCTGCGAGTCGGACATCGTCTGCTGCCCGCCTTCGCGGATACTCGCCGAGGCGAAGATCTTGATGAGGTCGGCCCCCTGGGCTTTGCGCTGCCGGACGAGCGCGCGCAGCGAGTCGGGGCTGAGGCTGCGATCGGTCAAGGGATCGAGCGAGGTGAGCATGCGCGGTCCAGGTAACCCCTGCGTCCCGATCCAGTCGCGCAGGTCCGCGTCGCTGCGCGATCCCACGCTCTGAATCGTCGTGAAACCGGCCATGAGCGTAGCGTACGCGTTGGCTGCCGCCGCGAGCGCAGACTGCGCAGGCGTGTCGCCGTCGTCGGATGTATGGAGCCGGTTCTTCCGGTTGAAGTACCAGACGGGGTGGACGTGGGCATCGATCAATCCCGGCAGCACGGTGCGGTCGCCCAGGTCCACGAGGCGCGCACCGGCCGGCACAGGTCCGCGCGGGGCGATGCGCACGATGCGACTTCCCACGACTACGATGTCGACGTTGTGCTGGGTGCCGCCTCGGCCGTCCAAAACGTTCGCGGCGCGGATGACGAGAGTATCCTGAGCTGAGAGCGGCGCGCCGATGGTGAGGAGACCGAGTAAGAGCGCTCGTCGAGTTCGCTTCCCGTGTCCTGAAGGAGCGGCTCGGCAAGGGCGTGCGCCCTTCAAGGGCGCGCGCAGTGGCCGAGCCGCGGCTTCAGCCGACGGAATCATTTGTCGCTCGCTGCCGAGGTCCTCGTGAATTGCGACGCCGGCCGTTTCCCCAACCGGTACAGCAGCAACGCGGCGCGCTCCGTCTGCATCGCCAGCGTCTTGAGGTCCACGCGCTCGCCCGGCGCGTGGCTTCCACTCCCCAATGCGCCGAGCCCGTCGAGCCCGTCGATCAGCGGCGCGACGAAGGAAATGTCTCCCGCGCCGCGCCGGCCGGGATCGAGCGCGGCCACAGCGCCGTAGCCCAGCGCCTCGCTTGCGGAGTCGTAGACCGCGAGCAGCCGGGCGTTACCCGGCGTGGGCGACATCGCGGGATACTCGTCGCGGAACACGATGGTGGCGTCCGTGCCGGGGAGGTGCTGCGCGACGATGGCGCGCATCCGCTCGCGGGTGCGCTGCAATTGCTCGTCGGAGATGAAGCGCAGATCGCCGTGCGCGACGGCGTGCGAGGGCACGATGTTGAGCTTGCTCGATGCGGTTCCGCTGATCGCGACGGTGTCGTAGCTGACGTCGGTCCCGCCCACGATCGTGGCGGCGTTGAACGTGAGGTACTGCTCGCCGACGAGCTGCGTGCGGAAGGCATCGAGGATCCGCGCGACTTCGTAAATCGCGCCGTACCCGGCGCCCTCTCCAAACACGCCCGAGGAATGCGCCTGGCGGCCGGTCGCGATCACGCGCCACGCGCTGGCGCCGCGGCGCGCGACAGTCGCATCGGCGCGGTTGCCGGCCTCGAACGCGAGGGCGATGTCGCTCTGCTTGGCGGCGTCGATCAGCGCGCGGCGCGCATCGGCGAGCGGCTCGCCGGGGTGCTCCTCGTCGCCGGTGAAGACGATCGTGATGTTGAGATCGCGCAGGATGCCCGCTTGCTGCAGAGCCTTGAGGGCGTAGAGAATCACCACGTCCCCACCCTTCATGTCGGCCCCGCCGACGGCGCGTGCGGTCGAGTCCTCGCGCACGAAGTTCGCGCCTGCCGGCTCGACCACCGTGTCGAGATGGCCGATGAGCAGCAGCCGCACGGCCCCAGAACGACCGCGATGCTCGGCCACGAGGTGCCCCGCGCGTCCGACCGCGTCCGGCACGGTGACCCACGTCGTCGTGAAGCCGAGCGAGTCGAGCGACGCGCGGAACACGGCTCCGACTTTGCGCACGCCCTCGAGATTCAGCGTGCTGCTCGGGACGTCGACGACCCGTTGCAGGTAGCCGATTTGTTGCTCACGCGCGGCGGTGATGCTCGCGCGCAGGCGCTGTTCAGCGCGGTCGAGGGACTGCGCTCTGAGTCCGGTGACGAGGGTCAGGATCGGAACAGTGGCGAGGAGTCTTCGCAACGTTTTTCTCGTAGCCTCCGCGGAGGCAAACGTTTGTGTCGAAATGGCTTGGCTCTCGGCAGCGGGGTTCGGCGCTTGACGGGACGGTTGGAGATTCCCATAGATGGTACGGCAGGGCAAGGGCGCCCCACCCTGCGGGAGGATCTGACAATGTCTGGGCTCGAGCAATGGGCGCGCATCAAACCTGACCTGAACTACCGCCTGCGCCGCGGCGCGTGGTATCGGGTGCTTCGATCCAATCTCACCGACGCCGTCGTGGAAGTAGAACACCGGGACGTCACGGTCCCGCTGGCAGTGCTGCAAGTCGAGTCCGCTCGACCAGACCGGTGGACCGTCGTCTCGCTGCCTCGAGACGCAGTCGATATCCCGTTCAGCTGGGGATCGCGCTACGGGGTGTGCCCTGGGTGCAGCGCCCGCGCGCCACTGGTCGAACGTGTCGCGACGATACGCTGTGAAGCGTGCGGTGGAGAGTTCACGGTGGGCTGGTCGGAGCACTACTTCACCTAAGGAACCGCTTTGACCGTATCCTGCGCCCGGCGCCGCTCATCGGCGTCGCGCTCGGCTTGCTTGCGCTCGCGCAGCTCGCGCACATAGCGGCGAAATTGCGCCAGCGACTGCGCGCGCGCCGCCGCCTGCATGATGTCCGTGCGCATGTAGTCGAGCTGACGCTGCCGCATCGCCTCATCGAAATTGCCCTGCGGCAGCATGTTGCCCAGCAACGCCAGCACCGCCGTCGGAATCTTGACCCCCGCGACATGGATGTACGCCGAGTCGATGCCCCACTCCGGTTTGTTCGGCGTGCCGCCGATCGTCCACGACGGACGCCGGCGCTCACGCTGCTCCTGGTCGAGGATCTGATTGAGAGAATCCACCATCGCCTTGAGTCGCTGGACCGCCGCGGTGCGCTGCGCGGCGGTATCGCCGTAGATGGCGTCCGCCACCCCCGCCGGCAGTCCGGGCCGGGGGCTCACCCACAGCCGGCCGTCGCCGACCTGAGGAGCTGGCACCACGCGGCTCGCATTCGGATCATACGCCGGCATGGTTGGTGCCGTATCGGGCGGCGAAGGGGCGGCGACAGGCGGTGGCGGAGTCTCGCGCCGTGTCGTCCGAACCGTCGGCCTCTTGGCACGCGCTTCGCGCGTGCCCGGCAGGTACACGATCGAATTACCAGCTGGCTCCGGCCCCAAGACGACGTACGTCGTCTTGCGCCACGGCGCCTCCCAGTCAACCGTGAAGATCAGCATGACGGCGATCACGTGAATCGCCGCGGTGATCAGCCACGTTCGGCCGATCGGCAGGGCGCTCTACCTGACGATCAAACAGTGGCGAGCACCTTTCCCAGCCGCTCCGTCGCTTCGATGAGTCGCGGAATCGGCACGGTCAACGCGATGCGGAAGAATCCTTCCGCACCCGCACCAAACGCACTCCCGGGCAATGTCACCACCCCGACGTCCTCGAGCGCGCGCTTCTGGAATGCGGCCGACGCGAGTCCGTCCGGCAACGGTATCCACACGTACAGCGTCGCCCGCGGGGGCTCGACCTCGAATCCATTGGCGCGCAGCGCCGGCAGAATCGCATCGCGCCGCTCTTTGAATTGTGCCGCATAGCCCGACGCGATCCGCTCGGCCTGCTTCATCACTTCGGCGCCGGCAGCCTGCACCGCCAGGAACGCGCCGGTGTCCACGTAGTTCTTGACGCGCGCCAGCGCCGCGATCCGGTCCGCACGCCCCACGGCCCAGCCGAGCCGCCAGCCCGCCATGCAGAAGCTCTTGGAAAGTGAATGAAACTCCACGGCGACGTCCATCGCACCGGGGATCTCGAAAATCGAAGGCGCGACGTAGCCGTCGAACGTGATCTCACAGTACGGATTGTCGTACGCGAGAACGAGGTCGTGCGTCCGGCACGCCGCGATGACGCGTTCCAAATACTCGCGCGGCGCAACGGCGGCTGTGGGGTTATTCGGATAGTTCAGGTAGACGAGTTTGGCGCGCTTCAATACGTCGGCCGGGATCCCGTCCAGCTCGAGCAGGAAATCGTTACGCGGCGTCAGGTTGTAGAGATACGGCTCGGCGTCGGCGAGTACGGTTCCGCCATGATAGACGGCGTACCCTGGCACCGGCACGATGGCGACGTCGCCCGGATTCAGCACCGCGGTCGCAAGGTGCGCGATGCCCTCCTTGGAGCCGAGCAACGGATGCAGCTCCTTGAAGGGATCGACCGAGACGCCGAAGCGCCGCTGCATGTATGCCGCCGCAGCCTCGCGGAACGCCGGCAGGCCGAGCTGAAATGCATAGCGGCTCATCGCCGGGTCCTGCAGCGCGCGCGTCAGCGCCTTGACCGCGACCTCGGGCGGCGGAAAATCGGCATCCCCCGCTCCGACATCGATGAGATCCACGCCCTGCTCGATCAACCGGCGCTTGATCGCCGGCAACTCGGCCATCGGATATGTGGGTAATGCTCCGACGCGCCTGCTGAATCCAGTCAAGCCAAACTCTCCGTCGCGTCTGGTGAGAGGCCATCTGCCTTCAGCCATCAGCAGGCGGCACTGATGGCCGATGGCCGATGGCTCTAATCTAGCTCCAAGAAAGCGACGTGCCGATGCTGTGCATCGCGAAGAATTCCTCCACTTCGCGCCGGACATCCAGCCAGTTGCCGATGAACTTCGAGGCGGGGGGCAGCCCTTCCAGCATGCTCGCGCCATACCGCTTCGTGACGATCCGCCGATCCAATAGGACAACCGCGCCGACATCCGATTTGGTTCGTATCAGCCTGCCGAAGCCCTGTTTCAACTTGAGGGCCGCAAGCGGAACGAGATAGTGGGTGAAGCCGTCCACGCCCGCTGCGGTGAGACGCTCCAGCCGCGCGGCGGTTAGCGGCTCGCTGGGCACTTTGAAAGGAAGCTTGGCCAGTATCAGCACCCGCAGCGCCCGTCCGGGGACGTCCACACCTTCCCAGAACGAGTCCGTTCCGAGCAGAATCGCCGACCCCGCATCGCGAAAGCGGCGCAGCAGCTGGTCGCGTTGCCCCTCGCCGGTCGGTTATCGGGCGCCCGCCGGACCGGCCGTGCGGCGCAGCTGGCCGTGGCTCGTGAACAGGGCAAAGATCCCGCCGTCGGACGCGTGGGCCAGCTCGAGCAGCACCCGCGCGACGGCTGCCCCGTGGCCGGACTCGTCGTCGCGCGGCTCGGGGATGTCGGTCGGGATCCCAAACACGCATTGCGCGCCGAAATCGAACGGCGAGGGCAGGATCTCCCGTATCGTCACGCGCGATGGCGGCAGCGAGAGGCCAAGCCGCTCTTCGAGGAACGTGAATTCGCCGCCGGCCGCCAGTGTGGCGCTCGTCAGGATGACCGTCTCGACGCGATCGAACAGCGCTTCCT
>QHTY01000071.1:7224-20356 GCA_003220985.1 Gemmatimonadota bacterium
ACGCATCGGTGAGTCGCAGGACCGGCGCGGCGGCCGGTTCTGTATCCAAGCGGCGCGCGAGGCGCCCGAACAGCTCGTCGGCCCACCGGCGCGCGGCGCTCAGCGCGTCGAGGACCGTGCGCCCGAGCAGGTCGCGGCTCGCCGCGCCGAGCAGGTCGTCATGACTGCTGAGCTCCGCCGCCAGCGTTGGGAGCAGCCCGCGACCGTTGCGCTCGAGCCGGCCCAGCAACCGCTGGACACCCAGCATGCTGACCTGCATCCCGAGATGCTGCGCTGCGACGTCTTCGAGATGGTGCGCTTCGTCCAGCACCAGGCGACGGTACGGCGGCAGCACGGCCGCTTCTTGCCAGTTGTCGGAGGCGATGCGCACCGCGAGGTCGGACGCCAGCAGGTGGTGAGTGACGACCACGACGTCGGCTTCAGCAGCTCGGCGTCTCGCCGCAAACACGAAGCAGCGATCGAAATGCGGGCACTTGAGACGTGTGCACAAATCCGACTCGGCCGCCACCGCGTCCCACACGTCATTGGACGGCTCTTCGACCAGATCCGACAGACTGCCGTCCGCGGTGCGCGACGCCCAGCCCGCAATCGCCTCGAGCTCGGCCCCGCGCCCGTCGTCAAACAGCGACTCCTGCCCCGCGCGCGCCTGCTCCAGGCGCGAGAGGCAGAGATAGTTCCGCCACCCCTTGAGCAGGGCAAACGCGACTGTCCGATCGCCTGTCGAAAACGCGCGCGACAGGATCGGCAGGTCTTTGCCGACGAGCTGCTCCTGGAGATTGATCGTGTTCGTGGAGACGACGGTGCGCTCGCCGTTGAGGCGCGCCCACTCGATCGCGGGCACGAGATACGCGAACGACTTGCCGACGCCGGTCCCGGCTTCGAGCAGCGCAATGCCGCCGTCATTGTAGACGTCGGCGATGTAAGCGGCCATGTCACGCTGGCCGGGGCGATCCTCGAACGCCGCGGTGCCAAGCACGCGAGCCACGGGTCCGGATTCGGTGAGCAGGTTGGCGATGTCGAGAGCATCGAGACGCCGGAGGGCGCGCGCGCGGGGGCATTCGACGACGACGTAGAGTGTCGAGACGTCGTTGTTGACGATCCCGAAGCCGACGCCTTCATCGTGCAGCCGCGCCGCGACGTGCAGGTCGGCGCCCGAGGGCTCGAGCAAGCCGCTGGGATGATTGTGGAGCAGCATCTCGCCCTTCTGAGCCACGCCGGGCAGGGCGAGCACCGCGTCGATCGTGCCGCGTGCCACGACGCGCGCGTCCGCCAGCGTGCCGTTGGGATCGGCGCGCACGACGAACGACACTTCGCGCCCGTGCGCCGCGGCGATCTCCTCCTGCAGCAGAGTGCGCGCGGCCGCCGTCAGGCGCTCGACGCTCACGTCTTGAGTTCTTTCTTCTTCGCTGCGGGAAACAGGACGTTGTTCAAGATCAAACGATAGCCCGGCGAATGCGGATGCAGCGAGAGATCGGTCGGCGGGTCGCCGATCTGGTGCTGCGGATCTTCGGGATCATGACCGCCAAAGAAGGTCCATGTCCCCTTCCCCAGATCTCCATGGATGTACTTCACCCACGGCGCGCCCTCTTCGTCGGCAAGGATCGTCACGCCCGGCTTCAGGTGCGTTCGCGTAAACGAGGTCGTGAGACCGTAGAAGTCGGGGATCACCTGGCGGTGGTTTTGCACGAGCATGGTGGGCACCGGGTCGATCTTGGCGCTGAAATTGAAGAGCTTGAACGCGCCCAGCGGCTGGCGCCGTGCGCCGCCGTTCACCTGGTGGCCGTCGATGTCCGAAAAACTGGCGACCAGCGGATTGGTCTCGATATGTGCGCCGGTGAATGCGAAGCTCTTCGCCCAATCGAGCTTGGCGTCGGCATCGGGATCGATCGGAGTGCCGTCGGCGAAGGTCGCCGCGATATCGACTTTCTCCGCCGCCAGCGCGAGATCGATCGTCTCGGTCGCCGTGCACATCGCGAACAGGAACCCGCCATTCTCGACGTACCCGCGGATCCCGCGCGCCACCGCCTTCTTGAGATCGGGAACGGTCGCGAACCCGAGCCGTCGCGCCATGTCCGTGTTGCGTTGCACCATCTCGGCGAGCCAGGACATGCCGGAGTAGATGAGGAAGAACTTCGAGTACTGGCCTGTGAAGTCTTCGTGGTGCAAATGCAGCCAGTCGAAGTCCTTCAGCGAGCCGTTCGTGACTTCCGCGTCCCAGATTTTCGTGAACGAGATGCCGGCGTACTGCAGCGACATCGTCACCGCGTCGTCCCAGGGGGCCGCATTGGGCGGCGCGTACACGGCGACCTTCGGCGCCTTCTCGAGCGGGACCGCGTCCATGTTGTTGGCTTCGATTTCGCCGCGCACCGCCGTCATCGCGCTGTCGACCGGCTCGGTCCGAATGCCGTTTAGGGCCGCGTCGCGCCGCAGCGCGTCGAGGTCGGGAATCAGAAACGATCCGCCGCGATAGTTGAGCAGCCACTCCGCCTTGAGGCCGGCCTGGATGGCTCGGTAGGTCAGACCGTAGGCCTTGAGGTGGTCGGTTTGGGCGTCGTCCATCGGAATCAACAGCGACGGAATGACGGAAGGACGGAACGTCGGAAGGGACGACGATAGGCGGGCACCTACCGTCATTCCGACATACCGTCCTACCGTCGCCACAAACTCTCGCCGCTTCATGACTTCGGGATCGCGCCCTTCGCGCGCTCCAACACACGTCGAGCCTCGGGGACAAACGCGCTGCTCGGATACGTCAGGATCAGATGCTCGAGGTGCGGAATCGCTTCGGCGTTCTGGCCGCGGCGCACGAGCAGGCGCGCCCATTCGAGCTCCGCGGCCGCGGGTGCGGCCCCTTCACCGCCGGCGCGGACGACTTCATCGAAGAGTGCCGTCGCCGTCTGCGCCTGGTCCCCGCCCTTACCCGCGGCGACCTGCCCCGCGAGCAACAGGACCTCGAGCCGCCCACCCTGCTCCGGCAACTTCCCCCCGGCACGACGCAGCGCGTTGATCGCCGCCACGGAGTCGCCACGCGCCAGCGTGAGCAGTGCCGCGCCCAGCTCGGGACTCGACTCCTGCGGAATGCGCTGCAGCATCGCCATCATCGCCGTGCGTTCCGTGGCGGCGGCGCGGTCGGTCGCATACGGACCCGCGAGGCGAAAGTCCTCCAGCGCCGCTCTCAGATTGCCGCGGTAAAGCACGATCCAGCCGCGCTGCGCGACTGCCGCAACACTGGAGTCCTCTCCCAAGACCGTCTCCGCACGATCCAGCTCGCCGCGTGCGACGCGCGCCTGCGACAACGCGAGCCGCAATGCCGCGCGGTCGTCAGCCGTGATGGACGTGCGCGCCGCCGTGAGGCGTTCCTCCGCGACGTCGAGCTGTCCGTCGGCGATCAGCACCTGGAGCAGCGCAGCCTCGGCGACGGCGTGAGCTTCGGCGGGCGCCGTGGAATCCGTCGTCAGTCCCTCGAGCACACGACGCGCCGCAACCTTGTCGCCGGCCTCGAGCAGCTCGCGGACAGCCTCGGCGCGCGCGCGCGACGCTTGCTGCCAGGGCACCAGGTCGGCCCAGCGCGCCAGCGCCACTCCGCGTGCGCGATGGCCTTCGGCCGTCGTCAAAACCCCCGCCAGATCGGCGAACCGCCGCAGCGCGTCCGGTGTCTCGCTGTCGCCAAGCGTGGACTCCATCGCGGCCCAGGCCGCCGTCGGTTGCCCCCACGTCAGCAAGAGTTCCGCGCCCAGCCGTCGCGCTCGCGCAGAAACACCGGGCGCGGTCAGCACGCGCGCCACACGATCGTGCACGGCGGCCGGGGCGTCGGCGAGCTGGCTTTCCGCCGTGGGGCCGATGTCGGGGGACCGCGTTACGGCGCGGCCCCACTCCGCAGCGGCCGCTTCCCAATTCCCGGTGCGTTGCTCGAGCTGTGCCAGCTCGATCGCCAGGGTGCCGTCGCCGCCGAGCGTCCGGCGACCGACGAGAAAGGCCCGTCGCGCTTCGTCCCACATCCGGTGATCAGCGAGCGCCTGTCCCCACTCGCGATAGGGCTGTTCGCTTTGCGGGGCGGTCGCCGCCCAGCGACGCGCAATCGTCTCCAGGGAGTCGAGCTGATTCAGCGCCGCATACACACGGAGCTCGAGACTGCGCAGTGCCGCACTCTCGGGCAGCCGCCCGCGCGCGTTCTGCACGAGCGGCAAAAGCTCGGGCATCCGATTGAGGACGAACAGCGTGCGCTCGAGGCCGAGGAGGGCCGGCAGGTTGGTCGGATCGCCGCGCACGGTGGTGAGATAGACGGACGCCGCGTCGGCGTAGCGGCCGCTGCGTTCTAATTCGAAGCCTGGACCTATTGCCTGACCCCGGGCGGTCCGCCCGGGGTCAGCCGACAACACGAGCACCAGGCTCGTGACGATCGCCCAGCTACGGCTTCTGTTCATTCAACCGGCGGAAGTACTCGAGGACCATGCGCCGCTGCTCGGGCGTGAGTCCCGTCAACTCGTCCCACGTCGGGTAACGGACTTTCGGACCTGTGCCGGTTGCACCAGGGAGTAATGCCGCGGGAATGTGGACGCTGTCGGCAGCGCTGGCCGAGCGGCTCGTCCGATCCTTCTGCTCATCCGGCTCCTCGCCCTGGAGGCTGCGGCCGGCGTCGAGCAGTTTGCGATAGAGGCGTTCCTGGCGCGCGATCGTTCGGGCGTCGAGTCGTCCCGCCTCGAGCTGGCGGGCGAGCTCCCGAGCTTCCTGCGCCAGCGCACCCGCGGCACTGGCATCACCGCCCGCCTGGAGGCGTTCCAACTGCTCGGCGAGCGCGCGCTGGCGGCCGGCGAGCTCGCGCAAGCGCTTCATGGCATCACCGCCCGCGCCCATCATCGGCAACAGGCCCTGCGCGTCACCATTCATCCCCTGCTGCTCTTGCGCCATGCGTGCGAGCTGCTCCATCGCCTCCTGGAATCCCGACCCCGACTGCGCGCCGGCGACCCGCTGCGCCGTGCGCACCAACGCATGCGCGGTGGCGTTGAGCGCGTCGAGCGCCTGCTCGGCGAACGGGGCGGCGGTGGCGGGATTGGGATCGCCCTGCTCGAGCTGCTCGCGCGCCAGTTTCATCTGATTCTGCGCGTAGCCGAGGGCCGCCTCGAGCTGCGGCGACACGAGCGCGTGCCGACCAGCGGCGGCACCGATCTCCTGTTCGATCGCGTGCGTGCCTTCCTCAATGGCCCCCTGCCGGGCGCGTGTCGCGGCATCCGCTTCGCCGTCACGCAGCGCAGCGGCGACTTCCTCCTGCCGACGCGCCAGCGCCGCCGTTTCGGCCAGCGCGCGATTCAGCGCATCGAGCGTCTCCTGTCGCCAGGCAGAGGTCAGTGAGTCGCGTCGCTGGCGGAGCTCGTCAGGCAGCTGCGCCAGCGAGTCCGCCGCTTCCTGTCCGGACGTCCGAGCGCCGCGCGCGTCGCGCTGGTTGGCGGCGGCGGCGGCCTCCTGCATGGCCCGTTGGGCGCGGCGCGCCGCCGCCTGCGACTGCGCGAGCGGCACCGTCTGCCCCGCGCGCTCTACACCACGGGCGAGCGAATCGGCGGCCGTAGCCAGCTCGCGCTCCGCGGCGGCCGCCGCGGAGTCGGGGTGCGGCGCGTCCTGCTTCGTCCATTCGGTCTGGCGGCGTTGCAGATCCTCGGCGTCCTTGGCGAGCGACGCGAGCTCGCCCTCGATCGCCGCACGCTTGAACAGCTCCTCGCTCCGCTCGAGCTCGCGGCGCAGCTGCTGCTGTGCTTCGGCCAGACGTTGCAGCGCCTGCCGTGTGGCTTCCGGATCGAGACGCGCGAGCGCCTCCTGCAGCTCGCGCAGCCGCTGCTCGAGCTCCGGCGTGAGGGCGCGTTGCAGCAGCTCCTGCACTTCGCGCAACCGATTCTGGAACGCGCTGTCATCCAAGCCGGCCGCCTGCGCGGCACGCGCGATCTCCTCTACAGCCTGCGCCAGCTCTTGGACCCGCTGCGACATCGCAGCCTGATCGCGCGCGATCTCTTCGGCGCGCTGCGTCGATTGGAACGACATCGCGCCTTGCTGCTGCTGGTTGCTCCCCCCCGGGCGCACTCCTGCCCGCCCGTCGGCATCACGGTTCCGTTCCTCGGCAAGATCCCGCGTTCGATCGCTCAACTCTCGCTGCGCGGCGGAGACCGACTCGGCCGCGCTCGTCACTGCCTGTGCGGCGGCCCGCGCCTGTGCACGGAGCTGCGCCCGACGTGAGGCGTTGGGGCGTTGTCGAGCGCTTCGACGTAGAGCCGCAGCGTATCGCCGGGGAGGAGGCCGCGGTGCTCGGCGTCGAGCCGCCCCTGCACGATCGCGCGATCACCCACACCGGTGACATCGAGCGACTCGCGCACCGCTTCGCCGATCCGGCCGGTGCGACTCACGCGCCAGCTCACGACCGACAAGCGCGAGATCCCATGATCATCACGCACATCGGCGACGAGCTGCTGATGCAGAGAAATCGGCAACGTCGTGTCGCGTCCTGGCACAGGTACGGTGACGACGGGTGCGGAATCGGGCACGATCAGAACCTGCAGCTCAGGCGTGGCGCCTTCGAACGGCGAGCCGTCACTGCTCCGCGCCTCGAGCCGCCATGTGCCGCTGACCGTAGGGATAAAGCGGCCCTCGATGCGCGTTCCGGTTACGCGCAACGGCTCGACGCGCGCGGCGAGCGTCCAGGCGGCGCCCGCGAGCGGCACACTCGCCGTGCCGCTGGTGAGCACCGTCGTCCCCGCGGGCAGCGGAATCACGTCGCCGCCGACCAGCAGCGGCTCGTCGGAGCGGCCCAGATATGAAGGAAAGCGCGCCGTCAGACCCAGATCCGCCAGAAAGGCAGGGAGCGCCACATCGACCTTGATTTCGCCGCTGGAACGTCCGCCGCTCGCGGCCTTGAGGTACAGATCGGACTCGATCGGCCCGACGTGATGGACGACGTGACCGTCCGCATCGAGCGACAGGAGCCTCGCTCTCCACGCCTCACCCGGTCCGCGGGTCCAGAGCGTCACGCGTGTCGCGCCAGGCACCGTGATGGTGGCGGTCACACTGCCTCCGCGACGTACGGTTCGGCGATCAACGACCAGCCGCACAGGCGCCCGCGCGTCGCGCCAGGTGCGCAGCGGGTGCCAGAACGCCGCGGCGCGACCCGACGCCGGGGAACCGGCGAAAAAGAGGAGCCCGCCCATGAGTGCGACACCGGCGCCGGCCGCCACGTGTCGGTAAGTCGCCCGCCGCAACACGCCGCTCACGCTCGGCGCGGCGAGCGAAACCGCGGCGGCGGCGCGCGTATCGGCAGCGAGCAGCAGCGCGGGGCTCGATCCGGCACCTTTGGCAGCGGTGGGGCTTACGACTCCGACGATGCTTCCCCCCCGCCCCCCCCGTTCGATGAGCCTCGCCAACACGGGCGCCGCCGCCGCACGTCGCGTCCACCGCAGCGCCCAGATCGCGCCGGCGGCGCTCGCGACGACGAGCGCCCACGCGAGCGTCACTCCCGAGACCGCGGGCGCCAGCGCGAGGCCGAGTGCGGCGGCGGCCAGCGCCGCGCCGAGGCCACCCAGCGCCACGGCGAGCGCGCGCGCGCGGGCGTGGGGAGCCCCCAGGCGACGCAGCCGGCGCCCCGTCTCGGTCATTTCGTCCCGCTTACGGCGTAGGTGAACAGGTTCACGCCCATGCGTAACGCCGCCTCGTGCAGCTCTGGAGGATCATGATGCACCGTCGAGTCTTCCCATCCGTCCCCAAGGTCGGACTGGTAGGAGTAGTATACGACAAGGCGGTCCCCCAAAAAAACACCGAATCCCTGGGCGGGCAGGCCGTCGTGCTCGTGGATCTTGGGAATGCCCTTCGGAAACGAGTAAACCAGGTTGTAAATCGGGTGCGTCAACGGCACTTCCACCATCGGGTGGTCCGGAAAAACGTGCGCGATCTCCCGTCGGAAGGATTTGTCCATCCCGTAATTGTCATCGGCGTGCAGGAAGCCGCCCTGCTCCAGATAGCGGCGCAGGGTGCGCAACTCGACATCGGAGAAGTGCACGTTCCCATGGCCGGTCATATAGATGTAAGGGACGTCCCAGAGCTCCGGCCCGGTCAGGGTCACGACACGCTCGCGGTCTGCGACGGGGAGGGTCGTGCGCGCGCGCAACGCGGCCAGCAGATTGGGGAGGCTCGACGGGTTCGCGTACCAGTCGCCGCCGCCGTCGTAGTGGAGGCGGCCGATGGTTAAAGACGTGCGTGGTGCGTCGTGCGTCGTGCGTGGTGCGAAAAACAGCACTAGAACCAGGAGAAACGATTTCATAGTTCGTTGACCAATCGATATGCATTGTTTCGGGAAATTCCTGTCTCCTCCACCAAACGATCCGCGACATCCTTGCGTGACATTCCTTCGGCGAGCAGAGCCTTGGCGCGGCCAGCCGGATCGGGCGGCCGATCCTCGACCCGCTCCTTGCCCGTCCCGGAGAGCACTACCGTAACCTCACCTCGAACGGGGGCATCAGCATAGTGCTCTGACAATTCCTGCAACGTCCCCGCCCGCGTTTCCTCAAACACTTTGGTCAACTCCCGAGAGACGGCGACCCGGCGTTCCGGACCACAAACCTCGAGGAGATCGGCGAGCAGTTGCGTGACGCGATTGGGGGCCTCGAAGATCACGACGGTCCATTCACTTTGGGCGGCGGTCAAAAGGAAACGGCCGCGGTCGCTCCCTTTGCGGGGGAGAAATCCGAGAAACAAATAGCGGTCACCACTGATCCCTGATACGGCGACACTGGCCGCGACTGCATTCGGACCAGGAATCGTGACGACGTGAATCCCTCGCTCTCGCGCCACAGCCACGAGTGCCACCCCCGGATCGCTGATGGCCGGCGTGCCGGCATCGGTGATGAGGGCGACGTCTCGCCCGTCTGTAAGGATGCGCAGGATGCGCTCGAGGGCGCGGTCCGAGGAGTGCTCGTGGAAGCTGATCAGCTCGGCTTTCGAGCCGGCGTGATGGAGGAGCGGTTTGCTATGACGCGTGTCCTCGGCGGCGACCACCGCCACGCGTTTCAGTGTGTCGGCGGCGCGCGGCGAGAGGTCGCCGAGGTTTCCGAGGGGCGTCGCAACCACGTAGAGGGTGCCGGCCACGTCACCACGTCACCCGCCAGGGGAGTTTGCCGTAAAAGCCGGCGGCCTGCAGCACGTAGCGATGCTCGCGCGTCGCATCCTTCAGCACCTTGGTGGCTGTTCCCGGCATCATCACCTCCGCGCCCTCGAGCAGCTGGAGCGCCCAGTCCGTCAACGCACTCGACAATTCCTCGGGCCGCACGACGCCATCGGGGGTGTCGGTGCCGCGCGGGACGCTGAGCAGCGCGAGCGCCTGATGCGTATCGACGATGGCCGCGGTCACCTTTTGCGCGCGGCGCTTCGCCTCGCCGGGAAATTCTCGTTCTACCGCGTCCACGATCCGCCAATAGAGCTCGCGATAGGTGTTGACCAGTGCCGTCGCCGCCTGCGCAGGCAGGTCGTCGGCTCCCGCAAAGGTCCCCGCGGACATCGCCGGCGTGCCCCCCGGGCCGGGGTCGAAGAGTGACTCGAGGTAGCGGGCAGGTGGCAGGTTCTCCGGCTTGTCGCAGAAATGCCCGGTCAGGTACTTCCCGTGATCGAATTTGAGATAGGAGACCCGACCGTTGGAAATCAGTTCCAGCACCCCAGTCACCTTCTCCTGCTGCAACACCGGAAAGAATTTCTCCGGTTGATTGACGTCAATGACGCGCGGCTGATAGCCGCCGGCGCAGGATGTGTACATCCACGCCAGCTGTTCCATGGGCGCGGCACAATACTCCAGGTCGCCGCGCTCGACTTCGGTGCGCATGCGTTTCAACGCATCGGTGATCGTGATGACTTGACGTCCAGCGGTGGAGAGCGAGGCGGCGTTGACCGCCTCGCCTTTGCGGAAAAACAGCAGCACACATTCATCCGGGAGATGCGCCGCGAGATAGCCATCGATGCGCCCGTCGCGGTCGCGCTTGGCGTACGCCAGCAAATTCTCGAGATGAATGAACGCGAGCCGGGTGCGATGAATAAGCCGGTTGACCTGCGGAAACTGCAGATCCGCGAGGCGAACCGGCGAATTCGTCAGGCGAGCGGTGCTCGCGCGCATCATCCTCCGCGGAGGAAGCTACGACAAGTGCTGTTCGATCTTTTGCTCGAACGCCTGCGACGGATAGGCCCCCACCAGGGTATCCACGTGGCGTCCGTCCTTGAAGAATAGAATACTCGGAATCGAGCGGACGTTAAAGCGCATCGCCGTCGCCTGATTGGCGTCCACGTCCACTTTCACGATTTTCACCCTGCCATTGTACTTGCCGGCCAACTGATCCATGATCGGCGCGACCATGTGGCACGGCCCGCACCAGGTCGCCCAAAAGTCCACGACGGCGAGCCCCTTGTGCTGCTCGACTTCCGCCTGGAATGTGGCGTCCGTGATGGCGGCGGGATGCTTCACGTCTTCCATAACCCTACACGCTCCCTCGATAAACGTTAGCTTGCTTTTCTATGCACCCGTCGGTTGCGCACGTCGGCATCGCCGTCACCAAGATCTCCGACGCGCTGCGTTTTTACCGCGACGTCCTGGGACTCGCCCCGGGACAGCCGGAGTCGGCCGATGGCGCCACGATCGTCAGCCTGCCGTTCGGCGACAGCGCGGTCGAGCTGCTCGAGCCGAAAGATCCCGCGAGTCCCGTGGCGAAATTCATCGCCAAACGCGGGCCGGGCATCCATCACATCTGCTACCGCGTCTCGGACCTGGACGCCACGCTCGCGCTGGCCCGCGCGGCGGGCTACCAACTGATCGATGAGACGCCCCGGCGCGGAGCCGGCGGACGGCGAATCGCTTTTCTGCACCCCAAGTCCACGAACGGCATTCTGTTGGAGCTCACCGAGTAGCTGTGCAACGCCCACTGTCAGGGCTTGGTTCCCGTCGTCTCCGGTGGACACCGCCCCGTCGGATTGCCGGCACTCTCGAGATGCACGTCGTACACCAACCAACCGCCGCTGTGTGTGCGCACCACCTCGATCGGCAACACATGGTTGCAATTGCTGCGCTGCAGCTCCACGCGATACGTCCGCCGGTCGTCGTGCCCCGGAACCAGCAGCGGGCCTTCGATGATCCGATACCCAGAATTATCCAGATACTTCTGGATCACCGTGAGCCGCTGCTGCAGCGCGCGGGAGTTCATATTGTTCACCGCGGGCCCACGCTCCGTGCCCCACAGCTCACCCATACGTTTCTGATCGTTGGCTTTCACGGCCGTGAGGAACTGGCTGATCGACTCGTTCATCGACTGCGGGACCGGCGTGCCCAGGCCGGGGTTGTGGCCGCAGGCGCTGCCAGCAAGCAAGAAGAGCGCAAGTGCGAGCCGTCGCTTCACGAGACACGACCTGTGGTCGAGGTGACCCGAAGGTAAGACACCATGCGTCTCTACGTCAACATTGATCACGTCGCAACGATTCGCGAAGCGCGCAAGACCGACGAGCCCGACCCCGTCCCGGCGGCGGCCGCCGCCGAACGGGGCGGCGCCGATGGGATCACGGTGCATCTGCGCGAGGACCGCCGCCACATTCAGGACGCCGACGTCCGCGCGCTCGCGCGCAGCCTCCGCACCGTGCTCAATCTCGAGCTGGGCGCAAACGCCGACATCGTCCGGCTCGCCACACGCATCAAACCCTTCCAGGCGACGCTGGTGCCGGAAAAGCGGCAGGAGATCACGACCGAGGGAGGACTCGCCCTGCGGAAAGGAGATCGCCGGCTGCAGGCGGCGATTGCCCGGCTCCAAAAGGCAGGAATCCGGGTCAGCCTGTTTATTGATCCGTCATTGAAGACGATCGATGTCGCGCGCGCGCTCGGCGTCCCCGCCATCGAACTGCACACGGGCAAATACGCAAATGCGTCAAAAAGAACGGCGTCGAATCAAATGCGTCGAAATAAGGCGTTGAATGAACTGCGTAAAGCAGCTGCACACGCGAAGAGCCTAGGCTTGGCGGTCCACGCCGGGCACGGCCTCACCTATCAGAATGTCCAGCCCGTCGCCGCCATCCCCGAGATCGAAGAGCTCAACATCGGCCACTCGATCGTGAGCAACGCGGTGTTTTGGGGCATGGAGGAGGCCGTCCGCCGCATGGCCCAGCTCGTGAAGGCCGGACGACGCACGAGTGACACGTCGTCCGGCATGTGACCGCCGCCTAGTACACGCTACTGGTGGCGGACCCCACGATGATGTTCCCAATCGTCTGGTAGCCGATCACGCCACCGAACAGATTGAGCACCGGCTGCTGCAATACCACGTGAATCATGTTGACGGTAATGCCGCCGCTCGTCGGAATCTGCTCGTTCAGCACCACAAATCCGGTGCCGGGCAGGTTCACGCGCGTGTTCGGCGCGGGGTCGTCGAGTGCCACGCCATTCACGACGAGGCTCGCGAGACTCGAACCCTCGGCGTTGGCGTTCTCGGCGGTACTGCTCGCCATGGCGACGACGCCATCGGCGGTGATCAGCCCGTTCAAAATGTTTACGGCACCAAGCGTAGCCGTGCTCACGGCGCCGGAGCCATCCGTGAGGTCGCCGTTCACGATCGCAAACGCGTTCTGCGCCGTCACCAAATCGGCGACCGTGACGTCGTTCGCCTGATCCGTTGCCGTCATCTCCCCGGCCGGCAGGACCGCCGCCGGTGATGTCTGATTGACGGCCGGCGTACTCACGGAGACGCCGTAGGCCGAAGCCCGCGGAGTCGCCTGCATTTGGGCTGCGAGGGAGCCCGACGTCCATGTTAGGGGCAGCACAAGTCCCGCGAAGCGGATCGCCGCCCGGATGCTCTCGTTTTTCATCGTATCCTCCTCGAGCTTCAGGGCTCGCTAGTGGGTTGGATGGAACTGCCGGTTCCCACCCGTCAGCGTGCACGACGGCTCCGCCGGCGGTAAGTCCGGATCGGGACACATCACCGCATAGTCCCCCACCCCGTCGATGGGCTCGTTAACTCTGATGGCGAAGCCATCATGGCCGACGCCCGGTTCGCCGTTGTCACAGTCCCAAACTTCAAAGTCCAGATCCTCTTGCCCGGTGTTCTGCACGCGCAGCTTCCCGCCCCAGTGCACGGCGCCGTCG
>QHTY01000071.1:20403-30585 GCA_003220985.1 Gemmatimonadota bacterium
TGAGCGGAGACCCGTTGACGTTCATCTCCGGCCGGTGGTCGACCCACTCCAGGGCACCCTTGTCCGCCACGCAAACGCCATTCTCATCGAGCTGACCGGACGCGATGACGTGCGCACCGAACGTTTCGTACTCGTGGCTGGCGGGAGGATTCTTGTCGGCCGTGCCCGGCGGGTAATCGATGCGGCCCCCACCGGTCATCTTCAGGGGTTGACACTGAAATACAAAGAAGTGAAACCGCGGCGCGCCCATGGTCGGAGCCAGTGCTTGGCGGTTTGCCTCGCAGCTCGCGGCGATGAGTGCGATCGCTCCAATCGCCGTGACGCCGGCGAGCGATCTTAGGGGCGACATGACGCTTCCCTCCTTGAGTGTGGACTCGGCACAAAGCCGAATCCCCAGGAAGGCAAGCGTTATGCCCCCTCATGCACGGATGCAGAGTCTTCCGTTACAAGGAGTTGGAAAACGTAGCGGCGCTGCCATAGCGCGCCCACGCAGCAGCGTTGTGGGGCCATGGCAATGCTGCGCCGACACGACCATCGGATCGCTAATCCGTCCCGCGCTTGTGCTTTCGCAGCGCGCTCGTGGCGGTATCGATCCGGACGATGTAGGCCCGCACCGCCTCCCCAGACTCGCGGCGTGGTAAGACGAAGTGCCGATCATCGGGCTGCGCGCTCTTGAGATCGTCAACCATCAGATCGCCGCCGTGCGCCTCGACCGCCGCCTCGAAGCGCTCCACGGCCGACAGCAGATCCGCCACCGCATCTGGTGCATCGGCACTGCTCACCATGATGCCGCGGCTGCGCAGGCGATCGGCCACTTCGGCGACCACGCCGGCACGTTCGTCGTCCGGGTTGCGGGGCTGGCTTGGGGGGCGCGGGGGGCGCGGGGGGCGCGGGGGGCGCGGGGGGCGCGGGGGGCGCCGGGCGGGGCTCATGCGATTCTCGCCTGTTCGGGGAATGGGGAACATGGACTTGCATGCGGCGCGACGGTAGGGAGCCGGCGGTACGGAAATTTATTACCTTGGGGGCCGATGACGACGCCTTCGCCCACCCCCCTGGGCATGTCGGATTTCTTCGCGCTCGAAGCGGGCGAATACCTCGACCGCCTCGACGCCCTGCTGCAGGCAGCGGCGCCGCCGGCCGCCGATGAGCTGGTGCGCCTGGCGCGCGCGCTGCGCGGCAGCGCCCTGATGGCAAATCAGCAACCGATCGCCCGCGCGGCCGGTGGCTTCGAAGCGCTCGCGCGTGGCGTCCGCGAGGGACGGCGGCCGTGGGATCCTGCGACCAAGCAAATCGCCACGCGCGCCGTCGATGATCTCAAGATCTTCGTCCGCAAGGCGGCCACGTGGAACGAGGCGGACACGGCGAAGGCCGAGGCGTTGGCCAGCCAGCTCGAGCAATGGGGCGGCCGACCGTCGGCACAGGTCCGCGCGGCGGAGGCGCTGGGGTGAAGGCGCGGCCATTGCGAGCGCGCTCGATCGCGCCGGCCGCGCGCTCCGCACCAATCCGATGGCGCACGATCCGCTGCAGCATGTGCTGAAGGCGCTCCAACCGCTGCGCGGGCTCGCGGCGCTGAACGACCTGCCGCCGCTGCCCGATCTCCTCGAGGGTATCGAGCAAACGGTCGGCGAGGTGAGCCGCGCGAGCGGGGCGCCGCCGGCGGGGATCGGCGATACGATCGCGGAGCTGTTTCAGATGGCGGCGACGTCGATCGCGCACGCGGCGCGCGAGGTCGCCGAGCGCGGCCGGCCCGATCCCGAGAGTGCGGAGTTCCGGAGATTCGCCGCGCTGCTCGTGCGGTTCATGCAGAGCGAGCCCGACATCGTCCCGATCGAGAACGTCGCAACCATCGTGCGGCGCGGCACACCGCCCGCGGGAGAGAGTGCACGTCCGGCCACGCTCGGACGGCTGGAGCTGGTGAGCCACGGCGAGCATTTGCGCCAGGCCGCGGACTCGCTCGAACGCGCGCCCAGCGCGACCCAGCGGGAGCTGCGCGCGCATACGCTCGCCGGCACATTCCGCGCGCTGGGCTCGGCGGGGGAAGGTGCCGTGGCGGAGCGCGTCGCTGAATTCGCGCAGGCAGCGCGCGACGCGGTCACGAGCGGCCTCGCCGTCAATCAGCCGACGCTGTTCGCGGCGGAGCTGCGCAGTGCCGGGGAAATCCTCTCGGCCTCGAGCGGCGGTGACGAGACCGCGACCGCTGCCGCGCTCGCGGCCGTAACGCTCGCCGTCCGGCGACTGGGCGGGGCGGCGGGGGCGGAGCCGGTGCGCCCCGCGCCGGCTCCCGGACCTCCCAGGGCCCCCGTGCCGCCACCACCACCGACCACTCCTGCGGATCGCGCGCCACCCCGCGTGTCTGGAGCAACACGCGCGCCGAGTCTGCAGGCGCGGCAGCCGCTGATTGGTGCGGAGTCGGCGACCGACATTGTGGGGACCTGGACGCGTTATCAGCAACTGGTCGCGGCCGGGGTCGGACCGGCGTCGCTGGAAGAGTTGATAGCCGGAACCATAGTCCATCGGCCCCGGGGGAACGGTAGCGACCCCGTCGACATCCGCACCCTGCTCTACAAAGGCGCTCGCGCCCGCGAGCGTGTTCAGGAGCTGCGTGAAGCCGCTAAGCGTGCCAGCGGCGACGCGCTCCGCGCGATCATCGACGAAGTCTGCGATCTCGTTGTCCTCGCCATCGAGCCCGAGTAGACCACACAGCTGGCGCAGAGGGTGGGCCTGGTTGATCGGGCTTGCCTTCAGTGCGGCCTTGTTGGTGTGGGTGCTTTATCGGATCGATCCACGGAAGGTGTGGATGTCTGCGCAGCACGCCAATGGGTGGCTGCTCCTCCTGACGGTGGCCCTCGCAACATTGACGTTTCCGGTGCGCACGATTCGCTGGCGGCTGATCCTGCGCGATGCCAACGGCGAGCGGTTCCGGTTCACGCCACTCTGGTACGCCACGGCGATCGGGTTCATGGCAAACAACCTCCTGCCCGCGCGGGCGGGCGAAGTCGCGCGCGCGTACGTCGCCTCCGGCCAGCTGCCGGTGCGCTTCACCACCGCGCTGGGTTCGATCGCCGTGGAGCGCGTGTTCGACGCGCTCGTCATGCTGGGGTTGATGGCGGTCGCGATCGCGGCCCCGTCGTTCCCGGCGCACGCGCAAGTCGGTGGGCGCTCAGTCTCGACGATTGCCGCGTCAACCGCGGTGCTGTTCGGCGCGTTCCTCGTGATCGCACTCCTCATCGCGAATCGTCCGGCTCCCTGGCTCGTGCTGGTCGACCGCGTCACACGGCGCGTGCTGCCGGTGCGCGCCGCGGACCGCCTGGTGCGCGCCGCGGATGGAGTCGTCGAAGGGCTCGCGGTGCTGAAGAGCCCGGCGCGATTCGCGGGCGTAGTGTTCTGGTCCCTCGTGCAGTGGATCATCAACGCGGCGGCGTTTGCAATCTGTTTTCGCGCCTTCGGGCTCGCCGTCCCGCCCGAGGCCGCACTGCTGCTGCAAGGCATCATCGGCTTCGGCGTCGCCATTCCCTCGACGCCCAGTTTCCTCGGCGTCTTCGAAGCCGCGACGCTCGTGACGCTGCAACTGTACGGCGTGGACTCGAATCTCGCCGTGAGCTACGCGCTGACCTATCATGTGACGACATTCCTGCCGATCACCCTACTGGGGTTGTGGTCGCTCTCGCGCCTGCATATCCGGCTGCGCGAGCTCAGCAGGGCCGCCAAAGAGGGAACGGCGTGAGCAGCGCGGTGCGGATCGCGGCACACGCCAAGGTCAACCTCTTTCTCCGGATCCTGGCGCGCGAGACCTCCGGCTTCCATCAGATCGAAACCGCTTTCGCGCTGCTGGACCTCGCGGATGAGCTCGTCGTGCGGCGGATCGAGTCCGGCGTGACGCTCGAGATCGACGGACCCGACCTCGGTCCGAGCGAGGACAATCTCGCGGTGCGCGCCGCGCGGGCGGTGCTCGAGGCGACGGGCAACCGCTTCGGCGTCGCCGTGAAGCTCACGAAGCGCATTCCGGTGCGCGCCGGGCTGGGGGGCGGCTCGAGCGATGCCGCCGCCGCGTTGCACGCCGTGAACGCGCTCGCCGGACACGCGGTGCCGCGGCAGGAGCTGCTGCACTTTGCCACGCGACTCGGCGCGGATGTGGCGTTCTTCACCGCCGGCGCGCCGCTGGCGCTGGCGTGGGGCCGCGGCGAGCGCCACTTCCGCGTCCCTGCCCCGCCATCGTGTCCGGCGCTGATTGCGGTTCCCCCGCCGGCGATGCAGGTGGCGACGCCGGATGCCTATGCCTGGTGGGACGAGCAGAATCGCACGCCGGCGTCACGCGGGCCAGTCACGCTCGATGCGGACGCGCTGAGCACCTGGGGCAGCATCGGACGTCTTGGCGGCAACGACTTCGAGCCGGTGGTCTTCGCAAAGTACCCGGAGCTGCGCGCGCTATATGAGCGCCTGGCCGAGACGGGGCCGATCTGGGTGCGCCTGTGCGGATCAGGAAGCGCGGTGGCCGCGGTCTATAAGAAGGAAAGCGAGCGTGACGACGCCAAGCAGCGGCTGGGAACGACACGGCAAGAGTTGATCGCAACGGCGACGCGAGCAACGCCACCATCGCCACCCGAGACGATCAGCTCATAGCTTGTGGCGCCGTCCGAAGCGAAACGGTGGCGGAGAGGCGCCATCGGGCAAGTGCGCGAGTTTGTCGTAGCCGCCGGAGCGGGCGCCCGCAACGTCGCGCAGCACATCGACCAGCCGCGCGCGGCAGCTCTCGAGGCTTGCGATCTGTTCCTCCAAAAACCCCAGGCGCTCGCGCAGAATCTCCACGAGGCGCGTCGACGCGACGGGGCGATCGGCGTCGCCGAGAAAGATGATTTCCTTGATGTCACCGATCGTGAGGCCACAGTTTTGGAGCCGCCGCACGAGCCGGATCCGGTCCAACGTGCTCACGTCATAGATGCGTTGGCGGCTCTGCGTTCGTCCGGGTTTAGCCAACAGACCTGATCGCTCGTAGAACCGGATCGCGTCGCGTGTCACGCCACTGCGTGATGCGACGTCACCAATTCGTAAACGTTCCATGCACGTGAATCCTACACTTCGCCGACTGACCAGCATCAACCAATTATCGGAATTAGTTCCAAAGGACGAGCTTTTGACGAGCCACGCCTGACGCGATAGCATTGGCCTTCCCTTTCCTCGGGAGACCAACCTGATGTCGCGCGCTCTGTTTGCGTTCGCGCTGCTCGCCGTCGTGCCGGATTCCCTCATCGCCCAAACCGATACGTCCAATGCCGAGTGGCCACCGCTCAAGGTCGTCGACGTGCGCTGGATCGATACGACTGCCTCGGCCTGCGTGGACTTCTCGCAGTTCGCCAACGGCGCCTGGCTGGCGCACGACACGATCCCGGCGGCGTACTCGTCGTCCGGGGTCACGCGCGACATGAGCGATCGCAACGAGCTCATCGTGCGCTCGGTGCTGGAAGACGCCGCCGCCCGTCGCAGCAGCTTCCCACCCGATAGCACGCCCCGCAAACTGGGCACGTTCTACGCCACATGCATGGACTCCACCGCGATCGAGGCCGCCGGAATCGCCCCGATTCGCCCGTGGCTTCGCGCCATCGATTCGATCACGACGCGGACACGCCTGCTGCCGGAGATCGCCACACTGCAGGTTCGCGGCGTCAACGTCGCCTTTCGGTACTCGCCCGACGTCGATACGCACGACGCCGCGCACTATATCACCTGGCTCTACCAGGGCGGACTGGGGCTGCCCGATCGGGACTACTATTTCGCTGCGGGGGCCGCCGCGGACTCGACCCGGCAGGCGTTCGTGACCCACGTCGCCAGGATGTTTCGTCTCGCGGGTCACGATTCGGCCACGGCCGCGGCTGCGGCGTCGCAGCTGATGGGGCTCGAAACATCGTTGGCCCAGGCGTCGATGACGCGCGTCGACCGGCGCGATCCCGCCAAGACGGACCATCCGATGAGCGTCGGGCAGCTGACGGCGCTTGCGCCGCGGGTCGGATGGCCGCGCTACTTCCGCGCCATCGGGTTGAGCGCGCCGGTGCGCAAGGTGAATGTCGCCCAGCCGGACTTCGTGCATCGCGTGGACTCGCTGCTGCACGCGACGCCGGTCGCCACGTGGCGGGCGTACCTCAAGTATCACGCGATCGCCTCGGCAGCGCCGTGGCTGAGCACACCGTTCGTACAAGAGGACTTTGCGTTCCGGTCCAGATTCAGCGGCGCGAAAGCGCTGCTGCCCCGCTGGAAGCGGTGTCTGCGCGAGGCGGACGGCGACCTCGGCGAGGCACTCGGCCAAGCATACGTCGCCAAGACGTTCCCACCCGAGGCGCGGGCCCGCGCGCGCGCCGTGATCGACGACATTCGCGCCGCGTTTCACGATCGCTTGCTGCACCTCACCTGGATGTCGGATGCGACGCGCGCCCAGGCGCTCGACAAGCTGGCGCGCATGGGTGAGAAGGTCGGGTATCCCGACCGGTGGCGGGACTATTCCCGGCTGCGGGTGTCCGAGGGAACGTTCGTCCTGAACGTCGCGCGGGCGAACGCGTTCGAGTGGCAGCGCACGGTGAACCGGCCGGGGACGCCCGTCGATACGACCGAATGGGGCATCACGGTCCCCACTGTCAACGCGTATTACGATCCGACGAAGAACGAGATGGTGTTTCCGGCCGGCGCGCTCATGCCGCAGACGTTCGATGCGAGCGCGGACGACGGCGCGAACTACGGCTCCCTGGGCGGCAGCTGGGCCGGTCACGAGCTGACGCACGGCTTCGATGACGAAGGCCGGCACTACGACGCCGCGGGCAACCTGCGCGACTGGTGGCAGCCGTCGGATTCGACGCACTTCGTCGAACAGGCCACGCTCGTGGAGCGTCAATTCAACAAGTACATCCAGGTCGACACCTTCCACGTGAACGGCAAGCTCACGGAGGGTGAGAACATCGCTGACTGGGGCGGGCTGCTCACGGCCTACGACGCCCTGGAGAACCGATTGGCGCGATCCGGGCGTCCTGCCCTGATCGAGGGCTATACGCCGGAGCAGCGGTACTTCATTGCGTACGCCCAGAGCTGGCGGGTCCACGACCGGCCCGAGCAGCTCCGCACGCGCGTCACCGTGGATCCGCACGCGCCCGAGCAGTGGCGCGTCAACGGGCCGCTGTCGAACATTCCGGCGTTCGCGCAGGCGTTCGGCTGTAAGGCCAGGGATCCGATGGTGCGGCCGACGGACAAGGTTCCGAGTATCTGGTAATTGACCAACGGGATGGAGGTCTCCACGATGCGCGTGTTAGGACGCTCGGTGCTGGTGCTGATGGCCGGCCTGCTGCTCGCGGCCACACCGGCTTCCCCACCCGGGGATACGCTGCGAGGGTTCACGCTGGAATCGTCTAAAGCGGAACGGGATTGGGAGACGAAGTTCCGCGCCGTCCCGTCCACCGACTCGCTGCGGTCCTACATGCGGCGGCTGTCCGCGCGTCCGCACCACGTCGGTTCACCGTACGATCGCGACAACGCCGAGTGGATCCTGACCAAGTTCAAGAGCTTCGGGCTGGACGCGCACATCGAGACCTTCGACGTGCTGTTCCCCACGCCCATCGAGCGTGTCGTCGAGCTCGTGGCCCCGACCAAATTCGTCGCGCAGTTGCGCGAGCCTCCGGTGGCCGGGGACCCCACGTCGGCGCAGCAAAGCGAGCAGCTCCCCACGTACAACGCCTACTCGATCGACGGGGACGTCACGGCGCCGCTGGTGTATGTGAACTACGGCGTCCCGGCCGATTACGACCGGCTCGAGCGGCTGGGGATCTCCGTGAAAGGCGCGATCGTGATCGCGCGGTACTTCGGCTCCTGGCGCGGTATCAAGCCGAAGGTCGCTGCCGAACACGGCGCGATCGGCTGCCTTATCTACTCCGATCCGCGCGACGACGGCTACGTGCAAGGCGACACCTACCCTCGCGGGCCGTGGCGTCCACGTTTCGGCGTGCAGCGCGGCAGCGTCATGGAGATGGAAGTGTATCCGGGCGACCCACTCACGCCAGGCGTCGGGGCGACGAAGGACGCGAAGCGCCTCCCGCTCGCTGAAGCGCACACGCTCACCAAGATCCCCGTGCTGCCGATTTCGTACGCCGACGCGCAACCCTTGCTCGCAGCGATCGGCGGGCCCGTGGCTCCCGATGAGT
The DNA here is from genome assembly GCA_003220985.1 of Gemmatimonadota bacterium. Lineage (GTDB taxonomy): Bacteria > Gemmatimonadota > Gemmatimonadetes > Gemmatimonadales > GWC2-71-9 > 20CM-2-65-7. The sequence goes on from QHTY01000071.1 coordinate 28,578, forward strand.
GGCGCGGCGGTCTCGGCATCACGTATCACGTGGGACCCGGACCCGCCCGGGTGCACCTGCGGGTCAGGTCCGACTGGAGCTTGAAAACGCTGCGCGATGTGATCGCGCGCATCCCCGGCAGCACAGCGCCTGATGAGTGGGTGATCCGCGGCAATCACCACGACGCCTGGGTCAACGGCGCGGAGGACCCGATCTCAGGTCAGTCGCCACTACTCGAAGAGGCGCGCGCCCTGGGCGAGCTGCTCAAGCAGGGATGGAAACCCCGCCGCACGATCATCTACGCGGCGTGGGATGGCGAGGAACCGGCCTTGCTCGGCTCCACGGAGTGGGTCGAGGCGCACGCGGACGAGCTGGCGGCCAAAGCCGTCGTGTACCTGAATACCGATTCGAACGGTCGCGGCTACCTCGGGATGGCCGGCTCGCACTCGTTACAGCGCTTCATCAACGACGTGGCCCGGGACATTGAAGACCCTGAGACGAAGCTCAGTGTCTGGAAGCGCACGGAGCTGCGCGCCATCGCCGACGCGTCCACGGCCGAGCGCCGCCGCGAGATTCGCACCGAGCCCGATCTGCGGATCGACGCGCTCGGCTCGGGATCGGACTTTTCGCCGTTCCTCCAGCACGTCGGCATCGCTTCGCTGAATCTGGGCTACGGCGGCGAGGACGGTGGGGGCATCTATCACTCGATTTACGATGACTTCGCCTGGTACACGAGGTTCGACGACACCGCGTTCGTGTACGGACGTGCCCTCGCGCAGACGGTCGGCACCGCGGTGCTCCGGCTCGCCGATGCCGAGGTCCTCCCGTACGAGTTCACGGGCTTCGCCGAGACGGTGGGGCGCTACGCCAAGGAGGTCGAGAAGTTGTTGCAGGACGAGCAGGAGCAGACGGCGGAGCGCAATCGCGAAGTGGATGAAGGGATGTTCGCCGCGACCGCCGATCCATGGGAGCGGTCGGTGCCGCCGCCCCGACAGGACCCGCCGCCGCACCTCGATTTCTCGCCGCTCGCCAATGCGGTGGATTCGCTCGCGCGCGCGGCCGACCGGTACGAGAAGGCGTTCGGCCGCGCGCAGGGGAGCGGCACCGCGTTCGCGCATTCCGGCGCGGCGGCGCTCAACGCGATACTGATCCACACCGAGCGCGCGCTCACGGTTGCGCCGGGCCTACCGCGACGCCCCTGGTTCCACCATGCAGTCTACGCGCCGGGGTTCTACACGGGCTACGGCGTCAAAACGCTCCCGGGCGTGCGCGAGGCGATCGAGCAGCGCAACTGGAAGGAAGCGGACGCGCAGATCGCGATCGCGGCGGGCGCGCTCAGCGCGGAGGGGGACGTGCTCGGCCGCGCCGCGGCGCAGCTGGAACAGCTCGCCCCCTGATCAAGGGTGCCGAGCGCCCCCTCCTCTTGTTAGTGCCCGGTCAATTTGCGTTGACGCGGGGGGTGAAAGTTCTTCGGCGGCGCGGCGCGCACGCGCGCGACGCCCGGGGGTGGTGCCGCATACGTCCATTGGAAGTCCGAGTACCCACCGTCCTTGACGGCCGCGACGCCAAACAAGTACCCGTACGCGTAGTAGCCAACGAGTTGGAAAGATGTCGTGCCGGCAGGGATACGCGCCGTAGTAACCGTCATCGACCCACACCTGATAGCCCTCCGCGGCAGGCGAGTTGTCGGTCCACGTGAGGTCGACCGTGTAGTCGTCAATGGCGATCGCCGCAAAATCGGTCGGGGCGGCCGGCGGTGTGGTGCAGTCGCTATTCGATGCCGGCGACTCGCCCAGAGAATTGAATGCGATCACGTGATAGCAGACCTCGTGCTCGCTTACTACTTCTACAGAGTAGTCCCCGAACGACAGCTCGTTCATGCCGGTGCTGCCCGCCTCGACCCAGCTCAGACCGTGGTCGGTCGAGCGCTCCACACGGAATCCTGTCTCATTTGTAAGATCAGTCCAGGACATGGCGACGCCATTACTGCCGGAAGGCATCGCGTCCAGGTTCGCCGGAGCTGACGGTG
>QHTY01000071.1:30821-35398 GCA_003220985.1 Gemmatimonadota bacterium
GGCTGCTCGGTGCCGCCGGCACCGCCGTGCAGGCGGCGTTGGAGGGGTCGGAATCGCCGTAGGAGTTGAATGCGACCACGCGGTAGCACTCCGGTTGCTCGACCGCGACGTAATCGGTGAGCACCGTCGTATTGGGATACAAGGTCAGGATGGTCGTCCACGGGCCGGCCGCGCTCGGACCGCGCTCGGCGCGGAAACCGTTTTCATCCGTGGAGTTATCCGTCCAGGTAGCGCGAATCGCGTAACCGAGGTACGGGGTTGCGGTGAGGCCTGATGGCGCGGCGGGCACGGGAGCGCCCGGTGTGGTCGCGCAGGCCACCGCCGAAAAATCTGAGAATGTTGTCTTGTGACCGGTGGTGCGATACGCGCGAACCTTGTAGCAGTACTGCGTCAAACCGGTGAGTCCCGCATCGAAGTAGCCGGTGGCTTGCGCTGCCGGCGTCCCGACGAGCGCGAAAGTGCCGGCGGGCCCGGTGCCGGAGCGATGTACCTCGAAGCCAGACTCGCTCGGGGAGTTGGAGTTGTCCTGCCAGCTGAGCGAGATCTGGCTAAACGAGGTCGGGGTCGCCGTGAGATTCCCGGGCGCGCTCACCACCATGAACAAGGGCGCAAGCGGCTCGTGTCCATCGCACCCAGCCGCAGCGATGACTGCTAGAAACGGGAGTACCCGGTATCCGCGCCAAGCCATAAAGCCTCCTCTCAAAGGATCACGGCTGCACGTACCGGTATAGCGACCCGATCCGCCGCACGCGATAGAAGAACGGCAACGCGTGGCCATTCAGCGTCAGCCGGCCTTGCCAGACCACCTGCCCCTCGGCCGTCACCTCGGTCATGGAGCTGGTGGCGCCGTACCCTACCAAGGTGTTCCCACTCCGCAATCGCTGCACCGAGCCCACAAACGGGGTGAACACTAGGGGGTCATGTCGGAATTGCCACACCAGCGTCGCCGTCTTCGCCTGAAGGTCGAGCCGGTACTGCACGGCCCGGCTCTCGGGCGGATTGTGCAGGAGCCCGTTATCGTAGAACAGAAGATCCCCGTTGTCCAGGACTCGCACATCGTGCTGGAAGCCGAACCCGTTGAGCGGATCGCCCACGATGCTGAACTGGTTGTGCCGGCCGCCGAAGCGCCACAGCATCTCGCCCGTCACCGCGTCGATCTTCGCGATCTCGCCGAGCATCGCGAACGAAACGACGTAGTTCCCGTCGCGATCGATCGCGAGCGAGTTGGGGTGGTCGAAGTCGATGCTGGGATAGAGACCCAGATTGGGTGGCACGAAGACCCAGTCGGCGAGCGAGAAGTGATCCCACGCGTTCCAGAGAAACTCGGTGGTCCCGGACGCCGATTGGCGCAAAATGGAGTGCCCCGCGACGAGTTGGTCGGCGCGGCCACCCAGCGCGGTCAGGTCCACGGTCCGCATGTCGTAGCCGAACAGGTGTGCTGCAGTCACGCCGTCGCCGGTCATGGTGACGAGGAGCTCGTGATTGTCGGTGTAGTAGGGAGCCCCCGCCGCGTAGACCCGGACGATCGCTCCATCGGGGCGGAATTCGATAAATCGCCCACCGACCGGCTGCCAGCCGGTGCTCGCACCAACGTACACGGTGAAATCACCATTCGGGAGTTGCTTGGTCTCCATCGCCGACTCGTCGGGATGGATCGGGATACGCTCGTACCAGCGGATCTGACCTTCAGGGTCGAACGCGAGTACGAAGGCGCCGCTGTCGTGCGAGACTTCGGTCACGAGGTACCCCGGCGGCGCCGTCCCGACGATTGATAAATGGACGCCTTGCAGGATCTCAGGGAGGTCGGCCGTGCGGTACGCCAGCGTATCCGACGTGATCGCCCCGCCCGGCCCAACAGCGGCGACCGCGAGGTGATAGCCGGTATTCGGCAAGAGTCCCAGCGCCACGATGCTCGCCGGACCGGCCCCGACCGCGTAAGACGGCGTCGTCGCGACGGCGTCGCCGTCGGTCCAGTAAGACAGTCGCGCGGAATCGGCTCGCTGGACGTCGAACGTCGCCACGACCGACAGCGCATTGAGCGGGTTCGCCTGCACCGCCACCGCGGAGAGACTGGGCGGAGGCAGCGCCACGATCGCGTCGTGACACGCGGCCCCCCCCCCGAGCAACGCGACTGCGCAGACGGTCAGCCAGAGCGCGGCGGCGTGCCGGCTCATGGGTGTGGCTTCCACGCCGGGGTGTGCGCCTCGTTTCCGGACGTGATCTGCTGAATCTTGCTGCCGTCCGCCCCCGCCACGAAGATCACATGGTAGGTGTAACAGTCGTAGTAACCGCAGTCCTCGACGGATCCCACGAACGCGAGCTGCGATCCGTTGACCGACCAGGCCGGTTCTGACCCAGCGAGGCCGCCGCCGATCCGCGAGACGCCGCTGCCGTCGGCATACATGAGGGCGATTTCGTCCGCGCCGAACCGGGTCGTGGCGAACGCGAGCCGCGAGCCGTCCGGCTTCCAGGCAACAGCGTAGTCGCGTCCCGCATCGTTCGTGAGCCTGACGAAACCCGTGCCGTCGGCATGCACGGCGCAGATGTCGTCGTTGCCCGCGTCCACGCGGCAATCGAAGGCGATCGAGCTGCCGTCGGGCGACCACGCTGGGCTCCCCTGGAAGCCGACGCCAGTGGTGAGACGCACTACGTTCGAGCCGTCGGGGTGCATGACATACAGCTCGGGCACGCCGCTGCGGGTCGAGGAGAAGGCGATCTTCAATCCATCAGGCGACCAGGCCGGGTGGCCCGCGGCTTGGGGAGACTCGGTCGTGAGCTGGGTTTTTCCCGAGCCGTCGGGATTGACGACGCAAATCTCGACGTTTCCCGAGCTGCATTCGTACGCCAGCCTGCTCCCGTCCGGCGCCCACGCGGGAGCGCGTCCCGACGTGACGGTCGTCAGCGCGGATCCATCGGCGTGGACGACGGCGATCGCACCATCCTGAGAGAACGCGATCCGCTCGGCCAGGACGCACGTGACCGAAAACATGACGTCCACCATACCCCCTGAAGGGACCGTCACGGTACGAGGGTTATCCCCGCTGACCGTGCAATTCCCGGCGGCTCCTTGCAGCACCACGCTGTGAGCGCCCGCATTCACAGCCTCGAAGGTGAACCCATCGTTCACCGAGGCGTGTCGAGACCAGTGGCATATCTCACTGGGAGACCGATCGATGCACACGTAGTAGCCATCGGGGTCGACGTCGACGCCCACCGTTGAAGTGCTGACGTGGACGCTGCCCGGCGGCGGGCAGGTGATGGAGAACGGCACTTCCGTGGTGTCACTCGCCGTGGCGCTCACCGAGCGAGGGTTCGCCCCGGCGACTGTGCAATTGTCGGCCACGTCGTTCAACAGAACGGTGTGATTGCCGGCTGGAACCCCAACGGTCAGCGTCCCATTCAACCCAATCGCTTGGGGCACGCCGGAACAGTAGACATCGTCGTCGTAGTCGTACTCTGGATCAACGCACACGCTGTAGCCATTCGGATCGACCTGCCCGCCCGTGGTAGCGGTGGTTATGTGCAGGCGCGGGAGCGTGGCACAGGTGAGCGATAGCGCGACCTCCGTCGTGTTGCCGACCGATGTGCGCACAACCCTGGGGTTGTCACCGCTCACCACGCAGTTACTAGCGATGCCCTGGAGGAGCAGGCGGTGATCTCCGGCGTTGACGTTCACGGTCACCGCCCCGTTCACCGCGATCGACTGACCATAGGTGCAGGACGTACCATAGTAGCCTTCGTATGGATCGACGCAGACTCCGTAGCCGTCGGGGTCGAGATCCGCACCAGTGGTCGCGGCGGTGATGTGGAGATCGCCGTGCGTCGATACGCACTGCACCGCGAACGTCGCCGTCATCATGGTGTGGGCCTTGACCTCAATCGTCACGGGATTGGGGCTCGTCACCGCGCAATTGGCGGCGGTACCGCCGAGCTGCACGTCGTGCCGGCCGACGTGGACGGTCGAGTCGACCCACTGCGCGGTCGCACCGATGGTCATCACCGCGAGGCCGTCGACGATGACGAAATACCCATCCGCATCCTGATCCGGCCCAGACGTGTACACGGTGACGCGCAGGATCGGTGGCCCGACCAATGGGGGCCAGGTCGGGTCGTCGCACGCAATCGCCAGGAGACACCCGAAGCCCAAAACGGCGCGACGCCAGCACATGCAGCCCTCCCTTGAAGTGGGCACTCGAGCGGCCTTTACAACCGGCCTCGCAGCCTACCACTTGTAGGGCTTGCCAAGCGTTAGGTGGCCGTTAGATGCTCAAGCTGCAGTTGCTGGGATCGCTCGATTTGCTGGACGTCGGTCGCGACGTCGCCCCCGTCTTACGGCGGCCCAAGAGCGTCGCGCTCTTGACGTACCTGGCCACGGCGCGCCCGCGCGGCTTCCACCGGCGGGACACGATCCTCCCGCTGTTCTGGCCGGATCTCGATCAGCCCCACGCGCGCAACTCACTCCGCCAGGCAATCCACTCGCTCCGCCGGGTCCTTGGCGCCGGCGTCGTCGTGGGTCGGGGTGAAGAAGAGTTGGGCGTCGATCAATCCCGCCTGTGGTGCGACGTCGCACAGTTCGA
>QHTY01000072.1:0-3150 GCA_003220985.1 Gemmatimonadota bacterium
GTGCGCTGCGCGTCTATCGCCGCCGCGCCATCGCGCCGACATCAAACGGCAATCAGAACGCCGGCGGTGTCCGCGCCGTCGCCTGTGGGCCCGGGATCACCGCCATCGACTGCACTGCCCAGCGCGAGGGCCCGTTCGAGTGGGAAGTCTTGCAGGAGGGGAAGGACTACTACGTGGATCCGACGGGGACGTGGTTCGCGCTCGCCAACCGGCTCGACCAGAGCGACTACCTCGCCGTCTCCTACATCACGGCGAGCCGGCTCGATTCGATCGGTACATTCCCGGTCGACGCGCGGCCTGATACCGCGGTGGTCGACACGCTCCGCCTCGTGTACGACCCGAAACCGGCCGTGAACGCTGCGTCCCCGTCGTTCCGCTTCGAGATTCGGAACGCCTACCGCGTCGGAGGACGGGAGATCGATCGGACGAGCGTGGCGCTGACGCTCAGCGTCAACCAACGGGAGCGCGGCACGACCGGCATCACCTATCTCGAGCGGCTCGGCGTGGCGCTGGCCAACGATCCGACCCGGTTCGACCAGTACAATCGCCTGTTTCCGCGGCTCCGCGATCCCAATCAAGGGGATCCGGTGCGCGATTTGTTCATCGTGTTTCCGCACCTCGCGCCCTTCGCGGATTCGAGCAAGCTCACGGCAGTGGAGCGCAACGACTCGCTGTATCGCACGCCGCGCGCCTACCTCGCCACGCAAGGACCGCCGTCGGTGTTCGCGCTGCGCCTGCATGCGGCGGCAACCTCGTCTCCCGACCGTTCGATGCTGTCGCTGAACAGCTTCCAGATCCGGGAAGGGAGCGAACGGATCTACGTCGGGAACCGGCTGCTGACGCGCGAGACGGACTACACGATCGATTACACGACGGGCCAGGTGCAATTCAAGAATCCCGACGCGCTGTTTCAGGGAGCGAGCGGGGGGGGCGGGGCGGGGGGGGGCTCGCAGGTGCGTGCCCAGTTCGAAGAACGCGCCGCGTTCTCGATCGCGCCCACCACCACGTACGGGCTCGCCGCACGCTACGACCTCGGGGCCACGGGGCAGGTAAACCTGCTCGGCATTTTCCAGCGCGAGCAAAGCACCTTTACCCGGCCGCCGCTCGGGTTCGAGCCGGCGGCGGGCTTCATCGGCGGCATCTCGACCGAGCTGCGATTTCAACCCGACTGGATGACGCGCTTCATGAACGCGCTTCCCGGCATCCGGACGACCGTCCCGTCGGCCCTGAGCATCAACGGAGAGCTCGCCGTCTCGAAGCCATCCCCCAATCGCTTTGGCCAGGCCTACCTCGAGGAATTCGAAGGCTCAGCCGCGCGGTCGATCAACCTCGCCGACAACGCCTGGCACTGGGGGAGCATCCCGACCTCGGTGCGGGGCATCGAGGCGCTTGGATTCGCGGCGTTCGATCCCAACCAGGCCGCCTTCCTCACCTGGCAGAGCTTGCCCTACGTGGTGAGCAACAATCAACTCGTCCCACGGCAATTCCTGCCCCAGCAGATCGATCCCACGCTGCGGTTCATCGGCCAGGCACCGGCAGCTGAGCCGGTGCTGTGGCTGACGTTGAAGCCCGATAGCGTGCTGGGGCTCGCCAATCCGGCCGGGGTTCCGAACTGGACGAGACCGTCGCAAAACGGCCCGCGCTGGCGTTCCATTACGCAGACGCTGTCGGCCACGGGTGTGGATCTCTCCCGCGTAGAGTTTTTGGAATTCTGGGTGTGGGAGGACGCGCCGCGTACCGCCCGCACCAACGGGACCACCGTGCTGTTCGACTTCGGCGGCGTGTTCGAGGACGCGCTCGCGTTCGTGCCGGATTCGTTCGCGGTCAGCGGATCGGACACCACCTACAGCGGTGTGCGGCGCGCCGGCGCCGGCCGGCTGGACTCCGAGCGCGATCCCATCACGCAGACCTGGAGCGCGACGCTGAATGACGAAGGGATCCTGTCCGACCGGGTGGTCGACGGCATTGTGGACGCCAGCCGCGGCGTCGTCGTGGACACGCTGCCGCTCTGCTCGGCGACGCTAAACGGGCAATTCATTCCATTCGCATTCGGCGATGTTCGCTCGCGCTGCGGGCGCCACAACGGCGCGGTCGACACCGAGGACCAGGACGGTGACTTCGCGCTCGACTCGACGAGCGGCGTCCGCACCGCCGAGAGCTTCGTGCGCTACGTGTTTCCGATCGGGGACGACCGCTATTTCGTCCGCAATGGCGGCACGGAGACGGGTGGTGCCGGCTGGCGCCTCTACCGCATTCCGTTTCGCACCGACACGCTGCTGATCGGCAATCCCAGCCTGCGGCAGGTGCAGTCGCTGCGGATTACCGTGGTGGCTCGGGCGCCGACCGGGTCCGACGTCGATCTACCGTTCGCCCTCTCGCGCGTGCGATTGGTGGGCAGCACCTGGGTGAAGCGTGCCGACACGCCAATCTCGGGGCTAGGCGGCGAGCTTGGCACCGGCGTGGGCGAGGTCGTGGCGTCGGTCGTCAGCACGGAGAATCAGGACCTCGGCTACACGCCGCCGCCCGGCGTCGTGGACGAAGCCGGACAGAAGAATGCCACCTTTCAGATCGGCGCGACGGAAATCAACGAGCGCTCGATGCGGCTCCTCGCGAGCGGCCTCGGGGTCGGCGAACGCGCCGAGGCCTATCTACGGTTCACGACGGAAGGCGACAAGAACTTTCTCAAGTATCGCACGCTGCGCGTCTGGGCGCGCGGCCGTGGCGTGGGGTGGGAGGACGGAGACCTCGAGTCTTTCATCAAGGCGGGGAAGGACCAGGACAATTTCTACATGTATCACACGCCCGCGAAGACGACGTCGTGGGAACCCGAGGTCGTGGTCCAATTCGACCGCTGGCTCGCGCTGCGGGCGCGCATCGAGCAGGCCTGGCTCCGAGGTGATACGGCTCAGATCTATCCTGGCTGCCCGGACTCCAGTCTCCTGATTCCTGACTCCTCCTACGTCATGTGCGACGGGCCCTACATCGCGCACATCCGCGATCCCGGCAGCGCGCCCCCGAACCTGGCGCGCGTGCAGGAAATCGCGGCAGGGATGTGGCGCGTCCAGACCGTATCCGTCATCGACCAGGCGGAGTTGTGGGTCGACGACATCCGCCTCGGCAGCGTCGTTCAGGAGACCGGCGCGGCCGGCG
>QHTY01000072.1:3156-12951 GCA_003220985.1 Gemmatimonadota bacterium
GCCGATGTCGCGCTCAGCGTGTCGCGCCGGAACGGGCAGTTCCGGCAGCTGACCGACGACCCTTCATACTCGACCGACAACGCCGCCACCTTCAGCGGCACGGTACGGATGGACCGCTTTCTTCCGGAGCGCTGGGGTCTCTCGATCCCCGTGACGTTTCAACGGACGGTGGCCGGCAGCGAGCCATTCTATTTGAGCGGTACCGACATTCGCGCCGACGCGTTGCAGGGTCTCCGCACGCCGCACACCGGTGCGGCGAGTTATGCGTGTGCGGCGCGCCGTGTGCGTCAGGCGAGCAGCGTGGGGGGCGGGGCGGGGCTGACTCGCTGGTTGCTCGATCCGCTGTCGCTGACTGGTTCGTACGCGAGCGGCGATGCGCGGACAGCGTTGTCGCGCGCCAGCTCGTCGAACTACACCTTCACGCTCGACTACACGGCGTCGCCCGGTCCCGCACTGATCAAGGTCGGGGGGCTCGGGCTGCGGCTCAATCCGTCCCGGATCCATTTCCGTTCCGGCCTGGTCGGCAGTGACGCGCAGCAGTTTACGTTTCTCGTGCCGATCGCGCAGCCGGGCGACACGGCGCCGGCCGCGATCAGCCGGACTCGGTTGTGGCAGAACTCCGGCGGCGTGCAGCTCACGCCCGTCAGCGGCGTCCAGATCGGCGTTGACGCCGTGTCGACACGCGATCTGCGCGATTACGGCGACTCGACGACGCTGGGCCGAGTGATTCGCCAGCAGCGCTCCTCGCTGTTCGGCACCGATATCGGTGTGGAGACACAGCGGCTGCTCACGACGTCCCTCGCGCTCACACCGCGCGTCGGGGCGTGGATCCGGCCGCGCGCCACCGTCGGATCTTCGTTCGCGTTCACGCGCGACCCGAACGCACGCCAGCCGTTGCGCACGGACGATACTACCGGCGCGTTTCGCGTACCGGCGGCCTTTAGCAACGCGCGCCGGCTCGAGACCGGCGCGCAGCTCGACGCGCATCGCCTCGGGCAGGCGATTTTCGGCGACTCCTCGGGGCTGGCGGCCTGGCTCGGTCGCATTACGAGTCTGGACGTGACCTACAGCGAGCAGCAGGGGTCGACGTTCGGCCAGGCGACGAACGCACCGGGTGCGGGTTATCAACTCGCGCTGGGCGGATTCGATGCCTTCCGGCAGGTCGATCGATTACTCGCGACCTCAGCCGGACAAACCCGGACCCTGTCGACCGGCGGGGCGGCAATCTTGCCCCTCGGCGTGCGCGCGAACGTGACCTATCGGTTGACGCGCGGGATCGTCTGGACACTGCGGACCGACGAGCAAGTGCCGATTCGCACGCGCACGCGAGATTGGCCGAACGGGTCGTTCAGCTGGTCGGTCTCGCCTTCGCGAGCGCTGGTGGGGCGGATCTTGACGAACATCAATGCCCGCGTGGGTTACCGCCGTTCGCTCTCGCTCAACGAGCAGCCGACCCTCGCCACGCCGGGGAACGCGGGGGTAGGCATCAACAGCACGGTCGAGAAGACGTTCACTCCAGCGGCATCCCTCACGTGGGTGGGCGGCGTACTTACGAGCGTCGATCTATCGCGGGCGTCGTCCGACAGACTCAGTGCGGGAAACCTGTTTCGCAGCACGCGGAACACCCAGAATGCCACGGTCACCTTCTCGTTCCGGGCGCCGCGGATCAACCCGCGTTGGCGGTCCAACATCCGCACGACCGCCGGGTATTCGATCGCGGACAATACGACGTGCCTGCGACGGGCGGGGGAGGAAACGTGTGTCCCCTATGTGGACAGCCGGCAGACGCAGGCCCAGCTTACCATGGACACCGATCTTCCGAACAACATGAGTGCGGGACTCCAGATGGCCTATGTGCTGAACGAAGAGCGACAGACCAACCGCAAGATCTCGCAGTTCGTGATCACGGCGTTCGTCCAACTGTCCACGAGCGTGGGGCAAATCAGATGAGGACGTGCGTGGTGCGTGGTACGTGGTGCGTGGGGATCGTTGTTGCGGTGGCGTGTCAGGCGCGTGCGGGCAACGGCTCCGCGGCCAGGGAGTTCAACGGCCCCACGGCGTTCAGTTACGTGCAACAACAGATGGCCTTTGGCCCCCGCATCCCCAATACACCGGGCCACGACAAAATGGGCGACTGGCTCGCGGCACAGCTGCGCCAACGGGCGGATACGCTGATCGTCCAGGCGTTCACGCAGCGCACGTCGAAGGGGGTGACGCTGCAGCTGCGGAACTTCTTCGCTCGTTTCCGGCCCCAGGCCACCGACCGCGTGCTGTTTGTGGCGCACTGGGACACGCGACCGAAGGCCGACAAGAGCGCCAATCTGGGCCAGCAGCAACTTCCCGTGCCTGGCGCCAACGACGGCGCCTCTGGCGTCGCGGTGCTGCTCGGCATCGCCGATGCCCTGAAGGCGCGCGCGCCCACAATCGGGGTCGACCTCCTCTTTGTGGACGGGGAGGACTTCGGCGATTTCAACGACTCGACCGAGACGCTGCTCGGCGCGCGGTACTTCGCTAAGCACCTGCCGCCCGGGTACACGCCGTTGTTTGCCGTGCTGTTCGACATGGTGGGAGACAAGGACCTGCAGTTTCTTCAGGAAGGGTTCTCGATGTCGAAGGCACCGGAGGTGGTGCAGCGCGTCTGGCAGGTGGCCGACCAGCTCGGCTTCGCGCAGGTATTCGCGCCACGAGCCGGCGAGGCCCTCACCGACGATCATGTACCACTACAGCAAGCGGGCATCCACGCAATCGATGTCATCGATTTCACGTTTCCCTACCACCACACCACGGAAGACACGATAGACAAGGTGAGCGCGCAGTCCCTTCAGATCGTCGGTGATGTAGCGGTGGCCTTGGTTCGCCAGTAAGAACGTACGTGGTGCGTGGTACGTGGTGCGTGGTGCGTGGTTTTGCTCGATGCCGCATTAATTAGATGCTTCTCACCCAGTCTATGAACGGTACGTTGGTCTCAATGGACAGCTACCGTTCCCTCGAGGCCTGGAAACAGGCCCACGCTGCGGTCATTCTCGCCCATAAGGTCACCGAAGGTCTCAAACAATCGAAATACTGGGCCATTTTCGATCAGCTCCGTCGCGCTGTCATTTCAATTGAGGCCAATATCGTTGAGGGTTACGCACTACAGTCACAAGCTCAATGTCTCAAGCATCTCTGGATAGCATTTGGGTCGGCGGCGGAGTCGGAGTGTTTGGTACGTGCGGTAGCTGAACTCGGTTATCTCGACCCGTCAGTTACGGCTGAACTGGAAGTCTTGTTGGGCGGGGCTCTGCGAACCCTCCGCGGACTCTTACGCAATCCTCCGCGAAACCCCCACGCACCACGCACCACGCACCACGCACGTCTTGTCCACGCACCACGCACCACGCACGTTTAAATGGATGATCGTCGCGCCGCGTTCATGTTGGCGGTCCTGGCTCTCAGCGGCGCAGGCGTTCGATATCTCCTATCGCCCTCTCCAGGCACTCCGCCCGGTGATATTCGACTCCAATCCGCTGCCCAGTCTCGGCCGGGCGCGCTGCAGGAGGCGGCACGCCGCGCGGCGCAGCTTGCCCGTCCACTATTGCCAGGGGAGCGAATCGATCTGGATCGAGCTGACGTGAGCGAAATCACACGCTTGCCTCGCGTCGGTCCCGCGCTCGCGCAGCGCATCGTCGCGTGGCGCACCGAGCACGGCCCATTTGGCAGTCTCGCGCGGCTCGACAGCGTGCCCGGTGTGGGTGCCAAATTATTAGACGCAATCCGACCGTTCGTCGTCCAGCCTTGACCCAGTTGGGGCGGAAACACATGTTAGTCCCCTCAAATTCAACGAGTTGCATACGGCGAGCGTTGCGATCACCCAGGACAAGCTCGGCGAGATTCTTGTCCGTGAAGGCTTGATCACCCAGGAACAGCTCAGAAAAGCCCTTCTGGAGCAGAAAAACTCCGGGATGCGCCTGGGCTATACCCTGGTCAAGCTGGGGTTTATAGAGGAAACCGAGGTCAGCAAGATGCTGGCCCGGCAGTACCGGATGCCGGCCGTCGACCTGTCCCGCTTTGAGGTCGACCCCAAGATCCTGAAGCTCCTCCCCCCCGACATCGCGACCAAGCACACGGTTCTCCCCCTGAAACGGGAGGGCAGGACCCTGACCGTGGCTATCGCCGACCCGAACAACGTCACGGCGATCGAGGACATCAAGTTCATCACGCGCTGCGACGTCTTCCCGGTAATCGCGGGGGAGTACACCCTCCGGAACGCCATCGAGCGCTACTACCAGCACTCGGACGCCCAGCTGCAGACCCTGCTCAAGTCGGTCGAGGCGGCCGAGGATCTCGAGGTTGTCGAGGATGAGCAGGACGAAGACGTCAAGGCGCAGGACCTGGCCGACGACGCTCCCGTGGTCAAGCTCATCAACGGCTTGCTCACGGACGCGGTGAAGCGCGGCGCCTCGGACATCCACATCGAGCCGTTCGAGCACGAGATGCGGGTGCGGTATCGCGTCGACGGCGCGCTGCACGAAGTGATGAAGCCGCCGGTGAAAATGCGCGCCGCGCTCACATCGCGCGTGAAGATCATGGCGCAGCTCAACATCGCCGAGCGCCGGGTGCCGCAGGACGGGCGCATCAAGCTCAAGATGGGGTCGCGCGTGATCGACTTCCGCGTCTCGACGCTGCCCGTACTGTTCGGCGAGAAGATCGTGCTGCGTATTCTCGACAAGGGCAACCTGACGCTCGATCTGAAGACGTTCGGTTTCGAGCCCAAGTCGGAAGAGAACCTGCTCAGGGCGATCGAGAACCCGTACGGCATGGTGCTGGTGACGGGGCCCACAGGATCGGGGAAGACGACGACGCTATACTCGGCGCTGTCGCGGATCAATCAGATCGACGTGAACATCATGACCGCCGAGGACCCGGTCGAGTACAACCTGCTGGGCATCAACCAGGTGCTCGTGCGGAACGAAGTCGGGATGACGTTCGCGGCGGCGCTGAAGGCGTTCCTGCGCCAGGATCCGAAGATCATCATGGTCGGCGAGGTCCGCGATCTCGAGACGGGCTCGATCGCCATCAAGGCGGCGCTCACGGGCCACCTCGTGCTCTCGACGCTGCACACGAACGACGCGCCGTCGACCATCACACGCATGGTGGACATGGGGATCGAGCCGTTCAACGTGGCGAGCGCGGTGAACCTGATCGTGGCGCAGCGGCTGGTGCGCCGCGTCTGCAAGGACTGCAAGACCGAGCACGAGTACACGCCCGAGGAGATGCACGCCTTCGCGATCGACAAGAAGGTGGGCCCGTTCTTCAAGGGCGCCGGCTGCGACACCTGCGCCGGCACGGGCTACAAGGGCCGCCAGGGCCTCTACGAGGTGATGGCGCTGACGAGCCCGTTGCGCCGCGAGATCTTGAAGGGCGCCTCGACCGAAGAGCTGCGCGACCTCGCCGTGAAAGAAGGAATGTTGACGCTGCGCATGGACGGCATGCTGAAGGTCAAGAAGGGCGTGACCACGCTCGAAGAAGTCGTGAAAGAAACCGCTGCCGGATAAGGAGAGGAAGCAATGCCCATCAACCTCCGCGCGCTCCTCGAGGAGATGATCGAGAGGGACGCTTCCGACCTCCACCTGGTCGCGGGCGAGCGGCCGAAGATGCGGGTGGACGGCGACATCGTGAACTCCTCGAGCGAAGAAGTCATGACGCCCAAGGACACGCTGTCGCTCGCCTACTCCGTGCTGACCGAGAACCAGAAGAAGCGCTTCGAAACGGAGAACGAGCTCGACTTCTCCTTCGGCATCCAGAATCTGGCGCGCTTCCGCGGCAACGTCTTCAAGCAGCGCGGCTGCGTCTCCGTGGTGATCCGGCAGATTCCGTTCAGCGTGAAGACGTTCACCGAGCTGGGCCTGCCGAACGTGGTGGCGCAGCTCGCCGACCGGCCGCGCGGCCTCGTACTCGTCACCGGTCCCACCGGCTCCGGCAAGAGCACGACGCTCGCCGCGATGATCGACAAGATCAACAAGGAGCTGAAAGGCCACATCATCACGGTGGAGGACCCGATCGAGTTCATCCACCGCCACCAGGCGTGCATCGTCAACCAGCGCGAAGTGGGGACGGATACCAACAGCTTCCAGGCCGCGCTCAAGTACGCGCTGCGCCAGGACCCCGACGTCGTGCTGATCGGCGAAATGCGCGATCTCGACACGATTCAGGCGGCGCTCACCATCGCGGAGACGGGCCACCTGGCGTTCGCCACGCTCCACACCAACTCCGCCGCCGAGCCGATCAACCGTATCATCGACGTGTTCCCGGCGCACCAGCAGTCCCAGGTCCGGGCGCAGCTCGCGTTCGTACTCGAGGGGGTGCTGACGCAGACGCTGCTGCAGCGGGCGAAGGGACGCGGCCGCGTCATGGCCGCCGAAATCATGATCTGCACGCCCGCGATTCGCGCCCTGATCCGCGACGACAAGGTCCACCAGATCGAGTCGTCGATGCAGGCGGGGAAGAAGTACGGCATGCAGACGCTGAACGACGCGCTGTACCAACTCTATATGGGGCGAGAGGTCACCCGGGACGAGTGCTTGCGCGTGACGTCCAAGCCCAACGATTTCCTGAGGTCCATCGGTGAAACGCCCCCGGACGAGAAGGACGGTCCACCGGTCACGAGCGCGACGCCGAAGGGGGCCCCACCAAAAGTCGCCGTGCGCCCGTGAGGCGCGGCGCGGAGGAATAAAGTATGCCGGTCTACGAGTATACCGCACGCAACATGAAGGGCGATCTCGTTCGCGATAAGATCGACCTCGCGACGCGTGATGACGTCATTGCCCATCTGCGGAAGAACCGCATGATCGTGGTGCAGGTCCGCGAAGCCAAGGGAAAGGGCGGCGGGCTGGCCGATTTCTTCAAGGCCGGCGTCAAGACGCGCGATGTCGTGATTTTCACCCGCCAGTTCGCCACCATGATCAACTCCGGTCTGCCGCTGGTGCAGGCGCTCGACATCCTGTCGCAGCAGACCGAGAACAAGGTCCTGGCGGACGTCACCCGCCAGGTCGTCTATGACGTCGAAAGCGGCCACACGCTCGCCGACGCGCTGCGCAAGCACCCCAAAGCGTTCACCGATCTGTACGTGAACATGGTGGCGGCCGGTGAAGCGGGCGGTATTCTCGACACGATTTTGCTGCGCCTCGCGGTCTTCCTCGAAAAGAACGACTCCATCATCCGCAAGGTGAAGGGCGCGATGATCTACCCGGCGGTGATTTTCTCAGTCGCCGGCATTGCGATCGCCGTGCTGCTCATCTTCGTGATCCCGACATTCCAAAACATGTTCGCGTCGGTGAACCTCGCGTTGCCGCTGCCGACCCGCATCGTGATCGGCGCGAGCAACGTCCTCAAGAATTTCTGGTGGGCAATCATCGGCATCGCGATCTTTGCGTTCGTCGGTGTGAACCGCTACTACAAGACGACGCCCGGGAAGCTGCAGATCGACAAGCTGTTGCTCAGCCTGCCCGTGCTCGGTGACCTGCTACGCAAGTCCGCCGTCTCCCGGTTTACGCGCACGCTGGGCACGCTGATCTCCTCGGGCGTGTCGATTCTCGACGGTCTCGAGATTACGGCGCGCACCGCGGGCAACATGGTGATCCACAACGCCGTCATGGAGTCGCGCGCGTCGATCGCGGGCGGCGAAACGATCGCGGCCCCGGATCTCGATGATGGCCGTCGGTGAACAGACGGGCGGGTTGGACGAGATGCTCACCAACATCGCCGACTTCTACGACGACGAGGTCGACGCCGCCGTCAGCGCGCTCCTCTCGCTGCTCGAGCCGATCATGATCGTCGTGCTGGGCGTGATCGTCGGCGGCATGGTGGTCGCGATGTATCTGCCGATCTTCGACATGGTGAACGCGGTGCAGTAAGCGGTTGGAAAGTTGGAATGTTGGACGGAAACGGCCCCAAAAAGCGGGGCCGTTTTCATTCCAACCGTCCAACTGTCCAACGCGTGTGTGATGACCACTCTTGCATTTTGCCAGAGCCGAGCCAATAATGCCCCCCCATGCGCTGGCTCGACGTCAAGTCGTCCGTCATCCCGACCGCCCGCGAGCTCCTCCGCCTGGTCTATGCGGGGCGGATGTGCTTGGCGATCGCCATCTATGTCACGACCGCCCTGAAGCTCCGGGTCGCGGCGCCGCTCGACATCCTGGTCACGTCCTTGGTCTTGGTCACGGCCAGCGCCGTGACGATCGCGTCTTACTGGCACACGCATGTCCGCCAGAAGCTCCCCGGCCCGACGTTCCTGTACCTGCAGGCGTTGTTCGATGTCCTGTTGATCACCGCTGTCGTCCACATGACCGGCGGCGCCGACAGCGATCTCGCCAGTCTGTACGTCATTCTCGTCGCAGTGACCGCCCTGCTGATGCCCCCGGCCAACGCCGGGCTGGTCACGCTGTTCGCCGGGCTCGCCTACGTCGCGGACGTGTTCTGGGGGCACCCCGGCACAGTCTCCGCCGGAGTCTGGATCCAGCTTGGGGTCTTTGTGTTGGTCGCGCTGGTGATGGCGTACGTCGCCGGCCGAGTCAACGTGATGGGCGCCGAGCGCGAAGCCCTCGCGGCGGAGGTGCGCCAGGTCCAGCTCGAGGCGGATGACGTGCTGCGCAATATTCGGACGGGCGTGATCACCGTCGATGCCGACGGCCGCCTGCTCTACGCCAATCCCGCGTCTGAAGACATCCTCGGGTTCAAGGCTCGCGAATGGCTGGGGCGGTCGGTCATGCCGGAGTTTGCCCGGCTGACGCCCGAGTTCTGGGCCGCGGTCACGTCGACCGCGCGCCGCGGCGTGCGTTTGATGCGGGTCGAGGCAACGGTCCATCGACCGGATCGCAGCTTCCCCATCGGCGTCACGACCACGACCCTCGACGGGCCGGTCGGCGCTCGGCCCCGTGTGTCGGCGATCTTCACCGATATCTCTGACTCCAAGCGGCTGGAGGAGCTGCACCTGCGCGCGGAGCGGCTCGAAGCGGTTGCCGAGCTGTCGTCGAGCCTCGCGCACGAGATCAAGAACCCGCTGGCGTCCATCCGGAGCTCGGTGGAGCAGCTGGGCCGCTCGTCGCGCGCCAATCCGGATGAAAAGTTCCTCGCCAATCTGATCGTGCGCGAAAGCGACCGGCTGTCGCGTCTCCTGTCGGAGTTTCTCGATTTCTCGCGCGTGCGCGTCACCGAATGCCAGCCTATGGATCTGCACGTGGTCGCCGAGGCGGCCATTCGGCTGGTGCGCCAGCATCCCGATTGCGGCTCCGGCGTGAAGATCACGCTGGAAGGCGGGCCCACGCCGATGGAGGGGGATGAGGATCTGCTCCACCGCATCGTCTCGAATCTCGTACTCAACGCGGTGCAGGCCGCCGGACCAAAGGCGGCAGTGAAGGTCCGCACGGGACACGCGGCGGGGAATGAGCTGCCCGGCGGCGCCGGCATCGAGAATCCCGTGGCGCTCCGCGTGAGCGACAACGGTCCCGGCATCCCGGCCGATCTCCAGGAACGTCTGTTCGAGCCATTCGCCACCGGACGCGTCGGCGGCACTGGCCTCGGACTCGCCATCGTGCAGCGCGCGGTGGAAGCACACCGCGGCCTCGTGCTGGTGGATACGAAAGCCGGTGGTGGAACGACGTTCACCGTCTACTTCCCGGCTGCCCGTCGGAAGGAGGAAGCCGCGTAATGCCAGCCGCTCCGTCTATCCTCGTCATCGACGACGAACAGGGCATCCTCGAAACCCTCCGCATCCTGCTCAAGAACGAGGGCTTCGATGTCACGATCGCGCAGGGCGGC
>QHTY01000256.1:0-2368 GCA_003220985.1 Gemmatimonadota bacterium
TAGGACCCATCATCTTTCACTTCCAACACGAGCTGCTGCGGCGCGCCGGGGGCAGTGGAATGTTCAGGTGGTGGCGGCACATTGACGGATAAGACGGAGCGAAACTGCATCGAGATCATGAAGACCACGAGCAGAACCAGGAGCACGTCAATCATCGGCGTCACATTGATCTCGGCATTCACTGCCATCGTCGGCTCGCAGAAGGGGTTGCTCTGAAATACCGTGGCCGAGTGGCGCGCTCCTGACGGGATGGTTTCGACTCGATGAAGGTGGTGTTGCGGTTGGCTTGCGAGGCGTGACGAGGCGTGACCCCTTAGCTTAGGCCAACGTCGCCAGGGCTGCGTCTGGGCACATGTCAGTTCTAGCCGTTCGCATCGGTGCGGGCGTCCTCGCTCTCCTCGCTCTTATCACCCTGCGCGGCAAGCGCTGGGCCTACCTCGCGTTCGTGGTGCTCGGCCTCCGCTATTTTCCCGCGCAAACCCACTTCCATGTGCACGTCCCGAAGTGCGAGCAGCTCCTTCCCACGATGCAGGTGCTCGTGCTCTCGCTGCACAACTACGCGTACATCGCACTGTTCGCCGGCTTCTACTGGATGTCGTGGGTCCAGTTCCAGAGGGCTGACGCGCGCGTCGTCTGGGCGCTCCTCGCGACGCTGCTCGTGGCCGCCCTCGTCGAGATCGCCGAAGGCATGACGGGCGGAGGGCGTGGACAGGTACATTGCCGCGTGCGGGATCTCGCACCGGACGTCGCCGGCGCCCTGGGTGCGGCGCTGCTGCTCGCTGTCTGGGCTCGGCTCCGCCGGAAACCGGCGTACGTCAGACTCGTCCGGCGTCACCCAGCGGCCGCTCCACCCCCGGCTGCCCCAACGTCCCGTGCTGTCGTGCCACCGCGCGGTGTCGTTCCGCCCCCGCCCCAGCCACCGCCCCCCCGGGGTCTACCGGGGCTGTACGTACCACCGCCCCCCCCCCCGGACTTTTCACCGGGCCCGAGCCCAGTTACGCCATCGGCGGACACCGCTCCGACGCATGAGGTCGCGCCAAGGGGGGGGGCGGCGATCGCTGCACGTGCAGCGGTCGCGCGACGCCTTCAGACGATCCTGGGAAGTCTCAGGGAAATGTCACGACGCCTGTGGATGACCATACGTAGACGTCGCCGCACGATCGTCGTTGGCGGCATCCTCCTGGCGGTTGTGGGCGCCGGGGCCGTCGTGATTCTGCGTCTCCCGGCGCCAGCGCCTGTGGTCACTGAGCAGCCGAACGCGGCACCACAGCCCCCACCGCCCCCACCGCCTCCGCCCCTCCAGTCAGAGGCCGAGGGGTACTACGAGCCGAGCTACAAGTTCACGGTCTCCGATCGGCGCTTCACGCGCCTGACGCTGCGTCCGCAGGCCTTTGTCACGTTCTCGCGGCCCGGGATACGGGATGAAGTGGGGTGTGCAGATGCACGGATTAACCCGGCTGCGGTACACCTGCGCTGCGAGTTCGAGCGCGTCGGCATCGTCGTCACGATCGAGGGCCAGTTCCCGTCACGCTCGGTCACGAGCCGCCTCGACGCGCCGGTGCTGGACGCCATGGTCACGGTCACCAATACGCGCGGTGAGACGCTGTTCCGCGCGCGCGAGTCGTTCTATTGGCACGAGCCCGACTGACGCCAACTCGATAAAGGGGAAGATTCGTCGGCGGACAAGGCGCAATCCGGTAGGCGGCTGTCCTACGATACCGAGACTTGCCGGCTGTTGTTGGGGGGCAACAGTGGCGCTGGGTAGTGAAATCCGCGCACTTTATAGCATCGTTGGCTGACGGCATACGTCGACTCCTGTACGAGGAGTGCTCCCATGATTCGTCTCACATTCTCAGTCCGCCTTGCGGCAGTGATCGCTCTTTCAGGAGCCGCGTGCGGCAGCGAACCAACCGAGCCCGCGCAGGGTGTCTTCCTACTTACTGATGCACGGGAATACCAGCTGTCTGCGCCTACCCGGCCCCCCATATCCCTTTTCGCGACCATCAGTAATCAAACGTCCGTCGCAGTTCCCGTCCGCCGGTGCCTCGCCGGGGGAAGTGCTGTTGATCCCGTGGGAGCCGATCTCGTGCTAGAGAAGGCGCAGTCCAATGGCACGTGGCAGGTGGTGGACCTGGGCTTCAATTGCCTCGGCTCCGGCGCGCCGCGAGCCGACGTCGTGCTCGCACCGTACGAGGTGGCGCTCGTTGCCCGCATCGTGATGATTGTGTCGGGGCAGTACCGGATTCGGCTCGGGTACGGCACCACAGGGGACACTGCTCCAGCGGATAGCGTCACCTCACCCGTTTTCACGGTGCGATAAGGGCGCTCTTATCAACGGAGCCCCACCATGAGTCCCGCTGCCAAGAGC
>QHTY01000256.1:2486-5324 GCA_003220985.1 Gemmatimonadota bacterium
AGTAGGGAAGGGCGGACTCTTTGTCGGAGCAATTGTCGGTGGCGTCGTGGGCGTGACGGCCGCTGTGGTTGCTGCGTCCAGATTCCACTGGCTCTCGAGGGAGGATCGCGCCGGCGGCTTCGGTGGAGGGATTGTCGGGTTTGCGATCGCAGCCCCGATCGCCGTGGCCAATCTCCATACTCCGATCACACCGGTACTGATTTGTGGGCTCGCGGGTATTGGCGTGCTTTTGGGTGCTGGAGTCGCGCGCGGTTGGCGACAAGGTTCTTGAGCGGTGCTGCCTAACACGCGCCTGAAGCTGACGGCTTTGGAGACCTCTATGCACCGTCGCGCACTGATCGTCCTCACGCTTGTGCTTCCCGCGGTGCTGGCAGGCCAGTCGCCGCCCACTCCGGAGTTGCCCAATGCCGTGATGCTGCAGTTCATCAGGTTTGCCGACATCTTCGGGAGTCGGCTCGTCGCGGCCTTCGATTCCATCCCTGCAGCCCGATACGACTACCGGCCTACCCCGTCACAACAGACCATCGGCTATATCGCCCAACACCTCGAGGATGCGAACTACAGCCTGTGTGAGCGCCTCGGGTGGCCGAAGGACACCCTCGTCGCCCGTCTCGAGGCCTCACTCCGCTTCTGCGACACGGCCATGGAGCGCCTGGGGAAACTCGAGTCGCCCGCGGTTGCGAGCACCTTGCTCGCGTTCGAGACCGATTTGGCAGAGCACTACAGTCAGATCTCGAACTACATGCGACTACTCGGCATGGTGCCTCCTTCGGCGCTGCCGCAGAGGACGCGCGTGGCGATCGCGTTACCGGCAGCGGCGCTGTCACCATACGTCGGCGTCTACGAGCTCGCGTCAGGCCTGGAGCTCGACGTCACGCTGCAGCACGGGGCGCTCCATATCAGGTCGAGCATAGGCAGCGCCGCGGTGCAACTTTGGCCCGAGAGCAACAACGACTTCTTTGCCAAGGACGTGGACGCACAAGTCACCTTTGTTCGCGATGCGAGTGGAGCGGTATCGGGCCTCGTCCTCCACCAGTATGGCCGCGACCGGCCGGCGAGGAAACGTCGATCGTGAGGTTGCCTCGCCCCTCGACGCGTGGGAACGCCGTTAGGCGGCATCAACAGTCTTCATTATTATGATCAAGTTCGTTGTCGCGGTCGTTGTCGGTGCCCTGTTTGGTCTCGCTGGTCCGCACTATCTCTTTCTGGGCTGGTTCAGCCTCATACCCTGGGGCATCGCAGGGCTGGCGCTGGGCTACTGGAGCGAACGCCGCGAACGCTTCTGGGTCGGCCTGCTCTACGGGTTTGCGCTCTGCTTCTCATTTATGATCGCTGGATACACCGGCAACGCATCGCTGGTGAGTCGTTTGCCGTTCTTCGCGCTCGTCGGTGTGTTTGGGGCGCTGTGTGGACTTGGGCTGACGCTGGTGGGGCACCGTTCGCGGTCGAAGCGTGAGAAACCTCGATGATGACGCCGCTGCTTTTCTCGTGGCCGTATTGGCCCATCTTCCTCGTCGTTTGGATCTGGGCCTTTTGGCGCGAATTCAAGATCGTGAGGGCCGCGCGTAAACCAGCAGCCCGATCCGATTCCCCAGATGCGGGTTCCTATCGAGTCATCGTTTTCGGTGGCGGAATTGCCGCCTTGCTTGGCTTTCCTCTCGCGTGGATGCCGATCCTGCGCGTTCCGGTTGCAGCGCGACCGGCCGTGTTCGCCGTCGGGCTTGTCATGATAGTTTTGGGCAGTCTCCTGCGTCGCCATTGTCAACAAGTCTTGGGATCTTCGTTCACAGGCGATGTCCGTGCCGATCCGAATCAGCGCATCATGACCACGGGCGCCTATTCGTTACTCCGTCATCCTTCTTACAGCGCTGGAATTCTCATGAACATTGGTACCTGGCTGGCGCTTGGCAGCTGGGCCAGCACCGCCTTACTCGCCCTGGCGGCTTTTGCTGTATACAGCTATCGCATGGCGGTCGAAGAACGCGCCTTACTCAGAGTCATCGGCGAACCATATCGCGATTTCATGACCAAGCGTCGTCGGCTCATCCCCTTCATTTATTGACCAGCGGCCGCCGTTCGGCAGCGCGCTGTGACCTTGGCGGGCGCCGATGGGTATTGAATGGCATGCATTGGCGTGCGGCCCTACCGTTTCTTGCGTTGCTCAGCTCTCTCGTTGGAGCGTGCACCTCCCCACTATCGCCCAGTGAAGTCCTCGAGCTCAATAGGGCCGAGGCGCGTTGGGCCGCTCGTCCGTTCAGCGCGTACAGCTACGAGATAGCCACTGCCTGCGGCGAGTGCCCGGCCTTGATGCAACAATTGGTGCGCGTCTCAGTCGAGGACGATCACGTCGTCGGTGGGGTTTTGGTGGCCAGTGACTCTGCGCTACCGCCGAGCGCGCTGACGTCGTTCACTACTGTAGACGGCCTCTTCGCACGCATCCGAGGCTACCAGCATCAGGATTGGGTGCGGGACGTGATCGTTACGTTTGACCCACAGCTCGGCTATCCGAGATCCATAGACGTCTTTGCGCGCACGGGCATTATGGATGCGGATTACGGACAGTTCACCCAGAACCTCCGACCGACCCCGTAAATCCATCGTGCGCGCTGTTCAGATTCTCGCGTTGGCCGCGAAACTCGCGATCATTTCGTGTGAAGAGCCGCTCACGGTGGAGTGCCTTACCGTGCCGCGGGACACCCTGATTCTCTATGCCGCAGTCGACCGGCCAGGAACCTACTCGGTTCTGGTTCGGTCCCCTGGCTACAGCGACTGGCTACGCAGCACCGTCGACGTCACTGCCGATGCCTGCCACGTGCGAACTGTCACCCTCACGGCCCG
>QHTY01000256.1:5356-6606 GCA_003220985.1 Gemmatimonadota bacterium
CGCGTAGAAATGGGTATGACGACCAAGACACTCCTCGTTGCCTGCCTCGTTTGTTACGGTGCGCCTGCCAAGGCTCAGCTCTCGTCGACTACGTTCGGGGGCGTCCCCCTTTGGGCGGACAGCGCGCTTCGTGCGGCGGGTCTCAATCGGCGTTTTGCGCTCAGCTCCACGTTGAACCCCGCCTTCGCGTTCGGTGATTTTGATCATGATGGCCTCGTCGATATTGCGGTGGAGGTGCAGGGCGCGGGCGGTTGTGGGATTGCGATCGCGCACCGGATCGATCGCTCGGTGCACATCATCGGTGCCGGCACGCCGGTCGGGAACGGCCAGAGCCAGGTGGTGTGTCGCAGATGGGGTGTTGCATCAGCAGGGCACCGGGACCGACATGCTGCGTTCGGTCAGGACTTCGTTGTCGTTACTGACGCTGCAGGGCGCAGCGGGTGGCTCGCATGGGACGGCCGCTCCTACGTGTGGATTCCGACGGACTAGGGCGGCGCCTAACAGCGCTTGACGCCTTTCTTCAGCGCGCCACAGCTTAAGCGCGATCCGTTAACTGGCGCTGGAGCTCTTGCATCACCCCGTTCCCGATTACCAGGACGAGACCCATGCAGAATAGCGCGCATGCTCGATTCGCCATCAAGTCTTGGGATGAGAAGCCGTACAGTGAGGGTCGGGACCTGCCAAGACTTACTCGGGCCAGCGTCATGAAAGCCTTCACCGGCGATATCGAGGGGGAAGGGCAGGTCGAATACCTAATGATGTATCTGAAGGATGGCTCGGCTACGTTCGTCGGCCTCGAGCGAGTCGTTGGACGAATCGGTGCCAAGACCGGAACCTTTGTGCTCCAACGCATCGGGGTATTCGAGAACGGCCAGGCGAAGGAGTCCTTTTCTGTGATCCCTGGTTCCGCAACTGGAGAGCTCCAGGGCCTCCGTGGACACGGCAGTTCTGCCGTGGGCCACGGTATGGAGCACCCGTTCTCGCTGAACTATGACCTGGCGTAGTAGGCTGCATATGACCTTCTGCGCTCGCTCTCTCACTGTCGCCGTGGCTATGACAGCAGCGTACGGCGCTGCGACCGTCGCCCAATCGCGGCCGCCGGTTCGAGCTGTGCGGCGAGTCGTTGACTCCTTGGCGCATGCGTACATCGATGCCCAACGCTCCCCGGCGGTATCAATCGAGATCCTCCAGGGCACGGACACTATCGTGCGCGCGGGTTATGGCCTTGCAGACCTCGAGCAACAGGTCGG
>QHTY01000073.1:0-556 GCA_003220985.1 Gemmatimonadota bacterium
CAGCTTCAGGCGCGTGTTAGGCTGCACGAATGAATCAATCCGGAAGACGAGTGGATTGCCACGCCACGAGTTGCCACTCGCCCGCGACCCTTCGGTAAACGGCCAGGTATCCGATCGCGAAGGCGAGTACCTGGCCGCCAGACTCCACCTGCATGTTCGAGCGGCCAACGACCACTGCACCTTCGGCGCCCAGAAACCGGACCGTGCGTTCGGTGGGCGTGATGTTACGGTAGCGCAGCTGGCCACTGGCCAAAGTCCGTAGAAACTCCGCCTTGTCCTGCCGAGCGCCGGTGGTGTGCGTGTAGGCAAGATCCTCGGTCAACTTGGTACGAAGCGCGGCGGTGTCGGCGCGCATCATTGCCGCGAAGCGCTGATCGTCAGCTGCCAACACGCGCGCCGTTGCGCTATCCTGCGCGACGAGCACCGAAGCGATTGGTTCGACGGACAGAAGGAGCAGGAGACAGGTTCGTAACATGTCGTGCAGCCTAACGGAGTGCGCCTAAGCTGCGGCGCGCTGAAGAGAGATTCATTCCTCAATCTACCCGCGCTGGCAGCT
>QHTY01000073.1:652-11190 GCA_003220985.1 Gemmatimonadota bacterium
TCATGGTCGGTCATTAGGTACTTCTTCGCTAGCAGTCTGGCCGTGACGGGCTCAAAGTAATACGTCGAGACCTCATGAGCAGTAAAGGGACACCCGTTGAAGAACCCGGAGAACCGCTGGAAGCTCACCGTGTTACCAGCGGTATCGAAAACGTGTGTGTAAGTGTTGTTCCAATCCCCCGAGCAGCTGACAGGCGACTCGTAAGTGGCGAGCACATGGCCGTTATCAACCAAGAGAATGAAGCTTGTCTCTGTGTTGTCCGGCCAATGTTTCGGATCGCGCACTGTGACGATGCTATCGGTACGCTCGATACACTCGCCCTCGCCTTCCTTGCCGAGTCTCGCAAAGAAGCGGAGCCCTTCTGCTGGTGATCTGAGTATCGAATCGACCTTAATCCGATACGACTCCGTTTGAGAAACCTGGGTGATCGCAGCAGCGTCTCTTGGTGAGACTTCAAGAGTCTCGGGAATTATGTGCGGCAAGGTGTCGGGGCGACTTGACGCTGGAGATTCCTTTGAGGCCGGAGAGTCCTTCGCCAACGTGGAGGTGGACGATGCTGCCGAGCCGCTTTGTTGGTCGACCTTCCGTCCGCATGCCAGCAGGAAGAGGCAAACGAGCAACGGCCGCACGTTGGGGCGGCCTAACGGGGTGCGCCTACGCTGCGGCGCCACAGTGTCATTTTCACAACGCAATTCTACCCTCGAGGACGCGCGCCATCAGCTTCAGGCGCGTGTTGGGCCGCTCACGGCCGGAAGGCCGGCGGCAGCGACGCGCGGTCCACGCGCATACCCGCTTCTTCGAGCAAACAGACGTACTGACGCATCGGCGGCATCCCCGCCGCGGACCGCCGGGCCTCGAGACCCGCGGTGTCGGACGCAGCGGCGAACCGAAAGACGCCGTCGGGCCCTGCATTGAACTGCGTGCCGAAATGTTGCGGCTTACCTTGATGCACCAGAACGCGGTCTTCGAGCATACCCATTTTTTCAGGTGAAAGCTGGCCTGAAGGGATGGCCTTGGCGGACGCCAGAACCCGCTCCTGCAATGGCCAGCTGTGCTGGATGATCAGCATGGCCGCATCCGATCCTGCCGGACCAACCATGGACCTCGTCGGCAGACCAAATCGGTCTAGAATGAGGACCATCTCGGCGGCCAAAGTCGAGTCCAGCCTCATGAGCTGTCGGACATAGAGTGTGTCCGCGACACGGGCACCGAACTCCGCTCGGGGCGCCTGATCTCGCTCGCCGAGCCTGAGCAACGCGCGGCGGAGAGAATCGTTGCTCCAGTGCAAACCCGATTCATTGGACCAGGTCCGGTTCGTCCGTGCCCAGGCGGCGGTTGTGTCGAGGGGAGGACATGGCGGTGACTGACCTGCAGCCTGCTTGGACGGTGCCAAGAGCCCAACTAGCAGAACGAGGCGTAAATGAGTGGAAAGCGACAGAGCCGGGCGAGCGCGAGGTGTCCTCATGAGCGGCCTAACGGATCGTGCTTAAGCTGCGGCGCGCTAAAGAAAGATGCATTCCTTAATCTACGCGCGCCGCCAGTTTCAAGCGCGTGTTAGGCGGCGCGTAATTAGGCTCACGCGAGCGCCACGGCGGCAATTGCAAGGACGAGGGCGACCAAGCCACAAACGATTCGCGTTGCGCGATCACCGATCGCCGCCCGGAGTCTGCGGGCGCGCCAACCTTCCCAGAACCACCAAGGTAACCGCCAAGTCCACCATGCTTCCACCGCCGCCAGAGCGCCGAGGAACCCCGAGACGAAGGGCAAGCCGAACGCAAACTGGAGGATTGCTCCCACCGCAGCGGCGACTAGCAGCCAAGAGAGAAGAATGAACGGGAGCCACGCAAAGCGAGTGTCCCCTCCTAGTAGGGCGATAATCGCTCTGCTCCCCATCGCGAGCGTGAAGAGCATTGTGACGAACCAGGCACCCTGGGCCCAAGGTGTCCAGGCGCGCGTAAATCCCCCATCGACGAGGTAGGCCATCCAGGCGGTGAAACCGAGGCCCATGATGGCCTGCAAAATCAATCCGACCGGCGAGGATAGAAACGACCCGGTTTGTCTTGCTGGAGGTTGGTTCTGCGTCAACGCGCCGCCAGCTTCAAACGCTGGTTAGGCGGCTGGCCAATGAGACTACGTAAGTAATGCAGCGAGCTCCGGCGTGACGAAGAACTCAGCCGCTGGCACCTTGAAGAGCTGGTTAAGCGCATTGCCATAAACATCAAACCGCTCGCCCCCTGGCGGGCCGAACGGCCCCGTCGCGAGCGTACCGACTCCGACCTTTACCTGCGTTCGGCAGCTGGGATCGATCTCAGACCAGAGCGCGGTCGCCGACGACTGAAACCGACGAAGCGCGGCGACTGCCTCGCGCGCCCTCGAAACCGGAAAGACCACCAGAATGCCATCGCCAATCACTTTGCTGGCTGGAACTCAGGCTTTCAGCGGCCAGGGCGTAATACTCTGAGAGGACAGAGGCCATTTCGAGATCGGGACGAGTTCGGCCAACGCGAGTCGAGCCATCGACGGCGGCGATCGCGAAGACGAACTCTTCTGTCTGGTGTTGCGTCGCCCTTCTTGTCTCAGTTCGTGTCATAGGACCTCGTCCAGCCGCCCAACGGATCGCGCTTAAGGTGCGGCGAGGCGGCGCGCTGATGATGCGTTATTTGTCGCGCAGCTGCTTCGTCGGGCGCGACCGAATCTTGCGTACCGCCTCGGCGATGCGCCGCGCTCGAGTCCCAGGTTTG
Source organism: Gemmatimonadota bacterium (assembly GCA_003220985.1). Classification (GTDB taxonomy): domain Bacteria; phylum Gemmatimonadota; class Gemmatimonadetes; order Gemmatimonadales; family GWC2-71-9; genus 20CM-2-65-7. The sequence goes on from QHTY01000073.1 coordinate 3,394, forward strand.
TGCGCCTCGGTGATCGCCTCAGCGTACTCTCGTTGATGAGTAAAGCTTAGTTCCCGCCAATGGTCCCAGGCAGGCGGCGCAGCCTTCAGTGCGGTGACAAGATCCGACGGTGGAGTAACCGTGCGCTCCTGCTTGTCCAGCGCAATCTGAACATCGAGTATTTCCCCGCCCTTCAACCCGGCTGCTTCGCGATTGCTTCGACGCAATGGAATGCACACGGTCCCGCCCATGGCCGCGATGGTGCTCCGATATGTGTAGCCGTTCAACGTTACCCGAACTGGCGCTCGGACTTTGCCAAACAGCGGCTTTGGGTCGAAGGGTACCGGGATAAAGCACATGCTTCCATCGCGAACAATCTGAACGCGGACGGTCTTGGCAGTCATCACGGAACTCCTATGCGCCGCCTAACGAATCGCGCTTAAGCTGCGGCGCGCTGACAAAAGATTCATTCCGCAATCTACGCGCGCCGTCAGCTTCAAGCGCTTGTTAGGCAGCGGCTCACTTCGGCCCGACGAGGGGGAAATTCCAAACGACATCATCATTCAGAAGCATGAGCCAGCGACCATCCGCTTTCTTGAGCGACATGACCTCCAACTTGCCGGCGAGATAGATGGATTCTATCTGAACGCGATACATGACATGCGCCAGCGTGTCATTCTCAATGATCTCACCGATGATTTGCCGACCCACACGTTGCATCGCGAGCCAGGGTCCGCGCTCATTATCCTGCACGGCTGCCTGACACCAACGAACGAAGAATTCGTTTGGCGATAGCCGTGCTAGTTCACCGATCGTAGGCTTTCCCGGAAACTTGCCGACCCGAATCCCCTCGGCCTTCTTGATCGCATCTTCGCTGACAAAGTCTGCCGGGCTGATGCCGATGTTGCGACCGCGCATCTGAGGATCGTTTTGCGCAAGGGAAAATCCAACAGCGGATCCGAGTTGAGCCGTGCGAAAGGCCGTTAGCGCGTCCGGGTGAACGAGGGATCCCAATGCTGACCAGTCGCTGCGACCGTAGGCGTCAAAGGCGGCCTGCATTGGTTGGGTTGGGGAAATCTGAGAGGTAGCCATGCCTGTCACCAGTGCGCTCAGAATGCCAGCGAGTAGGATCGGACGCACACGAATCACGGAGCCGCTGCCTAACTAGTAATTAACCTGTTTCATTCGGCAGACCTCTTACCTCAAAGACTGTCTCCATAACTCGTCCGTTCTAGACCCGCAACGAGTGTTAGGCTGACTTCTCTCAAGATAACACCCCACCCCGCGCGTTAGACTGCGAAAATCGATGGGGAGCTCACAGAGCATCCCCCGGGCTGCGGACGGCCAGGCGGCCTCGATTGAGGACATGCGTGTACAACATCGTCGTTCGCACATCGCGATGCCCGAGCAGCTCCTGGACCGTGCGGATGTCATATCCCCCTTCGAGCAAATGGGTCGCAAACGAGTGGCGCAGACTGTGGCACGACGCTGGCTTTGTAATCCCACTTGCTCGGACAGCCGCACGGAACGCACGCTGGACCGCTGTAGGATGCAAGTGATAGCGGCCGCCACGGCCCGGAAATACCCACTGCCAACACCATTCACGATCGGCATTGGGACACTTCTTCTTGAGCGCATCAGGAAGCTCCACCGTCGTGGGAGTTCGTCGAAACCGGTCGCGTAACGCATCCAGATATCGTGCCAATGGGAGCCGTTGAGCGTCCGCGAGGACCGTGATGCGGTCCTTAGCACCCTTCCCTCGGCGCACCATGATCTCGTGACGCTCAAAATCCACGTCCTTGATACGCAGGTGCAGCGCCTCAAGCAACCGCAGACCTGAACCGTAGAGCAACCCAGCCACCAACCGCTCCACGCCACGCATCCGCCCAAGTATTGACCGGACCTCGGCACGCGTCAGGACACACGGCATCCGCTGCGGGCGCTGCGGCCGCGCTACGACACTGATCCAGCCCACCGGCTTGTCCAACACCGCACGATAAAAAAACAAGATCGCCGCGAGGGCCTGATTCTGTGTGGACGCACTCCCGGCGAGACTGGTGAGAAACGTCGCGACGTCTTGAGGGCCGAGCTCGGCGGGATGCCGATTCCCGTGAAACCGAACGAACCGGCGAACCCACTGCACGTACGCCAACTCCGTACGTGAACTGTAATGCCGAAGCCGTAATGCTTGCCGTAGTCGTGCCAGTAGCTTCACGGCCCAGCATACAAGGCTGAAAGCCTACCGCATCATCATTTTAGTCTTTGTACGGATCGAATTCATCCGCGCCCGCCATGACGACAATCAGCGGCCGCAAGGACCCTGCGCCTTGAGCACATCCGGCAAGCGCCGGTAGACATGCGGGCTTTCATCCGTACCGCCGCCCCGCAGCACGACTCCCTGCTTCTTCACCCACCCGTGCATCATTTCGCGCGAGATCGCACCAGGCTTCAGGACCTTACCCCTGCGCGTGCGCTTCCCCGCCGCGGCGGTACGACTCATCACTCGGCCAGCTCCGTGCACGGTCGAGTAGAGCGCGCGCGCCTGGAGGTCCTGGGTCGCAGGATCCGCCGGCTTCGAACCCTGCAGAATCACCGCGTTGTCACCCATCGAGCCGCCGACGAACCCCTTCTGCCCCGGAAACGCCGGCGTCGCGCCCTTGCGGACGACGTACAGCTTTTCGCCGCCATGCTCCTCGATCCACGCGAAGTTGTGATGGTTGTGCACCAGCTCGACTTCGCGGCCGCCGAGCAGCGAGACGACCTTACGCGCAACCCACTCTCGGCCCGCATAGGCGTAGCGCCCGGCCAGATTCATCAGCTGCCAGTAGGCATCGCCGACGGCCGAATGCACGTCGAGCAACACCTCGCGCTCGGGCGCGCGCTCGCCCCACTGCTTGTTCTGTGACAGCGCGAGAAAACCGTGCGCGACGCCGAAGCCAAAGCCGCGCGAGCCGAAGTGCACGCCGACCCAGATTCGGGTCTCCTCGTCGGCGAACACGTCGACGTAATGATTCCCCGAGCCGACAGTGCCGAGCTGCTCGCGCGCCTTGGCGCGCAAGCGATCGCGCTCGTGCTTGGCGGGCACCGCGTCCCACGCCGGATCGTCGAACAGCGGATCGTCCGTGGGCGCATCGTCCGCGCAGTTCCTGCGACCGATCCCGAACGACAGCGACGCCTGAATCTCGTCGGCCAGCTCGCGCAGCCGGCCCTGGATCGCGGGCAGCTTGAGATCGGTGCGGATCGCCGCGTTGCCGCAGGCGATGTCGAACCCCACGCCCACGACCGACACCTTGTCCCGATACGCGGCGACGCCACCGATCGGCATGACATATCCCAGGTGCCCATCCGCCATGAGCGCGGCACGCTCGGCGCGGCTCGCGACATCGCGCAGCTGCTCGAGCGTGTTGGGCTCGTGAGAGCCGAAAACCTGGACGTCAGTCATGCTGCGTCTTCGTGATGCGGACGTGGCTGAACATGGCCCGCTCGGTGACGGTGTCGTTATGGGAGCACACGAACAAACCGACGTAAACCGTATCGGGGAGAGACACACCGGTGAGTCGCTGCGTCACGAGCGAATCCCCGAATCGCGCCACCGACAAGATGTACTCGCCACCCCGTCGCTCGAGCTGGATCACCGCGTCGGCGTCGGGAAGACTGTCGGCCGACTTGTTCTCCTCGGTGATCCCACCAGTCTGCCGGCGGAACTGGAGCGACATCAAGCCATTGCCATGGAACGCGGCAGTCACGTGCGCGCTACGCGGGTCGAGCGAGGGACGAATGGTCCAGCCGATTTTGCGATGCGGCTCAACGCCTGCCCCAATGAACCGCGCACGCGTCGAGAGGATGAAGTTGCCGTTGATCCGCTTCCAGACGAAATGAAAGTCGTCGCGGGTATCCCACATGTTCTGCCCAGACCCGGCGATGGTATACATCTGCTGCTGCGGGTCGTACGACGCGGTACCCGTCGCGCGGCCCACATTCGTATGCGCGGTAAAGATGCCGATGGGGCCTTGAGCCCCGAGGATACAGGCGAGGACCGCGGAGCTCAGAGTCATGGCCACAGCCGATATAGCGTTCTTGGGAACGCGATTGCCTCCCGAATGTGCGGGATGCCACAAATCCACGCGACGGTCCGTTCGACCCCCAATCCGAACCCCGCATGCACGAACGTGCCGTACTTCCGCAGATCCAGATACCAGGAGTACGCCTCTTCCGGCAACTTCTCGGCCCGAATGCGCGCGCGCAGCTTCTCGTAATCGTCCTCGCGCTGGCTGCCCCCGATGATCTCGCCGTATCCCTCGGGCGCCAGGCAGTCGTTGTTCAGCACGGTGCGCGGATCGGCGGGATTCTCCTTCATATAGAAGGCCTTCACCGCCTTCGGATAGTTGTAGACGAACACCGGCCGGTCATACTGCTTCGCCAGCGTCGTCTCGTCTTCGCCGCCCAAGTCCCTACCCCCCTCCTTGTCGGCGCCCAGCCTCTTCAGCTTCTCGACAGCGACCGTGTGACGTGCTCGAGCGGCGCGAGATCGCGCCCGAGCTCCGTGAGCTCGTTCTTGCGTTTGTCGAGGCAGCGGCCCACGAGGTACGACACGAAGTCCTCCTGCAGCCGCATGTTCGCGTCGGAATCGTTCCATGCGACCTCGGGCTCGACCATCCAGAACTCGGTGAGATGGCGTCGCGTCTTCGACTTCTCGGCGCGGAATGTGGGCCCGAAGCAATAGACCTTGCCGAGCGCGGCCGCCGCCGCCTCGACGTACAATTGGCCGGTCTGCGCGAGGTACGCCTTGCCGAGGTCGAAATAGTCGACCGAGAACAGCGTGCCCGCATGCTCCCCGATCGAGCCCGTGAGAATCGGCGTATCGACCAAGGTGAAATGCCGTTGATGAAAGAAATCGCGAATCGCCTGGATGACTTCGTGGCGCACGCGCGCAATCGCGACCTGCTGTTTCGAGCGCAGCCACAGATGACGGTGCTCGAACAGAAACGCGGTCCCGTGCTCCTTCGGGGTGATCGGGAAATCGGGACTTGCGCCGAGGATGCGCAGATCGCTCGTCTGCATCTCGACGCCGCCGGGAGCACGCGGCTCCACGCGCACGACGCCCGTCACCTCGAGCGATGTCTCCTGAGTAAGTTTCCCGAACGCGTCCCAGACTTCCGCGGGCACATCCTTCTTGGAGAGCACGGCTTGCATCAAGCCCGTACCGTCGCGTACGACGACAAACGCGATCTTCCCGCTCGAGCGCGTCGTCGCCACCCAGCCGCGCACGACAGCCGTCTGGCCGGCGAGCGGCGGAAGCGCTTCGATCCAATGACGTTCGGGCATAGGCGCGGCATACTAGTGGCGAGCCTTTTGAGTGTCAACGCGATCGCGAGCGCGTGCGCGCCGGTCGTGAAATTGGGCCCGCCGCGCCAAGCGTCGCACTGGCCCGCGTATCTCGAGACTTTGAATCCCGATCCTCGGCCGTTATGGCACGTCGACATGGGACGCGGCGCCCGCGGCAGCCCCGCCCTCGGCGAGGCGGTGATCGCCGTCGGCACGGCCGACCGCAATCTCGTGCTGCTCGATCGCGCCAGCGGCGACATCCTGTGGCGCTCACACCTCGACGGCACGGTGCGCGCCGGCCCGCTGCTGGACGAGGACCGGCTGTACGTCGCGACGGAGTCGCAGCCGCAGGGGCGGATTTATGCCGTCCGACTGCGCGACGGGCGACGCCTGTGGCGCGCGCGCACGGGCAGCGTGGCAGCCCCGCTCACCTACGACGGCGAGGCGCTCTACGCGGGCACCGAAGAAGGGCTCGTGCTCCGTGTCGAACCGGAACGCGGGCAGACGACGTGGCGCACGCACGTCAGCGGCGCCGTGCGCGCCGGCCCAGTCATCACGCCCGCCGGCCTGGTCGTCGCGACGACGACCGACACGTTGTATCTCCTCGACCGTCAATCGGGCAGCGTGCGCTCGCGCCTCGCGCTCGCGGGAACGGTGCTCGCCACGCCGGCGACAGATGGACGCCGCGTCTATGTCGCCACAACCAACGGCCGTGTCGTCGCCGTCGACCTCGCGTCCTGGACCATCCTGTGGGACCACGCCGCGGGCGATGCCGTCTACGGCGCACCTGCGCTCGTGGGTGACACGCTGTTCGTGCTGTCACGCGATGGCCAACTGTGGCGCATTCCCGTCGACGCGCCCGACGCCGCGAGCAGTCACGCGCTCGACATCGTGGCGACCGCGGGACCGACCCCGCTCGCGTCCGGCGTTCTGGTCGGCAGCGTCAGCGGCGAGGTGCTGCTCGTCGACCCAGCGACCGGGGCCATTCGCTGGCGCGCGCAGGTCACGGGGCCCATCGAGGAGCCGCCGCTCGTGCGCGACCGGCCAGTGGTGGTCGTCGCGGGCCGTGGCAATATTTATTCGTATCGATGATGACGCGCTCGACGATTCTTTGTGCGTTGCTACTCTGCGGAGCTGCCCCGAAGCTTTCGGCGCAGTATCTCAATACACGTCGGCAGGTCTGCACGTCGCACGAAACGACTTCATCGTGCCGACGTGCCGACGTGCCTCGTCCATCCTTCCAGCGCGCCGCTGTGCATCATGGTAAGTGGCTCACCGCCGTGAGCGTGGTCGCCCTGATCATGTTCGCCGAGCGTGAGCACAGCCAATCGCGGCGTGCGTGGAATGCGCTGCTCAATATCTGCCGGTCCACGCAGGACGCCTGCGCCCGCGGACCCGATGGGCGTTACGTCCGCGACGACGCCGAGCAGCTCTATCAGCGTTCGCGGGGCTTCGACCGCCGCGCCAACCACTGGCTGCTGGGAGCGCAGGCCACCCTCCTGGCAACGACGGCATTGTTCATCATTGATCTGCATCCCGGGGAAGGGCCGGGGAATATTCCGTTTGCTCCGATGCAAGTGGGGCTGCGGATCGCTTTCTAGCCAACTCGGAACAACTCGAATCCGCGCTCGTATCGAGTAACGATCCGCTCTCTATAGGCCGCGTGCTCGCGAGCCTCGAGCGCCGGATCCGTCGCGATCATCGCGGCCGCAGCCCCGCGCGCATCGTCCAGCAACGGCAAGTCGGTCTCGAGGTTGGCATAACGCAGCGGCACGCCTCCCGATTGGCGCGCACCCGCGAGCTCGCCCATCCCCCGCTCGTGCAAATCGAGCTCGGCGATCTTGAAGCCGTCTGTGGTCTCGCAGAACGCTTGTAGCCTCGGCGCCGCATCCCGAGAGTCGGACAACAGAATGCAATGGCTGGCCGCCGAGCCCCGCCCCACCCGGCCGCGCAACTGATGGAGCTGGGCCAAACCAAAACGCTCGGCATGCTCGATGAGCATCACCGTCGCGTTCGCCACGTCGATGCCGACTTCGATGACACTGGTCGCGACGAGGATGTTGACCGCGTTGTCACGAAAGGCGCGCATTGTCGCATCGCGCTCCTCGGCCTTCAAGCGGCCGTGTACCAGTCCCACCCGAAACTCCGCGAACGTCTTCGCCAGCTTCTCGGCCATGGTCGTCGCGGCCTTCAGATCGGCGCGCTCTGATTCGTCGATCACCGGATAGATCACATACGCCTGTCGCCCCGCCGCGCATTCGGTGCGAATGAAGTCGTAGATCTTGGACCGCGCGGCCTCGGTGCGGAGGGCCGTTTTCACGGTTCCGCGACCGGGCGGCCGCTCGCGGATCTGCGTGACGTCGAGGTCGCCGTACAACGTGAGGGCGAGCGAGCGCGGGATCGGCGTCGCGGTCAGCAGCAGCACGTCGGGGGCATCACCCTTCTCGACGAGCGCGGCCCGCTGTTCGACCCCAAAACGATGCTGCTCATCGA
>QHTY01000073.1:11199-22715 GCA_003220985.1 Gemmatimonadota bacterium
ACCGACTCCTGAATGAGGGCATGCGTCCCGACGACGATGCGCGGTGCGCCGGTCGCGATCCGCTGGCGCACCGCCGCCTTCTCCGCCGCCGTCATGCGGCCCAGCAGCAGCTCGGGACGGATCGCCAGTGACTCGAGCAGTCGCGTCAACGTGACCCCATGCTGCTCGGCGAGCAACTCCGTCGGGGCCATGATCGCGGCCTGATAGTCGTTCTCCGCCGCCAGCAACATCGCGAACAGGGCGACGACGGTTTTCCCCGTGCCGACGTCGCCCATGAGCAGCCGGTGCATGCGCAGCGGGGCTGTCATGTCCTCGGTGATTTCGCGGACCGCCTGGCGTTGATCGGCCGTCAATTCGAACGGCAGATGCTCCTTGAGGCGCGTCGTCAGCTCGCGCTTGAGCGCGAAGCGAATCCCGGCGCGGGAGCGCTTCGCCAAGTGGCGCGCCCGCGCCTGCACGAGCTGCTGATCGAACAGCTCGTCGAACGCCAGGCGACGCCGCCCCAACTCCGCCTCCTCGATTTTCTTCGGCCGGTGCAGCAGCTCGAAGCCGCGCCGCAGCTCGATGAGCTGGTGCGTCGCGCGGAACGCGGCGGGATGGGGGTCCTGGACCAGGGGCAGCAGCTCATCCAGATGCTGCTGCACCAGCGCACGAATCTGCCGGTGCGTCAGCCCTTCCGTGGCGGGATAAATCGGGAGCACGAGTCCGGGATTGTTCTCAGTCTCGTCGCCGGCCTCGGCCAGCACGATGAACTCGCGCGGCACGATTTGCTTGCCGTGGTAATAGCGCACCGGCCCCGTCACCAACAACAACTGGCCTTTCTTGATCTGGCGTTCGAGGAACGGGCGGCCGGGCCAGGCACACTCGAGCAATCCACTGTCATCCTTCAGCACTGCCCGAAAGACGCGCAGGCCCCGCCGCGTCGGCAACACGCCCGTGCTGACGACGCGCCCCACGCACGTCACCTCTTGATTGACGGCGGCGCGCGCCAGCGGCGTGACGGTCGTCGCGTCGAGATACCGATGCGGAACGTGATAGAGGAGATCGCCGGCGGTGCGGATGCCGAGTCGTTGGAGAGCTTCGGCGCGCTTCGGCCCGACGCCTTTGAGGAACTTGACGGGAGCGCTGAGTTGGAGGTTCAACCCGAGACCAAGCGATGCGCGAATTTCACCGGGTCGAATAGTTCCAGGTCCTCGACCGATTCGCCTGTGCCCAGGAGGCGGATTGGCACAGGCACAGCGCGCCGCAGGGCGACGACGCTGCCGCCCTTCGCCGTGCCGTCGAGTTTTGTGATGATCAGACCCGTCAGCGGCACCGCGGCGGCGAACGCCCCACGGTTGCGTCGAGCACGAGCAGGGACTCATGTGGCGCTCCCGTCTGTCGCTTGCCCACCACGCGCACCACCTTCTTGAGCTCCTCGCGCAGCCGCTCATCGGTATGGAGGCGCCCGGCCGTATCCACGAGCACAGTATCGATGCCCCGATTCATCGCGGCTGCAACGGCGTCGAAGGCGACGGCGGCGGGATCGCCCCGCTGTGCGGCGCCGACGAATGGCGCGGATAGCCGATCGGCCCAGATCTTCAGCTGCTCCGTCGCGCCCGCGCGAAACGTGTCCGCGGCCGCCAGCAGCACGGTGCGCCCTTCCGCTTGCAGCCGCCTGGCCAACTTGGCGACCGACGTGGTCTTCCCGGTTCCATTGACGCCAAAGATCAGCATGACGGTCGGCGGTTGCGCGGCGTGCGCGAGCGGCGCCGCCGGCGGGCCCAACTGTTCGACAACAATACGCTCGAGTGTCGCCTGATCCACGCGGTCGGCGCGACTCAAGCGCTCCACGATTTCGTTGGTCGCAGCGACACCGAAGTCGGCTTCGACCAGCTGCCGCTGCACCGCTTCGAGCCACTTCCGGTCCGGCGCCCCACCGGTGAGGAAGCGGCCGATCCTGTGCCCCAGGCCCCAGGCCCCAGCCCCCATCAGGGCAGTCCTTGGCGGCGGCGCAGCGCCCATTCGGTCGCGAGCGCAAGAGTCGCAATGACGAACAGCCACCAGCGGTCGCGCAATCCCACGGACGCCACACGCGCGATCGCCTCACCGGGTTGGCCGCTCAGCGCCGGAGCCAGCGGCAGCCATTCGTCGGAGTAGGTCTCGACGGCGACCACGCCGCGCTCCGTACCACCACTCAGCGCATAGCGATAGACTCCGGGCGGCAACAACAGCTGGGCGCGACCGGCAAGATCGAACACAGGCGAATCGGTCGAGGACCTGGAACTATTCGACCCGGTGAAATTCGCGCATCGCTTGGTCTCGGGTTGAACCTCCAAAGCCTCCGGAACAGCCCGCTCCCTCGTCCCCGCTCCCTGCTCCCCCAGTAACCAGTCGACCAATGCGGCGACGACGCTGCGGTAGGCTTGCTCCGCGGCGCCGGCACGAAATGCCCAGCGCCACAGCCCGGCCGCCGCGACGGTGGCGACGCGGCGACTATTGCGCTGCTCGAGCGTGAGGATCGGCCGCGCCGGACCGCGCCGCGCGAGCCGCGCCGTGAGGGCAACGGTCGCGGTGCGATTCGAATCGCGTGAAACCGTGACGGCGGTCGCCGGCGGCAACGAGTCCCAGAGGACGCCGGCCAGTGCCGCGGTGAAGGGCGAGGAAAGCGGTCGCTCGACGTACCAGTCGCCGGCCTGGCCATTCGTCGGCCACAGGAGGAGCGCGCTGCTCGTGCGGGGGCCCGCGGGGCCCGCGGTGAATTCGCGCGCACGCTGCGGATCGCCCGTGGCAATCACCAGGCGCGCGCCCACAGCCGCGCGGGTGAGGTCGGCGGTCCCGACGGGAGCCAGGGTTGCGCCATCGCGCCAGCGTCCCGCTTCCGTCTCGACGAACACGCGCACCGGCAGACGCGCGACGTCGCTCAGCGTGCGGGCCAGAAACCGCGCCTCCCAATCCGGCGGCGACGCGAAGATGACCGCGGCGGGCTCGAGACTGACATCGACGACGAACTGACGGCTGTCGTCTCGAGGTTCGGCGTCACCGACGCCATCCAGCCGGACCTCGAGCACCGCCCATCCGGGAAACAGGATACGGGATACAGGAAACGTGATCTCAGTGGATAGAGTGCCGCTGTCTGGAAGCGTGACACGCTGCGATGCGAGCACGAGATCCGCCATCTTCACCAACAGAGTCGCGCGTTTCCCGTTTCCCGTTTCTCGTTTCCCGACAGTCCCGTAACTGACCTTGAGGCGGACAGTATCCCCGCGCGTCACATGCCTCGGCCCTTCGACCCCAGCGATGTACGCATCGAAAAACGTTGGTCGCGGCTGCACGCTGATGCGTGGCCGGCGCAGGAGATCGGGCGGGATGCCGGTGACGTCATCCACGTTGCCGTCGGTCAATATCACGACCTCCCCGGCGCGGCCGGCGGCGGCTTCGAGCGCGGGCCCGAGCCGGCTCGCTCCCGCCGCGGGCGGTGCCGTGTCGAACGGCGCGACGCCGGTGCCGAACCGCCAGATGACGGCGCCGCCGCGACGTCTCGCGATCGCCCGCGCGCTATCGAGCGCCGCGCGCCACGGTGCGCCGCTCATACTGAGGGACGCATCGAGCAGCACGATCGGTTGATCGCCTGCCGGGAGGAACCGCGCGGTCGATGGATTCCACAGCAACAGCAGCAACGCGAGGACCGCGGTCACCCGCAGGATCACGAGAGACACGCGAGCGCCTCGGCGATCGTGAACTTGCCTTCGTAGAGCGCGCGCCCGACACAGACCCCGGCGAGGCCTGCGCCACGCGCCGCACGTAGATCGTCCAGCGAGCCCACACCGCCGGAAACGATCACATCGACGCCCAGGCTGGCGATTTTTGTGGCGCCGTCGATGTCGGGCCCCGTGAGTTTGCCGTCGCGCGTGACTTCGTTGTAAATGATCGTGCGGATTCCGAGCCCGGCGACGCGCGTCGCCAGCTCTCGCGCCGTGAGCTCCAGGATATCGACAGTGCCACGTGGGGCGACTCGACCCCCCTTGGCGTCGATGCCCACGGCGAGACGTGGCGCGCCGTGGCGGGCGACGAGTCGTGCGACGAGCCCATTGTCCACCGCGCCGCGCGGCCCGATCACCACGCGGGTGGCACCGAGCGTGAACATCTGCTCGATGTCGAGCTCGCGAAACAGCCCGCCGCCGACCTGCACTCGGACCTCGGCCGCCTTCAGCACCGCGCCGATGAGCTCGTGATTGTCCTGCCGTCCGTAGGCGCGGTCCATGTCGACGAGGTGTATCCAGCGCGCGCCGGCGCGCGTGAACTCGGCCAGCGCGGCGAGCGGCTGGGCCACGGGGCCATGGGCGCGCACCACGCGCCCGCCTTCGATATCAACGGCGGGATAGAGCTCCACGGAACCTGTTGTTGTGAGAGGAGACTTAGTCGTCGCGGGCCGGCCCCGCCACCGACCCCAGCGCTGGTCCCGCGGGCACGAGTCCAGGTTCGAGCTCCCCGAAGAGCTGCGCGCGTGCGACCTCGAACGCCGACCTCAGCTTCGATGGGACGGGCTCGCCGGCGCCGGCATCTTTGCGCTGCGGATTCGTCGCCCGGCCGTTGACCAAGAACTCATAGTGCAGGTGGGGACCGGTGGAGAGTCCGGTTGAGCCAACGAAACCGATCGTCTGCTCCTGGCTGACGCGCTGTCCGACGTGTAGGCCATTCGCGAATTTGGAGAGATGGCCGTAGCGCGTGCGGATGCCGTTGGCGTGGCGGATCTCAATCAGGTTGCCGTAGCCGCCATTGCGGCCCGCTTCGGTGACGATGCCGTCCGCCGTGGCGCGCACCGGCGTGCCGTACGACGCGGCGTAGTCCGTCCCCTCATGAGTTCGCCAGCGCTTGAGAATCGGATGAAAGCGGCTGCCGAAGCGGCTCGAGATGTGACTGAACCGCAGCGGCGCCCGCAGGAACGCGCGCCGCAGCGAGCGGCCGCGATCGTCGTAGAAGCCGGTCGAGCCGTTCGGATTCTCGAAGGCGAACGCGAAGCTCGGCGTCCCCGCCACGTCCACCCGCGCCGCGAGAATCCGGCCCAGCCGTTTCTCTCCTTCCGGAGACTGCAGCCGCTCGATCAGAACTTCCACGCGGTCACCGGGACGCAGATCGCGCGTGAAGTCGACCTCCCAGTCATAGACGTCGGCGATGGCCCAGGCGAGCGCAACGCGCTGGCGCACGGGAAGAAATGAATCGGGGATCGCCGCGTCGAGCGCGTCGTAGAGATTCGATTGAATGACCGCAGTCGTGCGGAGCCGCTCGGTGGTCCACGGAATATTCTGGACCGTCTCCGTCCACCCCGAATCGCCTCCGAGCCGCGCCATGACGAGATGCCGTTCGGGGTCGAGCCGCACGGCGAGGCGATTGGCGACCGCAGCCCCCTTCACGCGCCGGACTTCGAAGATGAGCCCGGGCTGCATGCGGCGGGGATTGAGTGTGTGGGTAGCCTTCATGAAACCGACGTACTCGCGGCCCGTGATCCCGGCGCGTTCCAGCACATCAGACAACATTTCGCGACGGCCGAGCGTGTCCGCCCATTCATCGTAGGCGCTCGTGACGACGATGGGCAGCGCGACGGGAATCTCGCGCGATGACCAGGCTGCGTGTGCCGCCCACACCAGCATTCCCGCGGCGAGCGCGCCCGCTGCAACGTAATGACTCCCTCGCCCGCCCCACGTCATTAGTCCATCTGTCTCCGAATAAAAGTCGGAATCTCCATCTCGTTCAGCTCAGGATTCAGCGGTACCTGCGCCGGTCCCCGCTTTGGCGCAGTCTCGCCCGGCTTCACAAAGCCGGGCGGTGGAGCCGGCGTCGGCCGCGCGCCGGGCCCGCGGAACGGCAGCACACCCGCGGCGGCCCGTTGCGGCATGCCGGCCAGCGCGTCGGCCACCGCTCCAGTCTTATCAAAGCCCGTCGCGATAACTGTGATCCGGACCTCGCCATGCATGGCCGGATCGTTCACGGCGCCGAATATGATCTCGGCCTCGTCCCCCGCCGCGTCGTGAATCGCTTCACTGATCTGCGTCACTTCGCCCAGCGTCAGGTCTTCGCCACCCGTGATATTGATGAGGACGCCCGTCGCGCCGCCGATCGAGATGTTGTCGAGCAGCGGGCTCGAGATCGCCTGCTGCGCCGCTTCCATCGCGCGGTTCTCGCCGCGCCCCGTGCCCGTGCCCATCAGCGCCGCGCCGCCGTTCTGCATCACGGTGCGGACGTCCGCGAAATCTACATTGACCAGACCGGTGACGCAGATGAGGGCGGAGATGCCCTGCGTGGCGTGCAGCAGGACTTCGTCTGCCTTTTTCAGTGCGTCCTGGAACGGAATGCCCTTGCCGACGACTGCGAGCAGCCGCTCGTTGGGGACGACGATCATCGTGTCCACGTGCTTGCGCATCTCGGCGATCCCCATTTCCGCCTGGCGCATCCGCTTGCGGCCCTCGAACAGGAACGGCTTGGTGCAGATGCCGATCGTCAGCGCCCCCAGGTCGCGGGCGACCTGCGAGATGATCGGCGCGGCGCCCGTGCCGGTTCCACCGCCCATGCCGCAGGTGACGAACACGAGGTCCGCGCCCTGCAGGGCGTGCAACACTTCGTCGCGATTCTCCTCGATGGCCTGCCGGCCGATTTCCGGCCGCGCCCCGGCGCCGAGCCCACGCGTCAGCTTCTTGCCGATCTGGACTTTGACATCGGCCTTGTTGTTGAGGAGCGCCTGCGCATCGGTATTCACCGATATGAACTCGACTCCGCTCACGTGCTCGTCGATCATTCGGTTCAGGGCGTTGCCGCCACCGCCGCCGACGCCGACGACTTTCATGCGCGCGTTCTGCGTAACGGTTTCTTCGAGTTCGAAGATCATGGTTCTCCCCTAGGGCTCAGAAGAAGTCCTGCAACCATCGCTTCAGTGGCGCGAACAGCTTCTCGGGACGGGCGCCAAACAACACACTCGGCGCGGAACCACCCTGCGCGTATTTGCGCGCCGCATACAGCACGAGACCGACCGGCACGGCGTAGCGCGGCGCCTGCACGCTGTCGACGAGGCCGGAAATCCCCAGCTCCGGGTGCCCCGAGCGCACCGGGACCGCGAAGACTTCGCGCGCCAGCTCGACCATCCCGGGCAGGTGCGCCGTGCCGCCCGAAAGCACCACGCCCGCCGGCAAGCGGCCCGCACCGTACCCCGCCCGGTCGAATTCGCGGCCCACGAGCTGGAAGATCTCGTCCACACGCTGGTGGATGATGTGCGCCAGCAGCTCGCGCGGCGCCGTGCGCGCGCCCTGCCCCGCCGTCGACGGCAAACTCACGACCTCATCCGCACTCACGAGCGGCGAGTACGCCGCCCCATGACGCTCCTTCAAGCGCTCCGCGTCGGACTGCGTCACGCCGAGCCCCTGGACCAGATCGCTCGTGACGTGCGAGCCGGCGTACTTGAGCGACGCCAGGTGCCGGATTTTTCCCTCGTGAAAGATCGCCACCCCCGTCGAGCTACCGCCCACTTCGACCAGCGCGACGCCAAGCTCCTTCTCGTCATCGGTCAGCACCGCGTACGATGCCGCGAGCGGCTCGAGGACCACATCCGCCACGCGATACCCCGCGCGCTGCACGCTCTTGCGGAGGTTCTGCGCGGCCGTCGACTGCGCGGTCACCAGGTACATCTCCACTTCGAGCCGCGTGCCGGTCATGCCGACGGGATCCGAGATGCCGCGCTGCTGATCCACGACGTATTCCTGGGGGATGTCGTGCAGCAGCTCGTGGTCGCGTCCCAACGACACGGCGCGCGCCACCTCGTTCACGCGCGCGACATCCTGCGGGCTGATCTCTTCACCGCTCACCGCCACGACGCCGGTCGAGCCGCGGGCCGACACGTGCTCCCCCGCGATCCCGCACGTGACGTCATTGACGCGCGCGCCCGCCATCCGTTCGGCGTCTTTGAGTGCCGCGGCGACGGACCGTGTCGTCTCGTCGATGTCCCGCACCATGCCCCGGCGCACCCCGCTGTTCTTCGCGAGACCGACGCCGAGAATCTTGGCCAGGGGGGACCGCGGCAGGTCGCCCGCGACCTCCGCGATGACCGCGCACGTCTTGGTGCTGCCGAGATCGAGTCCGGCGACGAGGCGGCGCTCGGGCATCAGACGCTGCCGATCCCTGTCGCACGGCTGCGGCGCCGCACGACGATCTGCCCGTCGAAGCGGGCGTCGAGCTCGGCGTAGGAACGCCGTCTTGCCGCCAGATCTCTCGCCACTAAGACCACCGCCTCGATCACCTCCGGCCCCGCGTCGTTGCCGAGCAGCACGCGATGAGCCCCTAATTCGAGAAGCACGGCCCCGCCACCACGCAGCGACGGAGTACGCCGCGCAGCGTCGATCGTTTGAAACAGCGCGGGATCGAACGCCTGCACCCGCGCGAGCACACCGACGACGGCACTATCGGCGGCCGGCACGACCGGCAGATCGAGACCGGTCAAATCGTACGGCAGCGCCCGTCCGTCCGCGTCCACCGGCTCGAGCGCGCCGCGGCCGTTCATGAGCAGCGCCACGGGCTCGATCTCGCGCACGATCACCTTGAGCGACCCCGGCGGCCGGCGGCTCACCACCGCATCGGCGACCCCATCCAATCCCCGCAACCGCTCGGCGAGCATGTCGGTGTCGTCGTAGACACTCGCCTGCGGCGCCAGTCGCAACGCGGCCAGCACCTGATCGGCATCGAGATAGCGGATGCCGACCAGCTCCACCTGCCGCACGCGGAAGAACGCGATGCGGCGCAGCAGCAGCGGCGCCGTCATCCAGATCGCCATCACGATCATCACGGCGCCGGCCCACCGCAGCACGCGCCGCGATGCGCGCGGCCATTTCATTCGACTGCTCCCTGCTCCCTGCTCCCGTCTTTCAATATTTGCAGCAGCTCAGGTCCGACGCGTGTGATGTCCCCTGCGCCCAGTGTGAACACGACGTCGCCGTGCTGCACGGCACGGGCAACGTGATTGGTCAATCCCGCCCGATCGCGCACGCCCACCGTCGCCGCGCCCGCGCGCGTCGCGCCGCGCACGACGAGATGATGCGTCACTCCCGGCTGCGGCTGCTCACGCGCGGCGTAGATCGGGGCGACGACGACCATGTCCGCGGCCGCGAGCGCCTTTCCCAACGCTTCGCCGTGCAGCGCCGTGCGGGAGAACAGGTGCGGCTGAAACACCGCGATCAGGCGCTGACCGGGGAACGCCTGCCGCGCCGCGGCCAGCGTCGCCGCCACTTCCGTCGGATGGTGCGCGTAGTCGTCTACCACCGTCACGCCACCCGCTTCTCCCAGCCGCTCGAACCGCCGTCCCACGCCGCGGAACTCCGCCAGTGCGCGCGCGCCGGCGAACACATCGGCGCCGAGCGCGTGTAACACCGCGAGCGCGGCGGTCGCGTTCCGGACGTTGTGCAACCCGGGCACCGCCAGCGCGAGCTCGACCGTCTGCCCACCCGGCAGCGCAATCGTCGCGCGCGAGCCGCCCGGCTCGAGCCGCACCGCACGAATGCGCACATCCGCCGTCGCGCCGTGACCGACGCGCCACACCGGCGCCTCCAGCTTCAGCGCAACACGATCCGCGCCGGCGTCGTCGCCCCCCACGATCACCCGCGCCGCGCGTCCCGCAAAGTCCGCGAACGCCTCCTCCAGCGCCGCCATGCTGCCGTAGCACTCGAGGTGATCGGCTTCGACGTTGTTCACCACGGCGACCGTCGGTCGCAGCGACAAGAACGCCTTGTCGTACTCATCGGCTTCGACGACGTACGCCCCACGCTGCGACACGGCCGCCGGCGAGTCCTGTGGGGTTTCGTCCGGCGGCCGTGAGGGCTTCCGTGACCATCACCGTGGTGGTCGTCTTGCCGTGCGTTCCGGCAACCGCCACGAGGGTCGATTTGCTGCCCCCCCCTCCCGCACCCCCGCTCGCCCAGCTTCCATTGACCAGGTCTCCGAGCGCGTCGGCGCGACGCACCACTGGGAGGTCTAACGCGCGGGCGCGATCCAACTCGGGATGCTCGCGCGGGACGGCCGCCGTAACCACAACTGCCCGCGCCCCATCGAGATGACTGGGGTCGTGTCCCTGCCAAACACGAATTCCCAGGGCCGTCAGGTCAGCGACGCCAGCCCCAGAAGTGTCTGAGTCACAACCAGTTATGGCTACTCCCCGGTGCCTGGCAATCAGAGCCAGGGCGCTCATCCCCGCCCCGGCTATGCCCATGAGATGGATGGGACGGGGATCCCCGGTTCGAAACAAGGTCATCTGTGGGCACCTAATATAGGAAATCTACGCGACTTGCGAAAGCTCCAATACCTTCCCGACGATGGTTCGGGCGGCGTTCGGGTGACCCCGTCCTCGAGCACTTTTGGCCAGGGCGGCGAGCCGTTGGTCGTCGTGGACGAGCGGGACGACGGTTTTCGCGAACGCGTCCGGAGTGAACTCCCGCTCGAGGAGCAGGACGCTCGCGCCGGCGTTGGCGAGCGCGCGCGCGTTGAAGGTCTGGTGATCCGCCGCCGCGCTTGGGAGCGGCACGAGGATGCTGGCCTTCCCCCACGCGCACAGCTCCGAGACTGTCATCGCGCCGGCGCGCGCGATGACCAGGTGAGCGGCGGCGTAGGCCGCGCCGATCGGATCGAAGAATCCGCGCACGGCCACGCGGCCTGGCACGGCGAGCGACGCGTAGCCATCGACGTGCGCGGTGCCGGTGCCCCACAAGATGTTCACATCGCCGAGCAGGCCGCGCTGTAGCACGCGCGCGATCGTCTCGTTCAGCGCGCGCGCGCCCTGACTGCCGCCGAACACCAACACCGTGCGCCGCTCCGGTGACAGACCGAACTCCGCGCGTGCCGCATCCGGATCGATCGGCACCGGCGGGGGCGGCGTGATGGGATTGCCGAACACAAAGACCTGCGTGTGTCGCCCCGGGGAAAGACGGAACCGGGCTTCCGGAAACCCGAGATGCACCTGCCGCGCGCCCCGCACGAGTAATCGCTGCGTCAGTCCGGGAAACGCGTTCTGCTCCTGCAGCACCGTCGGAATGCGGGCGCGTTGCGCGCGCCACACGACGGGCCCCGCGGCGTATCCCCCCGTGCCGATGACAATCGCGGGCCGCTCGTCCTGCAGCACACGACCGGCGGTGCGCCACGCCCGCACCGCGATCGACGCCCAGCGCACGTTGCGCCACCAGGCGCGGCGATAGATCGGCTCCATCGGCAGGAGATGAAATCGAAATGGATGGTTCGGAAGAATCTGCGCTTCGATGCCGCGCGCCGCGCCGACGAGTACGACGTCGTGGCCCTGCTCGGCTGCGACCCGCGCGAGGGCGAGCGCGGGCATGAGGTGGCCGCCGGTGCCGCCGCCTGCGATCAGAATCTTCATGACTGCACGTGCGGCGTGCGACGTGCGGCGTTGCAATGAAGGGTCGCTCGCCTCGACCTTTCATTGTGATGCCGCACGCAGTCACGCCGCACGTGAATCCCGGCGCGCCCTACCGACACTCGCTAAGACACCGGTC
>QHTY01000257.1 GCA_003220985.1 Gemmatimonadota bacterium
TGTCGGTCACCGGTGTCCGCACCATGGTGATGCGGGCCAAGCGGCGCACGTACGGCCGCTACGCCGGCCGCCGGCCGTCCTGGAAAAAGGCGATCGTGACCCTCAAAGAGGGCGACGCGATCGAGGTGTTCGAGGGCTAAATGGGAATCCGACAGTTTCGGCCGATGACGCCGGCCACGCGCTTCCGCTCGGTCTCCGACTTCTCCGAAATCACCAAGACGGAGCCGGAGAAGACGCTGCTCGAGCCGCTGCGGCGCACCGGCGGGCGCAACAACAAGGGCCATATCACGAGCCGGTATATGAGCGGCGGGCACAAGCGCCAGTACCGGCGCATCGACTTCCGGCGCGACAAGTTCGCTATTCCGGCGCGCGTCGCGAGCGTCGAATACGATCCGAACCGGACCGCGCGCATCGCGCTGCTGCACTACAGCGACGGCGAGAAGCGCTACATCCTGGCGCCGAAAGGCTTGAACGTCGGCGACAGCGTGGTTTCCGGTCCCGGCTCCGACATCCGGACCGGCAACGCCATGCCGCTGTTCGAGATTCCGCTGGGCACGGCGGTCCACAACGTCGAGCTGAAGATCGGTCGCGGCGGCCAGCTGTGCCGCGGCGCCGGCACGAGCGCGCAGGTGGTCGCGAAAGAGGGCAACTACGTCACGCTGCGCCTCCGCTCGACGGAGATGCGGATGGTGCGGGGCGAGTGCCTCGCCACGATCGGCGAAGTCGGCAACGCCGAGCACGAGCTGCTGTCGATCGGCAAGGCCGGGAAGACGCGCTGGCTCGGCCGCAGCCCGCGTGTCCGCGGCGTGGCGATGAATCCGGTCGATCATCCGCTCGGCGGCGGCGAAGGCAAGAGCTCCGGCGGCCGGCCACCCACGAATCCGTGGGGCAAGGTCGAAGGCAAGAAGACACGTCATAAGAAGAAGCATTCGACGAAACTCATCGTGCGCGGCCGCAAGCGCGGAAGGGCGACGACGTAATGGGACGCAGCGTCAAGAAGGGCCCGTATGTCGAAGAGTCACTGATGGTGAAGATCCGGGTCCTGAACGAGCGGAACGAGAAGAAGGTGTTCAAGACCTGGTCGCGGCGCAGCACGATCACGCCCGACTTCGTGGGCCACACGCTCGCGGTGCACAACGGGAACAAGTTCATCCCCGTCTACATCACCGAGAACATGGTGGGGCACAAGCTGGGCGAATTCGCGGCGACGCGCCTGTTCCGCGGCCACGGCGCCAAGGGCTCGGCGGCCGAGCGCGAGGCCGAGGCGGCCGCGGCCCCTGAGGGCGGCGCCGAGGGCGGCGCAGAGAAGAAGAAGGAGTAGGCGATGGAAGCTCGAGCGATCCAATACGCCGTCCGCCAGTCGGCGCGCAAGATGCGCCTCGTGATCGATCTGATCCGCGGCCGCGCCGTGCCCGAGGCCGACGCGATCCTGCGCTTCTCCAAGAAGCGGGCCGCGCGCCAAATCCATAAGGTGCTCAAGTCGGCGGTCGCCAATGCGCAGCAGACGGCACAGCGGCAGAACACGCCGTTCGACGCCGATACGTTGCGCGTCACCTACGCGGTCGTGAACGAAGGGCAGACTCTGAAGCGCTTCACAGCGGCGGCGATGGGTCGCGGCACGCCGATTTTGAAGCGCACGAGCCACGTGGAGATCCACGTGGCCGGTGCGACAGCGGCTGCGCCGGCAGCTCCGGCTCCGGCCGCTCCCAAGGCGGACGCGAAAGCAGAGAAGCAGCCGCGCGCGCGGAAGGCGCCGGCGACGAAGGCGAAGGCCAAGAAAAAGACGCCGGCCAAGAAAAAGAAAGCGAGCAAGTAAGTGGGCCAGAAAACACATCCCTACGGGTTTCGGCTGGGGATCGTCAAACAGTGGCGCTCCCGCTATTTCGCGAAGCGCAACTTCCCCGAGCTGCTCAAGGAAGACGAGCTGATCCGGAAGTACCTGAAGACGCGCCTCAGCCATGCCGCGATCGCGGACGTGCACATCGAGCGCAAGCCGGGCAAGGTGACCGTCACCGTTCACACCGGCCGGCCGGGTGTCGTGATCGGCAACGACAAACTCCGCGATGAGCTGGCGCAGCTCACCGGTAAGGAAGTCGGCATCAACGTCGAGGAGATCAAGCGGCCCGAGCTGGACGCGCAGCTGGTGGGTGACAGTGTGGCGCATCAGCTCACGCAGCGCATCTCGTTCCGCCGCGCCATGAAGCGCGCGGTGCAGAGCGCGATGCGCATGGGTGCGCAGGGGATCAAGATCAAGACGGCGGGCCGGCTGGGCGGCGCGGAAATCGCGCGCACCGAAGGCTACCACGAGGGCCGCGTGCCGCTGCACACGCTGCGCGCGGATATCGATTACGCGACTTCCACGGCTAAGACGACGTTCGGCACGATCGGCGTGAAGGTCTGGATCTTCAAGGGCGAGCGGACCGAGGATCTGCACGGCCGCACCTATTCGACGGGCGTCTAAGCAATGCTGGCACCGAAGCGGGTCAAGTTTCGCAAGCGGTTCAAGGGCCGCACCA
>QHTY01000074.1 GCA_003220985.1 Gemmatimonadota bacterium
CTGGCGCTGTGGCAGATGTCGATCTGGTACCGCCGGGCCTGGGCCATGACGCTCAAAGCTACGTTTGACGGCGTGATCTTCACCCTGGTGACGTGCGCCGTCTTCACCTGGATGTGGCCGCACTGACCCACCCACCCGTCCTTTGCTATCACCGCGTCGGCGGCCCGCTCGAGCTCGGTGTCACTCGGGTGGGTCGGTCTGTGTTCGCGCGGCAGATGACAGCCCTCGCGCACGCCGGCTGGCGGACGTTGTCTCTCACCGAATTCTCTCAGTCACAAACGCCGCACGCCGCACGCCGCACGTTCCTGCTGACCTTCGACGACGGGTACGCCTCGTTGGCCGAGTACGCCTACCCCGTCCTCGCCGACCTCGGCTTCACCGCGACGACGTTCTTGATCACGGACTACATCGGCAAGCCGAATACCTGGGACGCCCGCTATACGTGGAATCGCTTGCGACATCTGAGCTGGACGCAGATCGAGGGGTGGCGGGCCCATGGCTTCGACTTCGCATCGCACGGCGCGACGCATCGCCGGCTCACCTGGCTCGATGACGCGACGGTCGAAACCGAGCTCACCGGCTCACGCGACGCTCTCACCTCGCGTCTGGGATGTGATGGCGGGCGCGCAATCGCGTATCCGTTCGGAGCGGTCGACGAGCGTGTGCTGAGCCATGCGCAGCATGCCGGTTACGAGCTCGGATTTGGCGGCGTGAAAGGCAGCGCCATGGCGCTACATCTCGCCCGCGTGCCCGTCTATTTCTGGGATGTGGGCAATATCCCGCTCGGATTGCGCAACGACGTGCTCGGCGCAGCGGGAAAAATCGTTGCCCATGCGGCGAATCGGTGTGCGGTGGGAACCACGCTGATGCAGGCTGTCGCTAGACGAAAAACCTCGCCACTACCGGAATCAGTAGCGGATGCTTGATCATCGCGTGCGTTAGTACGCGTCCCAGGGTTCGCTTCTCCGGCACAACCTTGTTGACGGTTCGCGCCAAAGAATTCAAGAACGCGTCGTCCATATGCTCGAGCGCCTGCTTGAGCCGGTAGTACTTGAGGTGATCCTCGCCCAGCACCTCCATCCAGGCTTTGTGGTAGCTCGCGAGCCGGCGTTCGGTCGTGTCGTGTTCGCGCAATGCGGCCGCGGCTGTGCAACCGGCCAGCCGCCCCGCTTTCATCGCATTGTTGATGCCACCGCCCGACAGCGGGTTGATCATGTGGGCCGCGTCGCCCGCCACCAGGACCCCATCGGCGTACGTCTTCTTGATCGTCGTGTGGACGATGACCCCGCCGACGGTGTAGCCCGTGCGAACGCCGGAAGGAAACCGCCGCGCCACCCAATCATCCAAATACTGTCGCGCGTTGTGGCCATTCGTCTTCAGCGCCACGAGACCCAATCCCACGTTCGCGATGCCCACACCCTTCGGGAAAATCCAGGCATAGCCACCAGGTGCGATCGCATTGCTGAACTGCAGGTAGATGGCGTTGGGATTGAAGTCGATCCCCTGGAGCACGTACTGCGCGCACGACTCCATGTCGCGCGCCGGCACACGCGTGTCGAGCCCGGCCCAGCGGCCGACCATGGTTTCGACGCCGTCAGCACCGATCACGATGCGGGCGCGATACAGATCCTCGCGCCCACGCTCTGTTACGCGGACATGCCAGCGCTCATCGCCGTTGCGGGACATCGCGGTCGCCTCGGCGCCGACCAGCACCGCCGCGCCGGCCGCGGCCGCTTGCGCCGCCAGATACGCGTCGAATCGAGTCCGGTCGAGAATCCAGCCGATTCCGCTGTTGGCGAGTACGACCTGGGTATCGTCGGGCGACTCGAGGATGACGTCTGTGATGCGCCGCGACACCCAATCGGCGCCATCGGGATTCGCAAACTCGCGCAACCCGGCGTCCCCGACGCCCTCGGCGCAGCGCACGGGGGCGCCGACCGCCCGGTCACGTTCCAACAAGACCACGTCCAATTCGGGCGCGGCCAGCTTCGCCTGCCACGCCGCGACGGCGCCGGCCGGTCCCGCGCCGACGACCAGGATGTCGACGTCAGGCATAGGCGACCATCGCGAGCGCCCCCACCGGGCAGGGGGCGACGCATTTCTCGCATCCGGTGCAGGCCGCGTCGTCGACCGTGAGAATGTTCAGCTCGAGATGGAGGGCTTCCGGCGGGCACAGCGGTAAACACAGGCCGCAACGGTCACATACGGCGAGGTCTACGACGGCGATTGTGTCGGGCGTCACGCGACGCATGGGCGATAGCCTAGCCGGGCGCGCCGGGCCCGTCAAGCTTCATCCTTGCTTGAGGTTACGCATTTCATTACCTTGAGCCGTTCGCAGCAACCCGCCTCACTCTTTTACCGACGATCACGTGCCGCCACGCTGGCTGAACTTAAAAATGGGTGCCTGGAGCCCGGCGAACGAAATCGCCGTAGATCTTGGTACCGCTAACACACTCGTCTACGTCCGCGGCGAAGGGATCGTGTTGAACGAACCCTCCGTCGTGGCGATCGAAAAGGCTACGGGCAACATCAAAGGCGTCGGGCTCGAGGCCAAGCGCATGCTCGGCCGCACGCCCGATGGCGTGCTGGCCGTCCGGCCGCTCAAAGACGGCGTCATTGCCGACTTCGACGTGACCGAGAAGATGCTGCGCTACTTCCTGAAGACCATCATCGATCGGCATCTGTTTCGTGTGAGACCGAAAGTGATTGTCTGCGTACCCAGCGGCATCACCGAGGTGGAGAAGCGCGCCGTGCGCGACTCGGCGCAATCGGCGGGGGCAAAGGAAGTCTACATGGTGGCCGAGCCGATGGCCGCCGCGATCGGCGTGGGCCTGCCCGTCGAAACGCCGACGGGCAACATGGTGATCGACATCGGTGGCGGCACGACCGAGATCGCGGTCATCGCCTTGTCGGGCATCGTCTCCGATACATCGATTCGCACGGGTGGTGACGAGCTCGATCAGGCGATCGTGCAGTTCATGCGCAAGAATTACAACCTGCTGATCGGCGAGCCGACGGCAGAGCAGATCAAGATCCAAATTGGGTCCGCGGCCCCGATCGGCGAAGAGCGCGAGATGGAAGTGAAGGGGCGCGACCTCGTCTCCGGCATTCCGAAGATTGTGCGCGTCCACTCCAGCGAGATTCGCGAAGCCGTCCAGGAGCCGATTCAACAGATCGTCGACGCGGTGCGCCGCGCGTTGGAGATCACGCCTCCGGAGCTCGCGTCCGATATCGTCGACCGCGGGATCGTGATGGCCGGCGGTGGGGCGTTGATTCGTGGACTCGACCTGCTGTTACAGCAGGAGACCGGGCTGCCGATTCATCTGGACGAGGACCCGATGACCTGCGTGGTGCGTGGAGCGGGGCGCATCCTGGACGCGCCGGAGAAATACCGCAACGTCTTGACCACCTAGTCGCATGGTGATCGGCACGGATCGGTACGCGTCGCGGGCCGACACGCTGCTCTTCATCGCCTTTGTGGCGCTGTCGATTGCCGCGCTGAGCCTTCCCGATCAATGGCGTGACCCGCTCGCGCAAGGACTGCGGCAGAGCGTGCTCGCGCCGTTTCTGTTTTTGCAGCGCCAGACCGAGCTACTCGCCGCCGCCCGCTATCGCTATGACGCCGTCGTCGCGCAGCGCGACTCGATGGCGTTGGCCGCCACCTTCCTGCCCGAGCTGCGCAGCGAGAACGCGCGGTTGCGGAATCTCCTCGGTCTGAGCGCGCGCCTCGCCGGCGGTTATGTCACCGCCGAGATCCTGCACCAGCCCGAGCCGACGAATCCCCTGAGTTTCGTGGTATCCGCGGGGAGAAAAGAAGGGGTCCGAGCACTCTCGGCGGTGGTAAGCCCGGAGGGCCTGGTCGGGCTCGTGGCAACCGTCGACGAGCACACCAGCGTGGTGTTGAGCTGGGCACACCCCGAGTTTCGCGCCAGTGCCATGGCCACCGACGGCAGTGTCGTCGGCATTGCCGCGCCGCATGGCGCGGAGAGTCCCGGCGTGTGGCTCCTCGAGCTGCAAGGCGTGTTGTATCGTCAGCAGGTGCCGACAGGAACGGTGATCGTGACGTCGGGTCTCGGCGGCGTCTTTCCACGCGGTATTCCGATCGGCAGGGTGATCGGGCCCGCGGGTGAGGAGAAAGGTTGGGGGCGGACGTACCTCGTGCGACCCGCCATTCACCCGGCCGAGTTGTCGCATGTCATGATTCTGAGCGCGCCACGGCCGGCGGGATCCGATCTGCGGAACGCGTTCACGATCCCGCAAGACAGCGTTTCAGGCGAGCCGCCGCCATGATACGACGCACGGACCGCTATCGGTATCCCGTCATCATGACGCTCCTGGTGCTGCTGCAGTTCACGGTCCGCAGTCATCTGGGTGGGGATCGCGTCGCCCCCGATTTCCTGCTCCTGGCGCTGCTCATCTACACGATCCGCGCAGAGCCGGGGAAGAGCGCCGCCGCCGGATTCATCCTCGGCCTGCTGCGGGATGCGCTGACGCCGGCGAGCTTCGGCGCGGGCGCGCTGGCCCATACCATCGTGGGATTCACCTCGTCCTGGGCGAAGGCGGTGTTCTTCGCCGAGCACGTGTTCGTGAAAGGGTGTCTGTTCTTCGCCGGCACCTGGATCCGCAACTTCATCGTCTTGCTGGTCGCGGGACGGCTGCAGGGGTCGCAGGTCGCGTGGGAGCTCCTGGTCTGGTCCCCGTTGCAGGCCCTATCGACTGCTCTCGTGGGCATCGTGGTATTGTGGTTCTTCCGCGGGTGGTTGATGCCGCCGCGACGGAGTCTCGCATGAACGCCTTCCATCCCTACCTGGTCGATCGCCGCCTCGGTATCGCCCGCACCGTCGTCTGGACTGTGCTGGGCATCATGGTGCTGGCGTTCTTCCGCACGCAAATCCTGGGGCACGGCAAGTATCAGCTGCAGTCGGAAACGAACCGGCTGCGGCCGATTCCGCTCCCGGCGCCGCGCGGCGTCATCTACGATCGCAATGGCCACGTGATGGCGGAGAATGTTCCGGGCTACACGGTGTCGCTCTTGCCGGGTCCCGAGGCGAGCCTGCGAGCGACGCTCGCGCGCATCGCGTCGATCGCCAACATCGACAGCGCCGCGATCGAACGCGCGCTCCAACGCGTGCGGCGTGCCCCGTACCAACCCGCGCTCGTCCTCAGCGACGCGCCGTTCCATGTCGTCTCCGCGCTCGAGGAACGCCGCGTCGCCATTCCCGGCCTGCTCATTCAGGCAGAGCCCAAGCGATCCTACCCCGACAGCGCGGTCGCGCAGCTCGTGGGGTACGTGGCCGAAGTCACGGAGGCGGAACGCACGGCCAAATTCGCGAAGGTGCGACTCGGTGGCCTGGTGGGGAAGGACGGCCTGGAGCTCGAGTACGACTCCCTGTTGCGCGGGGACGAAGGTCTGCGATTCGTCGAGGTCAACGCGCGGGGCCAGATGGTGCGGGAAGCGGCCGCGGCCGCGAATCTCAGCCCGGTGCCGGGCACCGATCTCCATACCACGATCGATCTCGATCTCCAGCAATACATCGCGCGCTCATTCCCGCCAGGCCAGCGTGGCGCCGTGCTGGCGCTGAACCCCAACACGGGCGAGGTCCTCGCACTGTATAGCGCCCCGACGTTCAATCCCAATGCCTTCGTGAGCGGCATCTCTCCGGCCTACTGGCGAACCCTGAGCGAAAGCCCGTCAACGCCGTTACTGGACCGCGCCATCAAGGCCCGGTATCCGCCCGGGTCCACCTGGAAGCTCGCCGTCGCGGCAATGGGGTTGAAGCGCGGGATCGTCGGTCCACGCAGTCACATGCCGATCCCCTGCCGCGGCGGGCTCCAGTTCGGCAACCGCTTCTTCCGCTGCTGGAACGCTCGCGGGCACGGTGATCTCACGCTCACCGAAGCGATCGCGCAAAGCTGCGACGTCTATTTCTACCAGCTTGGTATCAAGTTGGGCGTGAGCTCGTTGCTCGAAGACGCCAACGATTGGGGGTTTCGCGGTCGCACGGGGATCGATCTGCCCGGCGAGATCCCGTCCGAATTCCCGACGGGTCCCGAGTACTATGATCGTCTCTATGGGCCGCGCCGCTGGACGTCCGCGGTCGCTTTGAACCTCGCGATCGGGCAGGGCGAGAATGCCCAGACCCTGATTCAGATGGTGCGGTTGTACCAACAACTTGCCAGCGACGGCCGGATGCGCACGCCGTTCGTCGTCCGTCAAACCGGGACCAGATCGCAGCATGCGTCGCTCGATCTCAGCCCTGATCAACTCGCGACCTTGCGACGGGCCATGATTGCCGTCGTGGAGCAGGGGACGGCCCGGGGCTCGCGCCTCGCGAACCTCACGATCGCCGGCAAGACGGGGACGGCACAAAACCCGCACGGTCTCGACCATGGCTGGTTCATCGCCTTCGCGCCCGCCGACAAGCCGGAGGTCGTGGTGGGCGCGATCATCGAGTTCGCCCGCCACGGCACGTCGGTCGCTCCGCTGGTGTCTCGCGCCATCGCGCACTACCTCGGCATCGACGAGCGCACGGCGGCCACTCTGCAGGTGACGGTTCCCAACGACTCCGCACCGGCGCCCTTCCCAATGCCGGTGATCCCGGACTCGGTGCGTCCGGATTTCACCCGCCCGGATTCCACCCGTCCGGACTCCACCCGTCCGGTCATCCCCGACAGTGCTGTCACGCGTCCGCCAACTCGATAAGCCGGTCGTCATTGCCGTCGTGGCACTGGCGCTGTACGGCCTCGCCACGCTGTATTCCGCCGGCCAGACCGACATCCCGACGTTCGTCGAGACGATCTGGCACCGCCAGCTGCTGTGGCTGGGGCTCGGCTTGATCATCGTTGTGCTCACCTTCCGCACGTCGCCGCGTATGGTCGAGTGGGCGACGCCGTTCGTGTACGGCATCGCCCTGTTTCTGCTCGTGCTCACCCTCCTGGTCGGCAGCGGTGCGGGAACGGCGGCCGGGAGCAAGTCCTGGCTCGCGATTGGCGGCCATCGCTTCGGCCAGCCCGCGGAGCTGGCGAAGCTGGCGGTGATCCTGATGCTCGCCCGCCAGCTCGCCGCCATGCGCGAACCGCCCTCCACGCTGCGCGACCTGATCGCTCCCGCTCTCATCGCCGGCATACCCTGCCTGCTGGTCCTGAAGCAGCCCGACCTGGGCAGTGCCATCGTCTTCGTGGCCATTCTGTTTTTCATGCTGTTCTGGGCGGGGACGAAACCCTCGCTGTTGCTGCTGGCCTCCTCCCCGGTCATTGGGCTCGTGCTTGCCTTCTCGACGGTCGCCTGGGGCGTGTGGATCGCCACGCTGACCGCCTTACTGCTCTGGTGGCGCCCGTACGTATGGGAGAGCATCGTGATCATGGCGGCGAACGTCATGGGGGGCGTACTGGCCATCCCGTTCTGGAACCGCCTCGCCCCATACCAGCAAAACCGCCTACTTGCCTTCCTCAACCCGGACGTGGACCCGCGCGCCGCGGGGTGGCACGTCATTCAGTCGAAGGTGGCGGTGGGGTCGGGCGGCCTCCTGGGGAAGGGGTTTACGGAAGGGACGCAAAAACGATTGGCGTT
>QHTY01000147.1:0-36169 GCA_003220985.1 Gemmatimonadota bacterium
GCGGCTCAAGGGGAAGTGGCGCTGGCACGTGCTGGTGAAGTCCGCCGAGCCGCGCGTGCTCGGGCGCGTGGTGCGCGCGTGGCGCACGAAGGCGCATCGCGCGGTAACGGTGGATCGCGATCCGCAGTCACTCTTGTGAAAGCCGTTTCACATCGGGTATTTTGACCCCCCTGTGAGTCGTCCGCGCTTTCAGTATCGACCACCGAACTTTGCCGCGCCGCCGCTGTCCGGCGCGCCCGACGCGAGGTTCATGTCCGCTCCCGCCGACGGGGTCCTTCCCGACGGTTTTTTTTCGACTACGAACCTGCCGACCTATGTGAAGCTGCCGAGCGGTTGGCGGCGGCCACGGCTGCCGCGCATGGATTGCGTGATCGTGCAGGCGGGGGGGACCGCTGACGATCTTGTCGTCGCCGAGCCACGCCGGGTGCGCCGCGGCGACAAGGTCGCGGTCGGAGCGGCGGAAGTGTCCCGCGAGCGGCCGGTGGATTACGGCGTGCTGGCGCAGCTCTTAGGCGAAGAGAAGCAGCGCGGCGGCAAGATTCTCTGGGTCATCGGACCCGCGCTCGTGCATGCGCGCGCGCGGGAGGACATGATCTGGTTCATCGACAACGGCTACTGCAACACGCTCCTCGGCGGCAACGCCGTCGCCGTACACGATCTCGAGGCCGCCATTTTCGGCACGACGCTGGGGATGTCGAGCTCCGGTGAAAGCGTGGAAGGCGGGCACGGTCTGCACATGCGCGCGATCAACGCGATCCGGCGCGCGGGCTCGATCGAACAGGCGGTCGGGCAGGGCATCGTGAAGAGCGGCATCATGCATGCCTTGGTGACGCACCGCATCCCGTTCGTGCTCGCCGGATCGATCCGCGACGACGGTCCGTTGCCGGACGTTATCCCCGACACGCTTGCCGCCCAGGACGCCATGCGGGCCCATACGGCGACCGCGACGTTCGCGATCTTCGTGGCGACCGCGCTCCACGCGATCGCGGTGGGGAACATGCTTCCCGCATTCGTGGACCCAGGCGTGACCGAAGACATTCGGCCCTTGACGACGATCTGCGTGGATCAAACCGAGTTCGTGGTCACCAAGCTGCGCGATCGCGGCACACACCAGGCCTACGGCGTCGTCACCAACGCGCAGGATTTCATGCATGTCCTGCGCTTCTATGTCGAGCGATGGCAGCAGGCGACGAGCCAGGTCCCGCCCCGGACTTCGGCCCAATCTTCCCGCTAGCGGCGCCACCGGGGCAGGGTCCCGGCTGGGCGAAGCTCGCGGCCGCGGTCGAGGCACAGGTGCCGCCAGCCGAGATCGAGACGATCTATGTCTTCCGTCCGATCAAGCGGCAGGGGCGTGAGTGGGGCACGGCAGTCGTCACGCGCAAGAGTGGGTCCCCCGATGCACGGTTGCGCGTCTACACGGCGAAATACATGCTCATCGTGCGCGGCAAGGACCGCGGGCAGACCAAGATCGAAGTGGTGGAAGTTGCGCTGAGTCCCGCTGCGGTGTTGGCGCAGGTTATGCAGGCGACGGTCGACCGGGGCGGTGATACGGAGCCGCCCGTCGAGCTGGGTCCCGCGGTCTGGTACGAAGGGAGGTAGTTCGAGGTTGATTGACGCCAGAATGTTCATCCCGACCAAGGCCTTTCTCACGAAGGGTGTCGGTCGGCACAAAGAAAAGCTCACCAGTTTCGAGATGGCGCTGCGCGATGCGCACCTTGCCAACTTCAATCTCGTGCGGGTGAGCTCAATTTTTCCCCCTCATTGCGAGTTGGTCGATCGCGAGGAGGGGCTGAGCATGCTGAAGCCCGGCCAAATTGTGTTCACCGTGGTGGCGGAGTCGGCGACGAACGAGCCCAGCCGCCTGGTGGCCGCTTCCATTGGACTCGCTTTGCCCGCCGACGCCTCGCACCACGGCTACATCTCCGAGCACCACAGTTACGGCCAGAACGAGGTGGTCGCCGGCGAGTACGCCGAAGATCTGGCCGCCTCGATGTTGGGGACCGTGTTGGGCGTGCCGTTCGACCCCGAGAAGGCGTGGGACGAGCGTCGCGAGCAATGGCTGCTCTCGGGCGAGATCGTGCGTACGATGAACGTGACGTCGACCGCGGAATGCGGGTCCGACGCACGATGGACCACCGTCGTCTCGGCGGTTGCGTTCTGCGGCTGATGTGAGTGCCGTCGTCGCGTTCGCGGCCGGTCTGCTGAGCTTTCTGTCGCCGTGCGTCCTGCCGCTCATTCCGAGCTACGTCGGGTTTCTCACGGGGATGTCGGTCGAGGAAGCAGAGCGTCGGCGCGGCATGGCGCTGCTCCATGGACTGTGGTTCGTCGCCGGGTTTTCGCTGGTCTTCGTGCTGCTCGGGGCGGCGGCGTCGGCGGTGGGCCAGTTGCTCCGCGACTATCAGGTGTGGCTGGGACGGGTCGGCGGTGTGCTGCTGATTGCGTTCGGGATCTATTTGCTCGGGATCCTACGGCCCGCGTTGTTGATGCGCGAATGGCGCATCCAGCTGGCCAACAAGCCGCTAGGCTACTTCGGCTCCGGCGTCGTCGGATTCACCTTCGGAGCCGCGTGGACGCCCTGCATCGGGCCGATTCTCGGCGGCATTCTGACGCTCGCGGCCACGCAGACGGGCCTGGGTCAGGGGATGGGGTTGCTGGCGGTGTACGCACTCGGACTCGCTATCCCGTTCCTATTGACGGCGCTGGCGCTGGATCGATTCCTGGTCTGGTTTCAACGGTTCCGCCCCTACATAGTATGGGTGGACCGCATCGCGGGCGGCATGCTGATCGTGTTGGGCATCCTGCTCGTCACCGATAGCTTTACGCTGCTTGCCGGGTACTTACAGAGCCTGACGCCGCAGTTTTTGCGGGATCGGTTGTAGAATATGCGCTTGTGATTGCAAGGCTAAACCTGCGGCTCGGTTCACCGATCGTTGCCGAGTCGCGAGTTCACTCGCGCAATCAAAACGGACTGTCACCGAGAGGATGTTATGACTCGTCTTGCGATTTTCGCGACCGCGATCGCTGTGGGCCTGGGCGCCTGTCAAAAAGGACAGGATCAGAGCCAGGCCAGCGATTCGACCGCCCGCAACCTGACGCTGGCGCCCGCCGAATCGACGGGGCAGATGCGCGACGTTGCAGACCAGCGGACAACCCCGCCGCCGGCGACGCGTAATCCCACGACCCGCACCAATCCACCTCCGGCGCCCCCGCGTCCGCCCGCTCCGCCCCCGATGGCGCGCTTGGGTGTCGGCACGAAGGTGGACATCGCCGCCACCGATACGATTACTTCGCGCACCGCGAAAGTCGGTGACGCGTTCGCCGCGCGCGTCGTGGAGGATGTCCGCAACGCCTCCGGTCGCGTCGTGATTCCGGCGGGCTCGGTCGTCAACGGCGAGATCGCCGACGTCAAACCGTCGCCCAATCCCAGTACGCCGGGG
The DNA here is from genome assembly GCA_003220985.1 of Gemmatimonadota bacterium. Lineage (GTDB taxonomy): Bacteria > Gemmatimonadota > Gemmatimonadetes > Gemmatimonadales > GWC2-71-9 > 20CM-2-65-7. The sequence goes on from QHTY01000147.1 coordinate 3,438, forward strand.
ACCTTGACGCTGAGTGTCTCGAGCATCACTGTACGCGGCAAGTCGTATCCGATCGAGGCCTCGGTCGACTCGCTCGAGACGATTCACAAGGGCCGAGGGGTCACCTCGGGTGACGCGGCCAAGGTCGGAGCGGGCGCGGCCGCGGGCGCGATTCTCGGACGCATCCTAGGCGGCAACAAGAAGGGCACGATCATCGGCGGCGTGGTGGGTGCAGCCGCCGGTGCCGGTGTGGCACACCAGACCAAGGACTCGGACATCGTCTTGCCGGCGGGGGCGCATATCATCATTCGGCTGACGAAGGAACTCGCGGTCACGGCATCCTGACGCGGTGATCCGCACCAAGCTTTCTACGATGATGTTCCTCCAGTTCTTCATCTGGGGGGCATGGTACACGTCTATCGCCGTGTACATGACGAATCACGGCATGGCGACGCTGACCCACTGGCCGTACACGGTCAATCCCGTGGCGGCGATCGTCGCGCCGTTCTTCCTTGGCCTGGTGGCGGACCGGTACTTCGCGACGGAGAAAGTCCTCGCCACACTGCATCTGCTGGGTGGGCTGCTCCTTTTCGCCACGCCGCAATTCGCCGCCCAGCCCACCACGTTCATTCTGCTCCTGCTCCTCTATAACCTCTGCTACATGCCGACGCTGGGCCTGGCGAACAGCCTCGCGTTCCATCACATCGAGTCGCAGGAGCAGCAGTTCCCGCTGATCCGCGTGTTCGGTACCATCGGATGGATCGTGGCCGGACTCTTCATCAGCCTGCTGCTCGGGAAGATCATGGGCGGCATTCCGGAACAGACGCCGCTGCCGCTGTACACGGCCGCGACGGCCAGCATCGTCCTCGGGCTCTTCTGTTTCACGCTGCCGCACACGCCGCCGTCGGGGCGCGGCCAGCCCGTCTCGCTGCGCAGCATCGCGGGACTGGACGCGCTGAAACAGCTCGGCGACCGGCCATTCTATGTGTTCATCATCGCCTCATTGCTGCTGTGCATCCCGCTCGCTGCGTACTACAACTTCACGCAGCTCTTCCTGGGGGCGGCCGGCGTGCAGAAGATCGCCGCCACGCAGACGGTGGGGCAGATCTCCGAGACGTTCTTCATGCTCATTATGCCGATGTTGTTCATGCGGCTCGGCGTGAAGAAGATGCTGATGATGGGCATGGCCGCCTGGACGCTGCGGTACGCGCTCTTTGCACTGGCCGCTCCCGCTGCCGTGTTCTGGATGATACTGCTCGGCATCGCGCTCCACGGTCCCTGCTATGACTTCTTCTTCGTGACCGGCCAGATCTACGTCGACAAGAAGTCGACGCCGGCGGTGCGCGGGCAGGCGCAAGGCTTTTTGGTGCTCGTGACCTACGGAGTGGGAATGCTGATCGGCGCGCAGATTGCGGGGAACGTCTACGATCGATTCCTGTCGGGCGCGACCGCCTTGACGCTTCCGCAGTGGCAGAGCTTCTGGTGGCTGCCCGCCGCCTTCGCCGCGGCAGTCCTGGTGTTCTTTACGGCGCTGTTCAAGGCGCCGGCTCGCGAGACCGCCTCTACTCCAACTCTCTGAGCCAGATATTCCGATAACGCACCGGGTTGCCGTGATCCTGTAGTCGCAACGGCAATTTGTCCGGATGCGCCCGATACGGTGGCCTCGCCTGATTCGCCGTCGGCCCGACAAGCTCGAAGTTGTCTTGGATCAATACGCCATTCAGAAACACGGTCATGCGCGCCGGACGTTCGAGTGTGCCGTCCGCCTTGAAGTGCGGCCGATGGAAGATGACGTCATACGCCTGCCACTGGCCCGGCGGCCGGGTGGCGTTGACGAGCGGCGGGTTCTCGCCGTAGATCGCACCGGCCTGCCCGTCGGGATAGGTGTCGTTCTGATAGGAATCGAGGACCTGGAGCTCGTACCTCCCCATCAAAAAGATCCCGCTGTTGCCACGCTCCTGACTTTCGCCCTGCACGACCGCCGGCGTCGCCCACTCGATGTGCAGCTGCACGTCGCCGAAGCCGCGAGCGGAGACCAGCATGCCGGTTCCGGCCTTCACCTCGACGTAACCATCCTTCACCGTCCATTTCGCGGCCGTGCTGTCCTGCGCGCGCCACTGCGACAGGTTCGTCCCGTCGAACAGTACGATCGCGTCCTTCGGCGCCGGGGTGGGAGGGCGCTCAGGGCCAGGATCGACGACGGGAGGCCGAGGGCGGTCCATCGAGTGCTGCGGCCACTGCTGCTGTGTCTGTGCCATCAGCAACAAAGCTAGCGTGCCGATCATGGCTTCCATGTTCCCTTCGCAACCGCGGGGACGAACGTCTCGACGCCTGAGCCGGGGAAGTCGAGTGTGCAGCCCTGCTCGGCGCTCATGTATGCGGTCATCAGAACTTTCACGACCTGCAAGCCATCGTTGAAGGTGAGCGCGGGCGGCTGCTGGTTGAGAAACGCCTGTACGAAATGACGGTCCTCGGCCTCGTACCCATACGCCGCCGCCTCGTTCGCCACGACGGGCATCTGCCCGACTTCGGCGTTCTGTTTCTCGACCAGGTCTTCGCCAGCCTTGCCTTGCACCTCGCGGCTGAAGAACAGCTTGAGACCCGAGTCGAGCGAGTTCCACGACAACGAGTACTCGGGGCCCAGCAATTCGGCTGAGAGCCGCAGGCCGGCGCCGACGAAGCTCCAGGACGTCGTCGCTTCACCCAAGACGCGATGGCCGTCGTCAGTGGCGAAATCGATCACCACGCTCGCAAAATCTTCGGACGGCGTCTTCGCGTAATCCACGTCCTGCCCCATCGCCTCGCTGAGCTTCTTGCTGTAGTGCGGGCGGGACCACTTCAGACTCGCGATGTGGGCCGTGATTTTCGCCGGCTGGACGGAGCTCCGCGGCTTCGCCGGATCGGTGAGGAGATGTTGGACCAGCAGCGACGAGTGACACATCATGTCGTTCAGCACGCCGCCCCCCTGTTGCGCGCCCTGCCAGAACCAGGGGGCATGCGGGCCGCTGTGCTCTTCCGCCGCGCGCGCCAGATAGGGCCGGCCGGTCAGCTTGGCGCCGCGCGCCCAGAGCAAGGTACGCCCCACCTCGACCTGCGGCGAGAAGACCTGGTTCTCGAGGTATCCCGTCGGCAGGCCGACTTTCTTGACGAGCTCTACGACGCGTTTGGCTTCCGCGACATTGCGCGCCAGCGGCTTTTCACATGCGAGGCCGAGGAGCTTGCCCTTCCCGCGCTCGATCGTGCTCACCAGCTCTTCCACGTTGTCGATGCGAGCGTGATTGGGGCCGCAGAGCCAAATCGCGTCGATGGCCGGATCCTCGACCATCGCCGCGATGGACGGATACGGCTTGGCGTCGCCGACGCCCAGCTTTTGTGCGATCGTGGCCGTGGCGGCGGCGTTCTTCCGGTTGGGACTCCAGATGCCGAGGACGTCGGCGTCCCGGACGCCGACGAATCCCAGCAGGTGGAATTTGGCGTTGAAGCCGCTCCCCACGATCCCGATGCCAAGTCGTTTCGCCATTCAGTCCTCGTATTGGACGCCAAGTTTCTGCAGCGCTTCCGGAGGACAGCCCGCCCACTCCTGCACGAATGTGTTGCCTCGATAGTCGAGATCGGCCACGCCGATCTTGCTGGACCAGAAGCCCGATGCCGTCATATCCCGGAACATGTTGAAGAAGGCGACCCCCTGGCTCACGTCCGGCTTCGCCTTCTTGGGCCAGGCAATGTCGTCGAGCACGGCGGTTTGTTGAGTCGGCGTCGCGGCGACGAACGTCTTGGCAAACCGCTCGGAGCACTCGTTGTCCAGCCAGGCGAGCCCGCCACGCATCGGCGTTTGACCGTCGGGCCGATCGTTCATCATGAAATCCATGAACTCGGGGACGCCGGCGTCGGTGGCGCTGCCTGAGCGCTCGTCCTTTGGAATGACCAGATCCGCGAGGACGCGCACCGTGTCCCACTCGTGGGGAGTAAAGAATGCCGGCGCGTACGGCGCTTTTAGTGCCTCGCGCGCCAACCCTGCCGCCTTTGCCGCCTCTGCCGGTGTCCATTTGAAAGCAGCCGTGAGCGCGGCCATCGCCATCGCGCCGACGGCTTCGCGCCGCTTCATAGGGTCCTCGCTTTCAGCTGTGCCGCGATGTAGTCGGACGTCCGCCAGGACAGCGCCATGATCGTCCAGGTGGGATTCTTGTCGGCTTGCGACGTGAACGGCGCGCCATCGGCCACGAAGAGATTCTTGACCTCGTGGGTCTGGCAATTCGAGTTCACGACCGAGGTCTTTGGATCGGCGCCCATGCGCGCGCCGCCCAATTCGTGGATGATCACGCCACCCGCCGCGATGCCGTAGCCATCTTCTTTGCTCGGCATATCCCCCCAGGGCGTGCCGCCCATCTCCTTGATGAGCGCGCGGAAAGTCTCCTGCATGTGCTTCACCTGCAGGTGCTCGTGATCGGTGAACTGCCAATGGAAGCGCAGCACCGGGATCCCCCAGCGGTCTACGACTCTGGGGTCGATCTCGCAATAGCTGCCCTCGTTGGGAATCATCTCCCCACGGCCTGAGAAGCCGACATAGGCGCCATAGTAGCGGCGGTAGTCCGCCTTGAGCTGCTTGCCGTAGCCACCGCCGGGCGGGTAGTTCTGGATTCCGCCCAGAATGCCGTAGTCGGGCATGTCGGCGCCGCCCCAGACCTCGATGTGGTAGCCACGCGGGAAGTCGAGCTTCTTGTTGTCGAGCCACCACGGCATGTAGACATGCATGCCGCCGACGCCGTCGTGATTGTGGGGGATGTGGTCCATCAGCTTCGGAACGAATCCCCCGACATCCGTGCCGGTCGTGTCGGTGAGATATTTGCCCACCGTGCCGCTGGCATTCGCAAGCCCGTTCGGAAATGACGGCGATTTCGAGTTGAGCAGCAGCCGGGAGGTTTCGCAGGCGCTGGCGGCCAGCACGACGACGCGGGCGTCGATGTGGTGCTCGCTGCCGTCTTTCGTGTCTATGTATGTGACGCCACTCGCGCGGCCGTCCCGGCCCAGCGTGACTTCGCGCGCCATCGCGTTGGTCAGCAGCGTGAGCTTGCCCGTCTTTAGCGCGGGGGCGATCAGCACGTTGGTCGACGAGAAGTTGGAATTCGTCTTACAGCCGCGGTTACACTGCCCGCAGTAATGGCACGCCGCGCGCCCGGGCAGCGGCCGGGTCAGGATCGAGAGGCGAGAAGGGACGCAGGTGACATTGAGCCGGCGCGCCGCCTGCTGCACGAGCAACTCGTAGCAGCGCGGCTTGGGCGGCGGCAGGAACAGGCTGTCAGGTGCGTTCGGGATGTTTTCTTTGCTCCCGAAGACGCCCACCAGCTGCTCGAGCTTCTCGTAGTAGGGCCGGACGTCGTCGTAGCTGATTGGCCAGTCGTCGCCCAGGCCGTCGAACGTCTTCGCCTTGAAGTCGCGCGGACCGAAGCGCAGCGAGATACGACCCCAGTGGTTCGTCCGGCCGCCAACCATTCGCGCGCGCCACCAGCGGAACCTGTTCCCCTGCGCGACGGTGTAGGGCTCCCCGGGGATTTCCCATCCACCGATGCAGCCGTCGAACTCACCAAAGGGCCGGTCTTTGGTGGAAGCGCCGCGGCGTGGCGACTCGTACGGCCAGGTCAACATCGCGGAGTCGGTCGTGTTGTCCCACGGACGGCCCGCCTCGAGCACGGTGACGTTGACGCCGGCGCGGGTGAGGGCGTATGCGGCCATCCCACCGCCGGCTCCGGAGCCGACGATGAGCACATCGGCCGGTGAGGCTTGGGTTGCAAAGCGCATGCAAGACTCCCGTGTCAGGTTCAGTAGCCGAGTGCACCGCCGGCGGAACGCGGGTCAGGCACACCAACCCATCCGCCCGCCGTGCGCTGTATGGCCTCCACGAGCCCCTGTCTACCGCGCCACGCGTCGATGCGATGTCCCATCGCCCGCAGCGCCTGGAGCGTCGCGTCGCTGAAACCTCCGTCCTCGTAGCGAATCACGTCGGGAAGAGCCTGGTGGTGGATCCGCGGTGCCGCCATCGCGGCACTCAGATCCATGCCTTGATCGAGGACATCGAGGATGACTTGAGCCACCGACGTGATGATCGTCGGACCCCCAGGCGTCCCGACCACCATTTCGAGCTGGCCACTCTTGTCGAGGACGATGGACGGCGTCATCGCCGAGAGCATCCGCTTGCCGGGCTGGATGGCGTTGGCTTCGCCCTGCACGAGGCCGTACATGTTCGGCTTGCCGGGCGCCGAGGTGAAGTCGTCCATTTCATTGTTCAAGAGGAATCCGGCACCCGTGACGGTGACGCCGCTCCCGAACCCGCCGTTGAGCGTCGTGGTGACGGCCGCCGCGTTTCCCTGCGCGTCCACGATGGAGTAATGCGTCGTGTTCATCCCTTCACGGCCCGTCGCGGCCGGCGGCGTGGGAGTCGCGTGCTGTGGATCGATCTGAGCCCGCAACGTGGCCGCGTACGGTTTCGAGAGCAAACGGTCGAGGGGCATGTCCACGAAGTCGGGGTCGCCCAGCCAGCGATTGCGGTCGATGAACGCTCGGCGCATCGCCTCGGTCAGGAGGTGTACATACGCCGGCGTCCCGAACCTGGGGATGGTGTCGAAGCCCTCGAGGATATTCAGGATCTCGCCCATCGTCACGCCGCCGGACGAGGGCGGCGGCATCGAGTAGATCGTAGAGCCGCGATAGGTGAGCCGCACCGGCGTACGCCACTTGGCCTGGTAGCGCCCCAAGTCTTCTTTCGTGATCAACCCCCCACCGCGGTGCATCTCGGCGACGATCAGATCCGCGATCTGGCCGCGGTAGAAGACGTCAGGCCCGGAATCACTGATGAGCTGCAGCGTGCGCGCGAGGTCCGGTTGCTTCCACGTGGTGCCGGGCGGGGGCGCGCTGTCGCCCGGCAAGAACTGCGTCCGGCTGGCGGGGAATCGCGCCAGCAGCTCCCGGTCGCCGGCGATGTTGCGGCTGCGATCCGCATCTATGACGTGGCCCCGTGCCAGCCGAATCGCGGGCGCCAGCAGCGTCGCCCACGGCAGCGAGCCGTAACGCTTCCAGGCCGCGTGGAGCCCCGCGACGCTTCCGGGGACGCCCGCGGCGAGGTGTCCGATGCGACTCTTGTCGGTGACATTCCCGGCGGAATCGACATACATGTCGCGGCTCGCGCCGGACGGAGCCGCTTCGCGATAGTCGAGTGCCGCCACCTCGCCGGCGGCCGTGCGGTAGACGATGAACCCGCCGCCGCCGACGTTCCCCGCGACCGGATAGACGACTTCCAGCGCGAACGCCACGGCTACCGCGGCATCGATGGCGTTCCCACCCTCCTTCAGGATCTCCACGCCGGCTTGTGTAGCGAGCGGATGGGCCGTGACGACCATGGCATGAGGCGCCGTCACCGGCTGCGAGCGCAATGTCCACGTCGCGGGGATGATGGGGGCGCCGCGGATGACCGGCGCGGGCGTTTCTGGTGGACGGACGCCGCCGCATCCGGCGGCCGCCAAGGCGATGATTACAGCGAGGATCTTTCGCATTCGTAATCTTATCGTCTAATTCTCCTCCATGACAAACCTCGCTTTTCGGGACCCGCGGGCCACCGAGCAGCGCAATCCGCGTACCGAGCGCATCGATGTGGCCTCGAGTCTCGAGATCGTGGACCTGATGAATGGGGAGGACGCGACGGTCGCGGGCGTCGTGCGCGGCGAACGCGAACGCATCGCGGCCGCCATCGACCTGATCGTCGAGGCATTCCGGGCCGGGGGCCGGCTGGTCTACGTGGGTGCGGGGACATCCGGCCGTCTCGGCGTGCTCGACGCGACCGAATGCCCGCCGACATTTGGTGTGCCGCCGGCGATGGTGGTCGGCGTAATCGCGGGGGGCTACCCGGCGCTCGTGAAGAGCGCTGAAGGGGCGGAGGACGACGTCAATGCGGGTGGTGCGGCGATGGATACGGCGGGCGTCACGAATCGCGACGTCGTCGTCGGGATCGCCGCCAGCGGTACCACCCCGTACGTGCGTATGGCCCTATCCCGCGCGCAAACACTCGGCGCACGGACCGTCCTCGTCACCTGCTCGAAGCCACCGAAGGTCCTCGCCGAGACCTGCGACGTCGTCATCAACCCGATCACGGGGCCCGAGGTGCTGACGGGATCCACGCGCCTCAAGGCCGGCACCGCGACCAAGCTGGTCCTCAACACGCTGACGACGGGGGCGATGATCCGGCTGGGGAAGGTGTACGGCAACCTCATGGTGGACCTGGTCGCCTTGAGCGCCAAGCTGCACGACCGCGGCGAGCGGATCGTGATGGAGTGTTGTGGCGTGAGTCGCGAGGAAGCGCGCGAGGCGATCACGGGGGCGGGCGGGAGCGTCAAGCTCGCGATCGTGATGGCGCGTCGCAAGGTCAGCGCCGCAGAGGCGCGCCGGCTGCTCGAGGCGGCCGGCGGCTTCGTCCGTCCCGTCGTCGGCGATCCGCCCGCCGTGACGCGATGAGCGACACGCTCGCGGTCGGCGTGATGTCGGGGACATCGCTCGACGGGATCTCGACGGCCCTGGTACGACTGCGGGACGGTGCCGGAGGCGCGGAGCTCGTCGCCTTCCGCCAGGAGCCGTACAGCTCGGCGGAGCGGGGCGCAATCATCGACGCGATGGCACGCGGCACGCCGAAGGACGTGGCGTTTTTGCACGTCGCGCTGGGCGAACGGTTTGCCGCTGCCGTCCTCGGCTTGCTGGCGCAGGCGCGCGCGTCGCCCAAAGATCTGTCGTTTATCGCATCCCACGGCCAAACGATCTGGCATGAGCCCGGGCGCGCGACGTTCCAGCTCGGCGACGCTGCCGTGCTGGCCGAGCGCGTCGGCGTTCGCGTGGTGAGCGATTTTCGCGCGCGCGACGTGGCGGCGGGAGGGCAGGGCGCGCCGCTCGTGCCGCTCGCCGATGTCATGCTGTTCGGGCATGAACAGCACGGGCGCTGGCTGCTGAACGTCGGCGGGATGGCGAATGTCACGTGGGTGCCGCGGCGCGGTGTGGCCGAGGGTGCGTTTGCGTTCGACACCGGCCCGGGCGTCGCCGTGATCGACGCGATCACGCGGCGCCTGGATCCGGACGCGCCGTACGACCGCGATGGCGAGCGCGCCCGCCGCGGCCGGCCGGTCGCTAAGCTCCTCGAGGAGCTGTTGGCGGATCCGTATTTCGATCAGCCGCCGCCCAAGAGCACGGGGCGCGAGCGGTTCGGGATCGATTACGCCGACAAGGTGCTCGCGCGTGTCAAGAAAGCCGGCGGCTCCGACAATGACGCGATCGCCACTGCGACGGCGCTCACGGCGGAATCGATCGGGCGGGCGATTGCGCGTTGGGGGGAAGGGAGAAGGGGGACGGGGGACGGGGAAATCGCGGAGGTGGTGATCTCGGGTGGCGGCGCCAAGAATCCCGCGCTGGTCGAACGACTGGCCGCAAAGATCCAGCCGCGCCCCGTCGTGCTATTCGATCAGCTGTTCTTCGACGGCGAGGCGAAAGAAGCGGTCGCGTTCGCGTTTCTCGGCATGCAGACCGTGTCCGGGAAGCCGGGCAATCTGCCGGCGGCGACGGGCGCGCGGGGACCGCGCGTGTTGGGACACATCACGCCCGCATGATTCTGCCTCCCCTCCCGCGTGCGCGCCTCGTGTGTCCGGCGCTGCGCTGGCGACGCGGCTCCTTCAAGTCCGAACGCACGAAAATCGAGCAAGCGCTGGCCGCTGGAGTGGGCGGATTCATTCTCTTTGGCGGCACGCGCGCCGCCGTGACCGCGCTCGCGAGAGCACTGCGCGACGTTGCCGGCCGTCCACTGCTGCTCGGCTCGGACTTCGAGCGGGGGCCGGGGCAACAGGTGAAGGGTCTCACCGAGCTGCCGCCGCCCGCCGCGCTCGGGTATCTCAACGATCTCGATGCCACGTATGCCGCGGCGTCGATAACCGCCACCGAAGCGCGCGCGGTCGGGCTCAACTGGATATTCGCGCCGGTCTGCGATCTCGACATCGAGCCGAAGAACCCGATCGTGCAGACGCGCTCGTTCGCTGCTGATCCGGAACGCGTGGCGGCGCATGCGGCCGCCTGGATTCGTGGTTGCCAGGAACATGGGGCGCTTGCGTGTGCCAAGCACTACCCCGGACATGGGCGGACCACGACGGACTCGCACGAAGGCCTTCCCATTGTCGAGGCAATGGGTGACGACGTGCAGCGCACCGACGTCGCGCCGTTCAAAGCGGCCGTGGACGCCGGCGTTGGGAGTGTCATGCCGGCGTTCGTCGCCTACCCGCGCTGGGACGCGAGCGGCTCTGCCGCGACGTTCTCTCCGATCATACTCGGGTATCTGCGCGACACCCTGAGGTTCAGCGGGCTCACGGTAACGGATGCCTTCATCATGGGCGGCGCGACTGCGGCGGCGCCGGAGGGTGAAGCGGCAGCGGCGGCGATCGCCGCCGGGTGCGACATGCTGCTGTATCCGACGGATTGGGCTGGTGTCGTCCACGCGCTGGAAGGCGTCCCGGCTGCGAGGGCTGAGGAGGCACTGGCGAGATACGAGAAAAGCCTCGGGGAGTGGGGGATGGGGGACGCGGGACGGGTGGACGACGCGATGCTAGTCGAGCATCAGAAGTTCGCCGATAGTCTATCTGATCGAGCCGTTCATCTGATTCGTGGGACGTCGCCAGCGCTTTCGAAATCCCTTGCCGTCACGATTGTCGACGACGACGTCGGAGGTCCATACACGATCCCGCCGCGCGACGTGTTTGCCAAGACCTTAGCAACGCAGGGGGTACGGTTTCCCAGAAACCGGACACCTGACACCCGACACCTGATCCTCGTATACGCGGAGCCGAGATCGTGGAAGGGCCGCGCCGATCTGGGCGCGCAGTCAGTCGCGAAGCTCGAGCGGCTGGTGCCTGGGGCATCACTCGTGGTCTTGTTCGCGCATCCGCGGCTGGCTGCCCAAATCCCAGGTGACGTGCCAGTCGTGTGCGCCTGGCATGGGCAGGCGTTGATGCAACGGGCAGCGGCGCGCTGGGTTCAAGCTGCCGGTGTACAGCGCGGATAGGCGCGTGGACCGCACCGAACCGCCGGAGGCGCGCAGCCACCACCTCGTGGATACTCTGCGGCTATGGACGTACCGTGTTCCGGCTACGCACGCGGCGGTCCTTCCGCCCCACACGCAGCATCCCAATCCGCTGGTCATCGGTGATTCCGTCGTGGCGTCCGTGTTCTCCCCCGGCGCGATCTACTCTGTGCACAAGGCGACCGGCGAACTGCAGTGGTTTTCCCAGTTGGATGGTTTCGCCGGAGCACAAGTCGTCGCTGCTGATGGGTGGATCTTTGCGAAGTCCAGCAAGACGTTGTATTGCCTCGACGCGGCGCAGGGCACTCGGCAGTGGTCTTTTTCCCCAATCCCGAACAGCCGGGAGACGATCTACTCCTGCCCGACATATCACCAGGCCCGAGTCTTCATCGGCGACCGTGCTGGCATGTTTCATTGTCTCGATGCGGCATCGGGCCGTTTGCTCTGGGCGAAGAAGGTCTCGACTGAGCGGAACAATCAAGTGAATGCGACCGCCGCGATCCACGACGACATCGCGGTGATCGGGTGCAATGCGGGCCTCATCGCGGCATACGACATCCCGACGGGCCGTGAGCTATGGCAGCAGTCGATCGACGGGCCGTGCGTCGACGAGATCCTGGCACAAAGGGGCCAGGTCTTCGCAACAACGGCGGATTCGATCTACGCGCTGGATGCCGCCACCGGGGACATCGCGTTTCGCAGGCAATGGCCGTCGCTGCAGGTGCGGGCCGTCACGCTCTGCCGGGACTCTATCGTGAGCGTCCTCAGAGATCGGACGCGGCGTGACGCAGAGACACTGCGCGGGGCGCTGGTGGCGTTCAACGGGGCGAAAGACCTTTTCCACGTTCCGGCGGCCGAGTTCGTCGTCGCAATTCGTTTTCACGAGGGCTCGGGCCTGATATTCGAGACGCGGCTGGATGGGCTCGGAATCGTGGACCCTGCAACGGGCGGCCGGCTGCACAACATCCATCGCGACGACGATCTGTTTAGCTGCGGGCTGGTGGATGTCGACGCAGACAGGATCTACGCGATGGATATGGAGGGTACGATCTACGCGCTCCGATCGCCCATCGCCAGCTAAGCTACCGCTTCCGCACGATCGCCCGCGCCGGCGCTCCCTCGTGGCCTTTGACCTTGAGCGGTAAGACGATCAGATCGTAGTCGCCCGCCTGCACCGGTCGCAGGTCGAGTCCCTCCACGATGGGAATCCCGCGGCCCAGCAGAATCTGATGGGTCCGCGGCGCCGCCGCGCCGAACTGCTCGGCCGAGATGTAGTCCACGCCGACGAGCACGACGCCGGCGTCCGCGAGGAGCTGCGCCGCGTCCGGAGCGATGTACGCGAAGTCCTTATGAAAGGCCGAGTCCATCCAGCTGCGCAGCGAGCTTCGCGTGCGGAACAACACACGCCTCGCGCCCCGCCAATCGTGCTTGGTGAGCTCCGCCGCGTCGATCGCCTGCACGCTGTCGGGGATGGCAATCACGCGTGCGGCGCCGATCAATGGCTCGAGCGCCACCTCATCGATGGGTGCACCGTTCGCGATGAAGTGCATCGGCGCGTCGATGTGCGTCCCACTGTGCGCGCCCAGCGAGTAGGCCGACAAGGTGAGCTTGTCGCCCTGCTTCATGTTCTTGAGAAAATCAAATCGCATCGGCGCATCGCCCTCGTAGATCGGCGTGCGCGCGGGATCGAGCGTCGCCGTCACATCGATCCATCCCTGCGCGCTCAGCTCCGGCTCGCGCGGCGCACACCCCGCCACCAAGCTGAGCAGCAACGTAAACCCTAATCCTGCGATGCCGATGATCGTCTCGGCCACGGTCCATGTCTTCAGTGTCTGCGGCACAGTCATGTTGAAGAACTCCTTGATGAGCCAGAACCCCGCATCGTTCACGTGCGAAAGCACCAGCGAGCCGGCGCCCGTCGCGAGCACGAGCAGCTCGGCATTCGAGCCTGGAATCGCCGCCGCGATTGGCGCAACGATCCCCGCGCTCGTCGTCATCGCCACGGTCGCCGAGCCGGTGGCTACACGGATCAGTGCCGCAACGGTCCAGGCCAGGACCAGGGGCGAGGCGTGCGATCCCAGCGCGAGGTCGGCAACGGCTTTGCCCACTCCACTCTCGAGTAGCACGCGGTTGAAGCCACCGCCCGCGCCGATCACCAGCAGAATCGTGGCAGTGGGACCCAGGCAGTCATTCGCGAATTTGAGGATCTGATCGCGCGTAAAGTGCTGGCGGTATCCCAGCGACCAAAAAGAGAAGAGCAGGGCGATGAGCAGCGCGACGATCGGGCTGCCGACGAAATCAATTGTTGCACGGATGGCGCTGGTTGTGTCGAGGGCGACGTCGGCGACACTCGCGGCGAGCATACCGATCACGGGCAGCAGCACCGTGAAGAGTGTGAGCCCGAAGCTCGGCATCTCGCGTGACGTGTCGCCGGACAACTGCGTGGCCATCGGATTGTGGGCGGGAAGCTGGATACGCGGCGTGATCCACGTGGCGAAGATCGGGCCCGCCAGCGCCGCGGTCGGCAGCCCGACCAGGATCGCATAGGCGATCGTGCGCCCGATGTCGGCGCGGTAGGCTTGGACCGCGAGCATCGCCGCCGGATGCGGCGGCACCATTCCATGCACCACCGACAGCCCCGCGACCAGCGGAATTCCGATCTTCACGAGCGACAGTCCTGACCGGCGCGCAATGGTGAATACCAGGGGAATCAGGAGCATGAAGCCCACTTGAAAGAACACGGGAATGCCGACGAGGAACGCGACGACCATGATTGCCCAGTGCACGCGTCGCTCTCCGAACAGCGCGATGAGCGTGGTCGCGATGCGCGCGGCACCGCCGGACTCCGCCATCATCTTGCCCAACATCGTGCCGAGGGCGACCACGACTGCGACGAATCCCAGAACGCCACCGACGCCGTCCTGGAACGCTTTGACCACGGTGGAGAGCGGCATCCCCGCCGCTGCGCCCAGGCCAAGGGATACGACGACCAGCGCAACGAAGGGATGGAGTTTGAAGACCGCGATCAGGACGATCAGCGCAAGCACCGCCAGGAAGGCGTAGAGCAGCAGGAGCGTGTTTGGGCTCATGCCGCGCGCTTCACCAAATCGGCGACGATCGCGTCAGGCGTCTCGCGGATATCGCACACCCACGTGTGCTCGTCCGGTGCCGGTTCTTCCAGTGTGGCGGCCTGGCTGTCGAGCAGGGCCGGCGGCATGAAATGACCGCGCCGGTTGGCCAGGCGTTCGGCGAGGATTGCGCGGGTTCCCTTGAGATAGACGAAGCGTACGTCCGCGGCACCAACGGAGCGCAGCAGGTCACGATAGCTGCGTTTGAGTGCCGAACACGCGACGACCAGACCCACGCCCGCGCGCCTTGCGTCGCGCAATCGACCCGCGATCGCGAGTAACCAAGGGCGGCGGTCGTCATCGGTCAGCGGGATGCCAGCCGCCATTCGCTCGACATTTTGAGCCGGGTGCAGGTCGTCGCCTTCGAGGAACGCGAGCTGGAGCGCGCGCGCGAGCTTCGCTCCGACTGTCGTCTTGCCGGAGCCCGAGACGCCCATGATTACGTAGAGTCCAGTGTGCACAGCGTGGCCCAATCCTATCCCGCTAATGGATTCGGTGCTACGCTTACCGCAACGCCTTCGCGGAGCGCGCAACGATGCAGCTGGCGATGATCGGGTTGGGTCGCATGGGCGGGAACATGGTGCGGCGGCTGATTCAGGGCGGTCACGAGCTGATCGTCTACGACCAGAACGCGGAGGCCGTGAAGGCGTATGTCGGCAAGGGCGTCAGGAAGGCCGAAAACGTCGCCGACATCGCACGCCAGCTATCCCCTCGGCGCGTCGTCTGGGTGATGCTGCCAGCCGGCGCGCCGGTGCAGAGCACCATCGAGCAGCTCGTGCCCCGACTCAGCCGCGGCGACATCGTCATCGACGGCGGGAACTCGAATTTCCGCGACTCACTGCGCCGCGCCGAGGCGCTTCAGGCCAAGGGCATCGAGTTCATCGACGTCGGCACGAGCGGCGGCATCTGGGGTCTCGAAGGCGGTTATTGTCTCATGATCGGCGCCTCGCCGGCGGCGTTCCGACATTGCGATCCGGTTTTTCGGACGCTCGCGGCGCCCGACGGCTACGCCCACGTTGGTCCCCCCGGAGCAGGGCACTACGTGAAGATGGTGCACAACGGGGTCGAGTACGCCATGCTCCAGGCGTACGCCGAGGGGTATGAGATTCTGCACGCGTCGCAGGATTTCACGTTCGATTTGCGCCAGATTGCAAAGCTGTGGAACCACGGGAGCGTGGTGCGCTCCTGGCTGAACGAGCTCGCCGAGCGGGCGCTGGCGCGCGACGGGCGGCTGTCCGGGATTCGTGGCTACGTTGAGGACTCCGGGGAAGGACGTTGGACAATCGAAGAGGCGCTGCGCTTGGACATGCCGGCGCCGGTCATCACGTTGTCGCTGCTCGCGCGGCTCAGGTCGCGCCAGGAGGAGTCGTTCGGTGCCAAGTTGATTGCCGCACTGCGCCATGAGTTTGGCGGACATGCGATAAAGGAGCCCGCGTGAAATTCGTGCTCGTGATTTACAACGACCCCAAGCTGTACGACGCGCTGCCCCAGACCGAAACGGATGGCATGATGCGCGACTGTCTCGCGCACGCCGACGAGCTCCACCAGGATGGGCGGCTCATCGCGTCTCAGATGCTCGAGGGCGCCGAGTCGGCGAAATCGGTGCGGATCCGAAACGGTCGTACCAAAGTCACGGACGGCCCGTTTAGTGAGGCCAAGGAGGTGCTGGGCGGCTTCAATCTGATCGAAGCGAAGGATATCGACGAGGCGGTGCGGATCGCCGCGGAGTTCCCCTGGGCGCGCACCGGCTGCGTGGAGGTTCGTCCGGTCCGCGATATCGCCGAGGTGCGGCGCCGCGTGGGTGCCCCCGCGGGCCACATGACGGCGCGGTAATTGGTAGGATGGCCTGATGCGGGGCAGCGTTCTCCTTCTCGTCGGGTTGTTTCTCGTCGCAGCGGTGATTTTCGTCGCGATCCAAAAGCCACCCCCGCCCGTCACCGAGACACTGGGCCCCGCGCCCCCGCCCAGGCCGCTGCAGGCGGACGCCGAGGGGTACTACGAACCCGGCTATCAATTCACGGTAGCCGGTCGCCGCTTCACGCGTCTCACGCTCCATCCCGAGACCTTTCTCACGTTCACGCGCAGCGGCACGCGGCATGAGGCGGGCTGCGTCGACCCCGTAATTCGGACCGAGCGCGTGCAGTTGCGCTGCGATCTCGAGCGAGTCGGTACGGTCATGATCGATGGCCGATTCCTCTCGCGATTTGCCACCACGCGCCTCGACTCCCCGGTCCTCTCCGTGTTCGTGACGATCCGCAATCAGCGGGGCGAGACCGTATACAGCGCGCGCGACACGTTCACGTGGCACCCGCCCCAGTAGCGGAGGCGTCTTGTCGGGTGTGCCGGAGCGAGCCGGATGCCGCCGTCCGGCTGGAAGCGTCGTGGGTACTCGTCGGCCCTGACGATCCTGTGCGCGGTTATGCCTGCTTGGTCTTCGCCCGCCACGTGATCGAGCTCCATGACTTGACCGATGATGAGGGACCGGCGCTGATGCGAGACATTCGGAAAGTCTCGGGCGCCATCGCGCGAATCATGAACCCCGTCAAGATGAACTATGAAGTGCACGGGAATACGGCACCGCACCTGCACGTGCACGTCTTCCCGCGCTACCGTGGTGACCAGTTTGAAGGCCGTCCGATCGACCCGCGCATCGCCAAGCGGCCGGCATACGCGCCTGGCGAATTCGAGCGTTTTCGCGAGCAGCTGGCGAATGACCTGATATCGGGTCGTGCCCGCATGGCGCCGCAGCCGACATTACAAACCGAACGTCTGCTGCTCAGACCGTTCGTGCTCGACGACGCACCAATCGTGCAGCGCCTGGTCGGTGCGCGGGAGATCGCCGAAACGACGCTGACGATCCCTCATCCATACCTCGATGGCATGGCAGAGGCTTGGATCCGGACTCACCGCGCGGCGTGGGAGGCGCAGGACCGCGGTACCTTCGCGATCGTTTCCAACGCCGATGGACTCGTGGGAGCGATTGGTTTGCATTTCAGACCGCCGCATCGCCGCGCGGAGCTCGGGTATTGGATTGGCCGCCCGTTTTGGAACCGCGGCTATGCAACAGAGGCCGCGCGGGCGGTGATTCGCTTCGCGTTCGAGACCTTACCGCTCAATCGCATCCATGCGTCTCATCTGACGCGCAATCCCGCATCCGGCCGCGTCATGGTCAAAGCGGGTATGCAGTTCGAAGGGATCCTGCGACAGCATGTCATGAAATGGGACCGTCCCGAAGATCTGGCGGAATACGCGATTCTGCGGACGGTGTTCGAGGCTGCCGGCGCCTAGGGCGCTCTTGCGCGAGGAGTGGTATCGTTAGCAATTCTCCAGCATGGCCGAGCGTCGCTACAACGATAAGGAAATCGCCGCGATCTTTCGGGCAGCGGCGGAAGCACAGCAGAACCCGCCGCACGACGTCCCGCGGGACGAGGGCTTGACCCTCGCCGATCTCCAGGCCATCGGTGGTGAGGTTGGCATTCCATCCGAAGCCGTCGCCCGGGCCGCGCAGGCGCTCGATGTGCGCCTCGACGCCAAGTCTCGCACGTTCCTCGGCCTGCCGATCGGCGTGGCTCGAACGGTTAACCTCAATCGCCGGCTGACGGACGAGGAATGGGAGCGCTTGGTCGTGCAGCTCCGCGAAGTGTTCAACGCACGCGGCCGCACTCGGAGCGATGGCGCGCTGCGGCAGTGGACCAACGGCAACCTGCAGGTCCTCCTCGAGCCCACCGCAACGGGTCACCGCCTGCGTTTCGGCACGATGCATGGCGCGGCGCGCGCGTCCATCGGCGCCGGGTTAGCGGCCCTCGGCGTGACCGCCACAATCGCGATTGTGACTGCGCTGGATGGCTCTTTCGTGAGCGCCATACCGGGCATGGCGTTCTTGCTGCTCGCCGGTTTGGGGATGATTACGAGTGGCGCACTGCGTCTGCCGCGCTGGGCGCGGCTGCGCGAGCGGCAAATGGAGGCGTTAGCGACGCGGGTCGCGCTGCCGCCGGGTTCGGAAACACCGCCGGCAGCGCTTCCGCCCAAATAACTACGGTCGGGGTTTAGCCGTCCGCTCACCGGAGCCCGAACTCGAGCTCGAACTCGTCGAGCTGAGCTGGTGGTGCTTCCGGTCGACCATCCGCTTGGAGTCACTTTCCCGAAGTCGCCAGACCGTGGCATTGCATCCGCATTCGTGCCCGCGCCTTCCTTGTAACCCTGTCCGTTCACCACGCGCCCGTGCGCGCGCGCGCTCGGGGTGAACACGATCGTCACCGGATAGCCGCCCGGATACCACCCGTACCCGGATCCATATCCGTAGCCATATCCGGGGTAGAGCCGTGCGCAGTCGTACGGCGCATAGTTGTACAGCATGTAGTACAGGGAGCACGAATTCAGCGGCGTATACCCGTGCAGCGGGACTCCTCCTGCGTATCCCCCCCCACCCTGAGCTGCATTTGCCCGCGGCAGCCGCTCACCCGCGCGCGCCGTGGTGTTGATCGCGAACACTTTGGGATACGACAGCGCCACCATGAGATCGGTGACGCGCGCAGGCACGCCGGCGTCGGCGAGCCTGACGAGTTGCTTCGCGTCGAGCGTGAACGGCTCCCCCCGTTCGACGAGCCAGGTTTCGAGTACGGGGGTGTCCAGGTGCCGCGACGCTTCGATGACCTCATCAATCCCGACGGGCAGGGCGGCGGCGGCGCGTGCCTGCATGGTGGACGTGACATCCGTTGGCAGCGCATCCTTCACATCATCCGGCAAGGAGAACTCGCCCGACACCTCGCGATAGCGCTGCGCTCGGACTCCCGTTTGCCCCTGGAGCGTCATACCCTGGATGTACAGCCACTCGTGACCATCGCTGGCCATGGCGATGAGGCCCGTGCCAAGCCGATCACCCGTGGGGCACGTGTCGCCCGAACGGAAGAAGAGACGCGCACCGCTGCTGGACCACTCGACACTCTGCCACCCGGTGCAATCATCGTGGCGGGTCGCGACGCGCTCGCCGGTGGCGGCGATGGGCTCGCGAGTCACCACCTGCCCTTTGGTGATCGTGAGGAGATCGACCGTCGATGTGCCGGCGGCGGGCACGAGGCACACAAGAGATTTCGTCGACTCGATCGACTCCCAGCAGCCGAGATGGGCCAGCCAGCGCGAGTCGACCGCGGTCTTCTGCGCGCGGGCCGGCGTAGCGCCGGCAGCCAGAAGGGCGGCGACGACGAGCAGTGTTTGGATTCGCGTACGCATGGGACGATCCTTCCTAGAGTCTAAGCGAAAGGCCCGCTGTCACCGCCAGGCCCGACAGGTCGATACGCTTGAAACCAACATAATCCCGGCCCATGGGTCCCCGGGCCCAGGTATACCGCGCCTCGCCATTCAGCAGGAGGAAGCGCCCCAGCCCCAAGTCCAGCCCTGCGAGTGCGTGCAGGACGGGTGTCCACGTTTTGGATTCGAACTCGTCCGGGAAGACATTGAGCGTCTGGAAGTCAACGAAGTCGCCGATTTGATGGAACCGGTACTGCATCAGGCCCGCTCCGAGACCCACGTAGGTCTCGCGTGCCGCGGGGATCCAGGCGAACCGTCCGATCGAGCGGCCGCGCGAGGAGAGGTAATGCCTGACGCCCACCGTGACCGGCACACGGCGCAACGACGTCCTCTGTTGGATCGGCTGGTTGTTCTGATCGACCCAGTCGCGGAATTCGGAGAGGCGGGAGACGTTGCTAAAACCCACATCGACCACGAGATCGTTGGCCGGTGACACGCGCACGGCCACGTTAGTGCCGAACGTCGCCGAGTTGAAGTCGGAGCGGTCGATGGTGAGTTGTTTGGTGACGAAGTTGAAGATGTCCCCGCTCGCGAACGCGTGATCGAACCCGCCCCGCACGGTCCACGTTGCGACCGGGACGTGAAACAGAAAGCCGTCGCCTGCACTTTGCGCGAGCGACGGCCGCGGGATCGTGGCGACCGCGGTGGCGGTCAGGAGTAGTACGGCGTAACGGGTACACGTCATGTGCCACCCCACCTTTCTCTCCCCTATTGTACCTACGCATGCGTTATGGCTCGCGTCAACTACCCGGAAGCGGATAGACGGGACATTATGATCTTTGGGGCGGGGTGTCGCGCCCTAGCCACAGGTCATTCCCGTCGGTCGCTAGCTCTGCAAGCTTGTCGCTCGCACGTGTCCCGGCATATTCAGCCCCTCACAGCATCCTCAGGGGAGCCTAGTCGGCCCGGCTGAGGTTAGAGAGGAGAAGGCAATCTCGCCTAGGGTGGGTATGCCCAGCAGCGCGAGTTTTCGCACGTTCGTGATGGATCAACTGAGTCGCATCGTGTCGGAGGTGCGCGCGCGATCCATGTTCGGCGGCTTCGGCATTTACGCCGGCGACGTATTCTTCGCGCTCATTGCCAACGACACGCTCTATTTCAAGGTGGACGACTCCAATCGGCCCGACTTCGAAAAGCTGGGGATGAAACCGTTCCAGCCTTACGGGGAAGGGAGCGAAGCGATGAAGTACTATGCTGTGCCGGAGGACCTCCTCGAAGATCCTGACGCGCTGCGACCCTGGGCGGAGAAGTCCATTGCCGTCGCGGCGAAACAGAAGAAAGGAAAGCGGATCCGGAAATGAACTCTCTCGTCTTACTCCTTGCACTCGCCGCGCAGAATTCCGGGCCCTATCAAATAACGCATACGTTTGTTCTGGGTGGCGATGGACGCTGGGACTACGTCACGCCTGATCCGGCGCATCACCGGGTCTTCATCGCGCGCCAGGACCGTTTCATGGTCGTGGACGCGCGGAGCGGCACGCTGCTCGGCGAAGTCTCGTCGATTCACGGGGCGCACGGCGTCGCTCTGGTTGAGGCCGCACACCATGGCTTCGCCACGTCGGGCAACGACAGCTCCGTCGTGATGTTCGATCCCGCGACGTTCCAGGTGCTGAGTCGCATCCCGGCTGCCGAAGACGCCGACGCGATCGTGTACGACCCGGTCTCGAATCGCGTCTTCACGTTCAACGGCGATGCGCATTCCTCGACGGTGATCGATCCCGGGCCTGGTCGGCTCGTGACCAACATCCCGCTCGGCGGCAAGCCGGAGTCCGGCGCGTTCGCCGGCGACGGCAAGGTGTACGTGAACATCGTCGACAACGGGGAAGTGGTGGAAATCGACGCCCGCGCGCTGACGGTTACGCGGCGGTGGTCGACCGCACCCTGCCAGCAGCCGGTCGCGATGGCGATCGACACGAAACATCATCGCTTGTTCAGCGGGTGCCGCAGCGGCGTGCTCGCGGTTTCGGACTACGAGGCCGGTCGAGTCGTTGCGACGGCGCCGATCGGCCAGGGTGTGGATGGTGCGGCGTTCGACGCGAGCACGAGCGACGTTTTCACGTCGAACGCGGACGGAACGCTCACGGTGATCCATCAGGACGGGCCGGACCAGTATCGCGTCGTCGAGAACCTCCAAACGGCGCTGGGCGCGCGCAATATGGGGCTCGACCCCACCACGCACCGGCTCTACGTCGTCTCGGCGAAGTTCGGACCGGTTCCCGCCGAATCAACGGCGGCGAACCCGCGCCGTCGTCCACCGGTACTGCCGGGATCCTTCAGCATGATGGTGGTCGAGCGCATCGCTCGGACGCCGTAGCCAGGACGGCGGAGACCCAACCTCTCGCTTCGACATCGCCGGCCCAAAGCGCCGGCCCGAGGGGCGAGCCCAGAAAGATCAACGTCCCACGCCCGCTCCCTCGCTTGAGCGCCACCGGAAGACGGTCGACCCATGCGATCCTCTCACCGGCTTGCCCGCCAAGCGGTACCACTCGGCTGAAGTCGCGGAGTTTGGCGGCGTAGGGCCAGAGGTAGTCGACGTACGGAGTCTGACGCGGCCAGAGCTGCACCGGCGGTTCGACGTTGATGTCGAAATAGTCTTGCAGCACCGTCCGCTCCGCGCAAAACGCTCGCTCATCGAGGAAGCCCGCGGCCGACTCGAGGATGGCGGTCGCCCCGGCGTGCAGGCACCTCACAATGGCCCGGGCCGCGAGCGGCGAGATCTCGAGTGCCGCCGGAACGAGCAAGACAGCGCAGGGCGGGATGTCGGGCATGTCCGCGCGCACCACGCGCGGCTGGAACCCCGCCGCGTAGCCCGCCACCGACTCCCGCAGGCTATCGCGCTGCAGATCCAGTAGCACACACGGCACGCGACCTCGCAGGCGATTGCCGGCGCTCACCGCGGCTGCGGTGGTAGCGAGGAACTGCCGGCGCGTCATGTCCACTCAAAGCCTGCCGGAGATGAGGCGATCCATCGCTTGCGCGGTGTCGGAAAACTGCTGGTCCGGCGCGTAGCGATAGCGCGCTTCCATTTCCGCGATGAGCCAACCGTCGTACCCGACCTTCGTCAGCGCGGCGCGGATCGCGGGCCAGTTGTTGTCGCCCAGGAACAGATTGGTGTACACGCTCTGGTCGCCGCAGCGGCCGCGGTGCTTCAGGACGTCCTTCAGATGAATGCGCGTGATGCGGGGCCCGTGCATCTCGATCCACTGTTCCGCAAACCCGGTGTCGTGGATGTTGCCGACGTCGAGATGGATGCCGACCGCGGGACTGTTCACATCGTTCAGGAATTGCCAGAACTCACGCGGGCTGATGAGGAACCGTTGCTCGGAGTTACAGTTCTCGCAGCCGATCTTGACGCCGGCGCGAGTGGCGGTCTCGCCCAGGGGCCGCAGCGCGTCCAGGCAGCGCTGGTACACTTCGTTGTACGGGACTTCATCGGTCACCAGCCCGGCGACCACCAGGATCGCGTCGCTGCCGAGCAATCTCGCGGTCTCGATCTGGCGCTCGATGATGCGCGCGGCTTGCGCTCGCACCCGAGGGTCGCGCGCCGACAGCGGCGAGCCCCAATGTAGTCCGGTCGAGACATTGGAGACCACGAGGCCGGCGTTTTCGACTTTGCGCCGCAGCTCGCGTACCTCGCTGTCGGAAGTGCTCATCTGAAACCACGGCACGTCGCCCAGCCACAGCTCGATGCCGTCGAACCCGGCTTTCTTGATCAGGTCGAGGCCGCGATCGAATCCCCAGTCCTTCGGGATCATGTTGTCGCCGATGGATTTTTTCATGGGGCGATCATACTCCAAATGGATCGTGCCGCTAGCTCGCCGGAAGTCTCGGCGCGCCCTAAGTTGCTCCATCGTCTCAGCGTGAGGATTTCATGCACCACCATGCCGCACGATTTGCCATCGCCGCGCTTGTCGCTTCGGCCCTCGCTTGCCGCAAGGAGGTGGCACCCGTGCCGCCGGCCGCGCCGCCCGCCGCGCTGCACGCGGCGCCGATCGACACTGCCTCCATCGACAGTGTGATCCGGGCGACGATGCATGACCGCGGACTCGTCGGCGTTTCGGTCGGGGTCGCCCAGGACGGCAAGATCGTCTTCTCGAACGGCTACGGCGTGCGTTCACTCAGCAAGCGGGCCCCGGTCGCTCTGGAGACGATGTTCGCAATCGGCTCGGTCACCAAACAGTTCACCTGCAGCGCCCTGCTGCTTCTCGCGCAGGAAAAGAAGCTGTCGCTGGGCGATCGGGTGTCGCAGTACATGCCGAATTTGACCAGAGCGGGCGACATCACGCTGCTCGAGCTGGGACAGCACGTCTCAGGATATCGGGACTACTATCCACTCGACTTCGTAGACCGCGAGATGCTGGAGCCGCGCGCTGCCGACAGCATTATCGCGGAGTACGCGACCCGGCCGCTCGATTTCGAGCCCGGCAGCCGCTGGTCCTACAGCAACACCAATTTCCTCATCCTCGGTCGAGTAATCGAAAAAGTGAGCGGCGAGTCATTCGGCACTTTCCTCCAGCGCCGAATCTTCACGCCGTTGAGTATGACGCACACGCGTTACGACCCACCAGCCGGTGATTCGACTATGGCGAGCGGCTACACGTCGTTCGCGCTCGGCCCGCCAATGCCGGCAACACCGGAAGGTGCGGGCTGGGCGGGAAGCGCGGGTGCCATCTGGTCCACGCCGACGGATCTGCTGCAATGGGACATGGCGCTGATCGGGGGAAAGGTGCTCAACGCCGATTCGTACCGCATCCTCACGACACCCCATCGGCTGCCCGACGGGCGCTCGACCGGTTATGGATGCGGCGAAGGCGTGAACGATCGCGGGGCAGCCGTGATCCTGCGGCATGGTGGTGCGGTGAGCGGGTTCGTCGCGCAGAACACGGTTATCCCGGCGACGCAGTCCGCGGTCGTCGTGCTCGCGAACACCGATTTTGCCGCGATCGATGAGATCAACCAGGCGATCGTGCCGAAGCTCATGCCACAAGTCGATGTGCCCGCGATCCAGGGATTACCGCCGCTCGATGCGGCACGCGCCTTTCTCTCCGGCCTACGGCAGGGAACCGTCGACCGCTCGACGCTCGGTGACGACTTCAATGCCTTTCTGACGGCAGAGCTGCTGGCGTCTGCGCGTGCGTCGCTCGGACGCCTGGGGCCAATCACCGAGCTCAAGGTGACAAACAGGGTGGAGCGAGGGGGCATGGAGGTCGCCGTAGTGCAATTCAAGGTCGGGTCGGTCAATACTCAGGCGCTGATGTATCGCACACCCGACGGCAAGATTCAGGAGCTGCTCATGGGCCGTCAGTGACGCGCGCCATTCGGATCATCCATCTGGCCCTCGTACTCGGTCTCGTGATCGTCGCAGGTGTGTTTTACATCCTGCGGCAGCGTACGGGCCTGACGTTTGGGTTCGGGCCGTCCCTTGGCATGATCATGGCGGGCATCGGGCTGGTGAACCTGACGATCGCGCTGGGCTTTTTGACGCCCAGATTCCCCGAGCGGCCCGCGGACCAAGCGCCCGACGATTATTGGGCACGGAGCGAGACGCGGGGTGCTGCGATCATCTTGTGGGCCCTGGTCGAGGCCGCCGCGCTACTCTCATGGTTGGGCTACTTACTGACGGGATCGCGGGTGGCGGCTGCCGTGGGTCTGCTCGCGATTCTAGCCCTCAGTCTGCTCCGTCCCGCGCGGTTCGAGGGCTCTTGAGAGAGAGGTAGGTGCTGGCCCTGCTGACCGTGCTCGTTGTTGGGCGAGCCGCGATCAACGCTCCTGGTAGATCGGGAGCTCCACGTACGACGCCTGCGCTCCCGACCGGTAGATTCGGTGAGTCGCCGTCCTGAAGTCGCTTGCTTTCGCCTCGAAAATGTTGGGCACGAACGTCTGCGGGTTGCGATCGATGATCGGGAACCAGGTGCTCTGCACCTGGACCATGATGCGGTGGCCCTTCAGGAAGCGGTAATCCTGCGTATGTAGGTCCACCATGTACTCGAGCGCGCGATTGGGGACGATCGCCGCGGGCCGCTCGAAACCGGTGCGGAAGCGCCCGCGCAGCACGTCATTCGCCACCATGAGCTCGTAGCCCCCCGTCACCCGGGGGGCCGCGGCATTCTCATAGTCTTCCGGATAGACGTCGATCAACTTCACGATCCAATCGGCATCGCTGCCGGTCGTACTGGCGAAGAGGTGAGCGGTGATGGCGCCGCGAATCACGACGTCCTCCTCGAGCGGCGGCGTTTCCCAGCTCAGCACGTCGGGTCGGTGATCCACGAAGCGCTGATCCTGAAGCAGCCACGTGTACCAGCCGCTCCCTTTCGCGTAGTAGGTGGGCTGGATCGGCCGATTGCGATAGGGCACGGGACTGGCGGGATCGGAGACATACCTGTCGAATGCCCCCCCCGGCGCGCGAGCGGCGGGAGCCGCGAAGCTCAGCCCACGATTCTCACGGAAATAGAGCCTGCGGCGAGTCACATGCGCCCGCGCCGGCCATGCGTCGTTGCGGACCCAGGTGTTCGCGCCGCTCTCGAACGTGAGCGCTTCGGGCAGGTTCAGCGGTCCTTTATCCTTGAGAAAGTGCGCGAAGAAGGGCGCCTGCACGCTGTCGCGGAAGTATTCGCCGGTGTTGCTCGCGAAGTCGATGTTGCCGAGCTGGCGTCCCGGGCCGCCCGCCCAGCCGCCGTGATTCCACGGGCCCACAACGAGGAAATTGACCCCGGCTGAGTCGCGCGGCTCCATCGCCTCGTAGATCTGAATTGGGCCGACGAAATCTTCCTGGTCCCACCATCCCGCAACGTTGAGCGTCGGGACAGTCGTCTTGTGAAGGTACGTCGTCAGCGCCTGGACTTTCCAGAAATCATCGTGGTTCGGGTGCGCCACGAAGTTGTTCCAGCTCGGCAATTTGTCGTGCAGGTAGCGCGCGTTGGCATTGCGCAGCGGCCCCAGCTCGAGATACCAGTCGTAGGTGTCGTAGCGGCCGAAGTCGAAGGAGCTGTTGGTGTCCGACGCCTCGGTCAGCACCGCGTACTCAAAGCCGTAACTCAGCCGGAATGCGCCCTGATGGTGAAAGTCGTCGTTCAGGAACATGTCGTCGGGCGAGGCCTGTGGGGACGCGGCGCGCAGCGCGGGATGCGGATCGATGAGCGCCTCTCCCGTGGTCCAGCCGTCATAGGAGATCCCCAACATCCCCACGCGCCCGTTGTTGTTGGGAATGTTGTGAATCATCCAGTCGATCGTGTCGTACGCGTCGGTGCTTTCGTCGGAGCCGTGCGTCTGGCGGTGGTCCGGCTTGCGCTGCATCACGAACGTGCCCTCGGAGCCGAATCGCCCGCGGATGTCCTGGAAGGCGAAGAGGTAGCCCTCTTTCACCAGCGCCTGGTAATAGCTGCGGAACGCACCGTCCGCGTGTTCGATCCCGTACGGCGTGCGCGAAAAAATGATCGGCAGCGGCCCGGTGATGTTCCGAGGTACATACCAGGAGGTGTGGAGCTTCACGCCGTCGCGCATGGGAACCATTGCTTCGTGGCGATCGAAGGAGGTGGTATCCTGCGCAGCGACCTGAACAGCGCAGACCATCGTGACGATGAAGAGACCGGCGACGCGGTGCATGCTAGCGCGGCAGGTTGAGGCCGTGCAGGTAGTCCGAAACCAAATACGCGGGCACCGCGAAGATGATCTTGCCGTTCGATTCCCGCTCGCCGCCGTACAACACGGCAATAACCTTTCCGTCGCGATCGAAAACCGGACTCCCCGATGAGCCGGGCGCCCCATAGGCGTCCACCTGTACGACCGACGTGAGCGACTTGCTCACGGTCCCCACCGTCAACGTGGGCTCGGCGATGGGCTGGCCGCCCTGCGACTCCATCGGGAGATCGAAGCCCAGCGGATAGCCGAGGATCGCGACCGGATCGCCGCGCTCGAGTCCTTCGCGGCTCCGGGCGAGCCCAGCGACGCGCGGCGTGCCGCCTTTGATCAGCACCCGGAACACACCGACATCGGCGTCCGGCGCGACGCCGATCAGCTCGGCGCGCCAAAACTGCGTGCTGCCGGAGAAGATCACGCCGAGGCGCTGCGGCGTCTTCGTGCCGTCCTCGCCGGTCAGGATATGCTTGTTCGTGACCATCGTGCCCATCGAGTCGACCGAAAAGGCGGTGCCACTGAATCGCTCGCCGTCGGTGTACTCGACCAGCACGATGGCGACCGCGTTCTGATTGCGGTGTGAGATCGCGCGGTAATTGACCCCCCCGCCCACGGCGCCGGCCAGGGCGCGCTGCCGCCGCTCGGCGGCGTCGAGCTCGGTCCGCAGCCGTGTCACCGATGAGGCATCCCCACTCGACGCGTCGAGCTCGCGCCGCAGCCGCGCGGTCTCGTCTTGTGATGCCTTCAGGGCATCCCGCACGCCCTGCAGCTGGCTCTGAAACTCGGTCGTCAACGCACGCGACTCGCGCATCAGGGAGTCGGCCCGCAGTTGCAGCTGCAGCAGCTCGTTGGCGCGCCGGCGGCCATCCAGTTGCATCCACGTGAAACCGGTGACCACGAGCAGCAGCAGCGCGATGAGGATCTTGGTCGTGCGCCGCAGCTGCGCCGTCTGCCGCGCCACCTCGACCGCGATCCGCACGCCCGTACTTTGGCGCGGTGCACTCGCCCGCTGCGCGGGCGCTGCGGGAAACACGTCGCGCGGCGACGAGGTGCGCTCCGCCAGCGCTTCTGCCGCCGTCGTGGGCGGAAGATCGGTATCGGTCTCGATGATCGCGAACTCCAGCGCCGGCCCGTTCACGCCGAAGCCGATGACGTCGCCGCCCTTGAGCAGCGTGTCGCCGGTGATCCGCTGCCCGTTCACGAATGTTCCGTTGCGGCTGCCGAGATCCTGCAGCACGAAGCCTTCGGTCTTGCGCACGATGGCGGCGTGGCGCGACGAGACGTCGAGGTCACGCTCGGCATCGAATCGCACATCGGAGAGCGGGTGACGGCCGAGCCCGATGTAACCCTTGCGGAAGGCTTCGACCTGTCCCGCCCGGGCACCGGAAAGAAACTTGAACTGGGCTTTCACTGATTCCGGGTGAAGTACCAGATCACGGCGGCGGCGACGGCGAGCGCCGCGAGCACGATGATTCGCGTGCCGGGATTGTGCTTCTCCCGGTTCGGGACGGGCGGGCGGCTGCCCTTGTAGACCGGCACCGGCTCCGTACTGGTCTCGGTGTCGATCAGCGGGTAGACCTGATGGCCGACGTCCGCTTGCTGCCCGCCATCCGAGGAGCGCAGGCCGTCGCCGTCGAAGCGCGCGATGACGACGGTGATGTTGTCCGGCCCGCCGCGTTCGTTGGCGAGCGCGATCAGCTTGTCGCACGCCGCGCTCAGCTCGGGCGTCGTGGTGACGACCTGCGCGATCTCTTCCTTCTTGACCTGGCCCGACAGCCCGTCCGAGCAGAGCACGAGGACGTCGCCGCGACGCACCTCCTGGTGCGTCAGGTCGACCTTCACCTTGGGATCGGGGCCCAGGGCCTGGAGGATGATGTTGCGGCGCTCGCTCTGCGCCGCTTCTTCTTCGGTCAGCTCGCCCGCTTCGACCAGGCGTTGCATCAACGACTGATCCTTGGTGATCTGGTGCGCCTCGCCGCCGCGGATGAGATAGGCGCGGCTGTCGCCAACCTGCGTGAGATAGAGGTGATCGTGGAGCACGCCCGCGGCCGTGGTGGTCGTCCCCATACCGCGCACTTCCGGATGCGCTCTGGCGTGCGCGTGGATACTGGCGTTGGCGACTTCGACCGCCTCTTTCAGGCGGTATGCGAAGCGCTGCGGCGTCACTTCGTGTTCGGCGTTCCAGGTCTTCACGAGGTGCGCGTAGATCGTGTCGGTGGCCATCTCGCTTGCCAGCTCACCGGCCGCCGCGCCTCCCATGCCGTCGGCGACCACGAACAGGGTGCCGCGCGGGCCGATGTCGTGCTGCCGCACATCCGGAAGCAGCGAGGCGGCTTTGCGCGTCAGGTCTGCGACGAGGAAACGGTCCTCGTTGTGGTCGCGCGTGCGCCCGAGGTCGGTCTTGCCGAAGACTTCGACGCGGATGGCCTTGTTTCGACCGAACATCAGTCCCGACACTGGCCGATCAGGCCTGAGTAGGTGTTGTCCGCGGGGTCGAGCTGATTCGCCGTTCGGATGTAGCGACAGCCCGTGGGGCGGTCCTTCAGGTTAAAGTACGCCTGGCCGACGACAAAGGCCGCGTATGCCTTGTCTTTCACCGACATCCGGGGCGCCGTGTAAAACTTCAGCGCCGAATCGCGGACCATCCCGGCAGTATTGCTGTCGAGTTTCACGAGGAATAGGTCATCTAATGCGTTGCGCGCCATCAGCACGTTGATTCGCGACTGCGCCCTTGGGGCGGGCGGAGGCGCGGCGGGTGGCACCGCGGGGCGGTCCTTGCTGCCACCGTTCAAGGCGACCCACGCCCCTCCCGCCCCAAGAATCACGACCACGCCAACCAATGCAGGGACGAGCGAGCGCTTTTTAAGCGGTGTGACCTTCCTCGCCGAGATCCGCTGGGTGGCTCCGCTCGTGTCGAGGAGCTGGGTCGTTGCATCTGCATCGCCCAGCGACCGCGTGTGCGGAAGCGCTCCCGTCGTGGGGCGCCCCGTGACGGCCGCGACATCGGCGGCGAATTTCACGACAGTCTGATAGCGCTGGGCGGGCGTCCGTGCGAGCGCGGTGTCGAGCACGGTCTGCAGTCCTGCGGGAAAGGAGAGGTCGGGCCGCGCCGCGGCGAGCTTCGTCGGCTCGTCGGTCAGGCGCTTGATCATCGTCTCCTGCACCGACGTCGCCTGGAATGGCAGTCCTCCGGTCAGCGTCCGAAAGAACACGAGCGCCAGCGAGTACAGATCGCTCCGGCCGTCGAGCGGGTCGCCCGACAACTGTTCGGGGCTCATGAACTCGGGTGTTCCGACGACCAGGCCGGTCTTGGTGACCTTCTGGCCGGCTTGATCGCCACCCACGGCTTTTGCGATCCCGAAGTCTACGACCTTCACCGTGTCGCCGCCGCCTTTGCGTCCGGTCAACATGATGTTGTCGGGCTTTAAATCGCGATGGACAATGCCGAGATCATGCGCGGCCTGGAGTGCCTCCGCGGTCTGCAGAAAAATCGCGGTTGCGCGGGGCAGGGGCAGCGCACCGTCGCGCTCGAGCACGTCGGTCAGCGGCTCACCCTCGATGAACTCCATGGCGAGGTAGATCAGCCCGTCGGGCGTTTCGCCGAAGTCGTAGATCGCGCAGACGTTGGGATGGTTGATGCGGCTGGCGTTCGCTGCCTCCCGGTTGAAACGCGCGACGGCATCGGGATCGTGTACCATCGAGGGGTTCATCACCTTGATGGCGCTGCGCCGTCCCATCTTCACATGTTCGGCGAGGTAGACCTGACCCATGCCGCCCTCGCCGAGTTTCTTGACGACGTGGTAGCGATCAGCGACGACCTGACCGACGAGATCATTCGCCGGCGCCGCGGATCGCAGCGTCTGCCCATCGTTCGGACAGAACTTCACGTCAGCGGCGTACTCGGTGGAGCAAACGGGGCAGATCTTCATGCCGAGACGACCGCCCCCCCCCCCGGGAGCTCGATGCGCAGGAGCTTGTCACCGACCATGATGCGCGAACCGTGTTGCAGCGGCATCACGCCGCGAGCCGCGATGGCCACACCGTTGC
Organism: Gemmatimonadota bacterium; assembly: GCA_003220985.1. GTDB lineage: Bacteria > Gemmatimonadota > Gemmatimonadetes > Gemmatimonadales > GWC2-71-9 > 20CM-2-65-7. The sequence continues at coordinate 34,623 of QHTY01000147.1, forward strand.
GGCTATGGTCGTCCACCACAACGAAATCCGCATCTTCGGAGCGCACCGTCGCGTGTTGCGCGCTCATCGAGGGATCGTACGGGAAAATCCAGTCACCACGCTCGCGGCCGATGTGAATGTCGCGGCCGGGTGAGAGCTGGATGACGTCGCGCGAGCTGCCGTCGGTGCGCAGCTGCGTGAGGCTGGCGATGTCGGCGCTCGGCACCATGCTGCCCATGCGCTTCGTCGCATCCGCTTCGGCGGTGTGTGGACCGGGATAGCCGAGCCGCTTGAAGCGCAGCACCTGTGAACCGATGAGAATCAGGTCACCGTCGGTCAGGCGATACGGTTCTTCGAGAAAGACCCAGGTGCCGTTGCGACTGCCAAGGTCGCGCACCTCGAGTCGTCCTTCCTCCCACGACAGTTTGGCATGGAGCGGAGAGAGGAACTGATCTTCTGGGAAGCGGACGTCGCCTTCGGTGCGGCCGATCGTCGTGGACGGCTGTTTGCGGACGAAACGCGCCACCTCGGTGGCCATCTCGGAAACCAGAACCAGTGTCAGGGAGTAATCGGAGCGTCTGTCGGGAATGGTCCGGCGGTCGTGTGCTGCTCCCCCCCCCCCAACCGCCCCCGCGCCTCCTGCGCCCGTGCTGTGCCCGGCGGGGACGGATCCGCACAGTGGACAGGGACCATCCAGCGGGGCACCGCCCCCCGCCTCTGGACCGCTCGTGCGAGAAACCAAACTCGCCCCACCACTCCCGCCTCCACCGGAGGCGACGGCAGCGCGGGCGGCCGCCGCTTTGGTCAGCGGCTTGCCGCAATCAGAGCAGAATTGCGCGCCGGCATCGTTCTGCCGGCCGCAATATTGGCAAGCGCCCAGGGCCATAAAGTTAGGTGGCCCAATCTATTGCTGAACGCTAGCTTGCGCCACATGCGCCTCGCTCGGATCGCGCTCCTCGTTGCGGCGACGGGCTGCGCGGCTTCCACCGCAGCCCGTCGCGCGTCTTCCCCGACCGCACCGGTCCCCAGTTCACGCGAGATGCTGTTGTCTCCCGAAGGCCGGCTTCGATACGCGCGCGGCGTCGTCCGTGGCATCGAAGACTGCTTACGCGAGATGGCGAAATGAACGTGCGTCGTGCGTCGTGCGTCGTCCTGTTGCTGGTCGCGCGCCCAGCATTGGCGCAGGATCCCTCCGGCACCTGGCGTACACTCCACACGCAGCACTTTCGCGTCCATTTTCGGCCCGTCTATCGCGGGCGCGCCGTGGAAGCGGCGCGCGAAGCCGAGCGCGCGTACAGGCTGCTGTCGAGTGAGCTGCACCCACCGCGGGGCGTTATCGACGTGACGCTCTCTGACGACGTCGATGCGGCGAACGGCTTCACGACCGTCTTCCCGTCGAATCGCTTCACGATTTTTCTCACCCCGCCGGTCACCGACCCCGGGTTGCAGAACTACGACAGCTGGGAACGACTCGTGATCGTGCACGAGTTGACGCATGTGTTCCATCTCGACCGATCCCGAGGACTGTGGGGGACGCTGCAATCGATATTCGGTCGCCTGCCCGGATT
>QHTY01000147.1:36177-36581 GCA_003220985.1 Gemmatimonadota bacterium
CCCCAATCAGTATCAACCGAGCTGGGTGATCGAAGGGCTGGCGACCTACTACGAATCGCGCTTCACGACCGGCGGTCGCGCCGACGGCACATTCCACCGCGAGATCGTCGCGGCCGATGCTGCGACGGGTCGTGCGCGCTCGCCGTGGAATGCGCTGTACTTCTCCCGCTGGCCGGACGGGCTCGCGCCCTACGCCTACGGCAGCCGGTTCTGGGATTACCTGGCGCGGACGGCCGGCGATTCGGTGATTCCGCACTTCATCGAGGCGACCAGCGGTCAGTTCATTCCATTTCGTATTGGGCGCCCGCTGCGCCACGCTGGCGTGCCCAACGGCTTGACCGATGTGTGGAGCCGCGCCGTTGCGGCCGCCGCGGCGCCGCAACGCGATGGCTCGCGCAGCCAAT
>QHTY01000147.1:36600-46125 GCA_003220985.1 Gemmatimonadota bacterium
CTCGCGTATGTCCACGACGACTGGCGCGGCGCGCGACGGCTGCGCGTCATTGATCCCGCGACGGGCGCCGAGCTTCGGTCGCACCGCGTCAACGGTCAAGTGAGCTACGACTGGCGCGGCGACACGCTGATCGTCGCGCAACTCGACTACACGGGCCGGTGGACCGTGCGGAGCGATCTCTGGCGCTGGACGCCGGACGGCGCGTGGACGCAGCTGACCGCCGGCGCGCGCGTGATGGAACCGCGCGCCGGCGGTGGCGTGCTGGCGATGCTGGTGCTCAGCGGCGGTGATGAAGGACCGTCAGTCGGACCTCTAACGCGCGATGCGACCTGGGGACCCGCCGTTCCCTCACCCGACGGTCGCTGGATTGTCGCCCCCCGCAATCAGAACGGCCGGTGGGCGCTGGTCCGCTGGCGCACCGGCACGCCCGCGCCGGTCGACGTGCTCGCGCAGGCGGCGGCGGGAAGTGTCATCGCAGACCCCGTCTGGTCGCAGGATGGCAGCGTCCTGTTCGTCATGGATGCCGGCGGTTTCCCGCAGATTCATCGCTGGCGCGAGGGAGCCGGTGGGGGTGGGGGTGGGGGTGGGGGGGGGAGCATCACTCAGCTCACCGAGGAACCGCTCGGCGCGCGCGCGCCCGCCCCGCTCCCCGACGGTCGCATCGCCTTCGCCACGATGGGCAACGACGGCTGGGAGCTGCGGGTCGCGTCGCCTGTCGCTTTCACGCCTCGACCCGTGACACTCCCGGCGTCGGTGCCCTTCGACTCTGCGCCGCCCGTGGCGATTCGCGAGACGGGCTACGCCTCCTGGGGATCGCTCCGGCCGCATTTTTGGATTCCGCTCGGCTTCGATGCCGGCGAGGCCGGCGTCTTCTTCGGCGCGGCGACCGGAGGCGCGGACGCCGTCGAACGCTACGCCTACGTCGCCGAAGCGCTGGTCTCCGGCGCCCCCGCCCGCGCCCAGGGGTACTTCTTCCTTCTTAGTCAGGCGCTGGGGGATCCGACGCTCGACTTCTATTTCTCCAACGACTGGTCGCTCGTCGGCATCGACAGCACCCTGCATGTTGTTTCCGAGGAGCACCGCGAGGGCTCCATCGGCGCGACGATACTGGCCCACCGCTGGCGCAGCTTCGTCTCGCTCCGTGTCGCTGCGGAATATGAAGGAAGGCGATTCGTTGCCGTTCCCGATACCAACCTCGCGGACATCTGCGTCGGCTGTATCGATCGCGATCGCGTCGGCGGATCCGCCACGCTGGCATTCGGGTCGGCGGTAGCGGCGCCGCTGACGGTGTCGTTGCAGGACGGCGCGACCGCGGCGTTGCTGTATCGCCGGAAAGAAGAGCAGGGCACCGACCGGTGGCTCAACGAGGTGCGCGCGCGCGGCAATCTCTACGTGCGCGCCGGCCCGCGGCTGGGGTTCTCGTATCCGGTGCTCGCGATTCGCGGCGCGTTCGGCGCGCTCGACGGACCGATCCCCGATGACTTCGGGGTGGGTGGGGTGTCGTCAGGCGGCGTGAACTTCGGATTCGGACAGGGAGGTGCGTCGTTGCGGACGTTTCCAGTGCGCGGGTATGTCGGAGGCGCATTGCACGGGCGCCGTGCCGCGACGCTCAGCGCGGAGTACCGCATGCCCGTCACGTTGCTCGGCGGGTTGCTGGGTCACTTGCCGTTCGGCGCCGACAAGCTCGCGCTCGCCGTGTTCGGCGATGTGGGCGACGCGTGGGATGTCGGCGAGGAGCCGCGCCTGCATCGCCTGCGCGCGGTGGGCGCGGAGTTGAGCAGCGACCTGACGATCAGCTACGATCTCCCGCTGCGGGTCCGGCTCGGCGTCGCGCAGCCGGCGACCGGTCATCCTCGCGTCTACGCCGCCTTCGCTGCCGATTTCTGATTTTGCGGCGCCAACACGCGTCAGTCTGTTGACCCGTCCTAGGGCGAACCCTAAGTTAGCGCGGACCCCTGGAGATCGGATTGTACTGCTCCCGCTGCGGCACCCAGAATAAGGACACCGCGAAGTTCTGCGACTCTTGCGGTCTCGACCTGACCGCGACGACGCCCACCGGCGTCCGGGTCGACGCGCCCGACATCGCGGAAATCGACATGGTGCGACAGGAGCTCAACGAGGAGTACGAGATCCTCGACGAGCTCGGCCGCGGCGGCATGGCGATCGTGTTCAAGGCGAAAGAAAAGCAGCTCGACCGCGAAGTCGCGATCAAGGTGCTGCCGTTCTCCCTCGCGTTCGACAAGGAGTTCGTCGAGCGCTTCCAGCGCGAAGCCCGCACGTCGGCGCGGCTCGAGCATCCGAACATCATCCCGATTTATCGCGTCGGAAAATCGGGCCGGATCATCTACTTCGTCATGAAGTTCTTGCGCGGGAAGCCGCTCTCCAGCGTTCTGGCGTCGCGCGGCAGCCTGCCGCCCGTGGAGATCAAACGGATCCTCGCTGAAGTTGGTCGCGCCCTGGCGTACGCCCATAAGAAGGAAATCGTCCACCGCGACATCAAGCCCGACAACATCATGTTCGACGAGCACGGGCACGCGGTGGTCACCGATTTCGGCATCGCGAAAGCCGCCTCCGGCGGCAAGCTGACCGGCACCGGCATGTCGATCGGGACGCCGCATTACATGAGTCCCGAGCAGGCCAAGGCGCAGCCGCTCGACGGCCGCAGCGACATCTACTCGCTCGGCGTCGTCGGCTATCAATGCCTCACGGGTGGCGTGCCGTTCGACGGCGAAGATTCGTTCTCCATCGGCTACAAGCACATCATGGAGGAGATCCCGACCCCGCCGCTCGAGACCCCGGAAAAGCGCCAGCTGTTCGAAATCATCCGCAAGATGATGGCGAAGACGCCGGCACAGCGTTTCCAGAACGCCGACGAGTTGATCGGCGTGCTCGAAGGCGGCCGTTCGGTCACCTTCACCACGGACGCGACACAAGCGCTGCCGTCGATGTCCGGCGCGCGGCTCGGCTCGGCCCCCACGACGCCGCTGCCGCGCGCGACCGGCACGCGTCCACCCGTCGATGGCGCCGTAGCGGCGCCGCTGCTTGGTGAGCGACCGCGTCGCTCCGTCCTCTCGGGACTGCTGCTGTGGCTCGTCATCGTCGGCGCGGTGTTCGGTGGCGGCGGATTCTACGCGTATAAACAGGGACTGATCTTCGCCAAGCCCCCGGCACGACCGACCGATTCCACCCCGGGACGCGATACGACGCGGCTCGCCGCAGCCGACAGCACGAAAGCGCAAGGAGACACGAGTCACGCGGCGGCTCCGCAGCCACCGCCGCCGCCGGCTGAGGGCACGCCGGGTCGCTTGGTCTTGCAGAACTTGCCGCAAGGTGCGCGCATCACCATCGACGGCCAGCAGGTCCGGGGAAATCAGGTCGACTTGCCACCCGGCGTCCGGCACGTGATGGTACGCGCCACGGGATACCAGACGTACGACCGTCAGGTGATTATCACCGCTGGCGAGACGTACAACGTCCGGGTGGACATGCAGACCAGCGATGATGACAGCGGCCCGTGCGACAAGTTCGGCCCGGCGTACAACCAGGATAACCTCTGCTTCGACCGCAGACCCGGGCCGCTGTCGGCGACGCTGATCCCCGTGCAGGCCGATGCCACCATCTTTCCGCGCCCCGTGATCCTCCTCGTCCACGTCTCCCGCGATGGCGAGACATTGGAAGCGCGCGTCTACGCACCCTCCAACGTGGAGACGTTCAACAACGACGCGCTCGAGATGGCAAAGCGCCTGCGCTGGAATCCGGCCCAGAAGAACGGCGAGCCGACCGACGCGTGGGTGCAGTGGCCGTTCCAGCCGGTGCGCCAGTAATCCACAAGCCCAAAATCGATCCGACCGCCTTCATCGCGCCCAGTGCGGTCGTGATGGGCGACGTGACGCTCGGACCGCGTTCGAGCGTGTGGTATCAAGCCGTGCTGCGCGGTGACATGGCCCCGATCGTGATCGGGGAGGCGACCAACCTGCAAGACGCCACGATCGTGCATGTGGATGAGGGGAAGCCGGCGCTCATCGGTGCCCGCGTCGGAGTGGGGCACCGGGTGATCCTGCACGCCTGTACCGTGGAGGACGAGTGCCTGATCGGGATGGGCTCCATCCTTCTTAATGACGTGCACGTGGGGACGGGGAGCGTAATCGGCGCCGGAGCCGTCGTGCCGGAGGGGATGCGCGTGCCACCCGGCTCGCTCGTCATGGGCGTCCCGGCGCGTGTCGTGCGTCACGTGGACGATGGTCTGCGCGCGCGGATCAAGGGAACGTGGGAGCACTACGTCGAGCAAGCCGCGCGGCATCGCGGCGGAGCCTTTCCGCTTGAGCGAACACCTTTGTGATGTTGATACGCGGAGTGCGAGACGTGACACCACGAGTCTTCAGTCTTGCCGGGCTCTCTTCGCGCGCCTACCTTGGGCCTCCACGTCCCGTTAACTTCCTTAATTCAACTCGGGTGCCCGTGAGATTCGCATGACCGCCTCTGAGGCTCGTCTTGATTTGAACGCCAATGCCCTGACCGTCCTCGAGCGCCGCTACCTCGTGAAGGACGACCACGGGAAGCCGGTGGAGCGCCCTCAGGACCTGTTCTGGCGGGTCGCGCGCACGATTGCCGCTCCCGACCGCACCTATGGCGCCTCAGATCGGGCCGTCGAGAGCCTCGCCGAGATGTTCTTCGAGCTCATGGCGACACGGGTGTGGATGCCCAATTCGCCCACCCTGATGAACGCCGGCCGCCCTCTCGGCCAGCTGTCCGCCTGCTTCGTGCTCCCGGTGGAAGACGCCCTCTCGAACGGGCGCTCNNACCCTCCGGGCGATGGCATTGGTGCATCAGTCGGGTGGCGGGACGGGCTTCTCTTTCTCCCGGCTGCGTCCCAAGAACGACGTCGTCCGCTCGACCATGGGTGTGGCCTCGGGGCCGGTGTCCTTCATGAAGCTGTACGACGCCTCGACCGACGTCGTGAAGCAGGGCGGCACCCGGCGCGGCGCGAATATGGGCATCCTGCGCGTGGATCATCCGGACATCCTGGATTTCATCCACTGCAAGGACGACCTCACGCAGGTGACGAATTTCAACATCTCCGTGGCGGTCACCGATGCGTTCATGGTCGCGCTCGACGCCGGCAAGCCCTACGACTTGATCCACCCGCGCACGGGCAAGGTGGTGGGCCAGCTCGACGCGCGCGACGTCTTCAAGCAGATCGTGCACGGCGCGTGGAAAACGGGCGAACCGGGAGTGTTCTACATCGATCGCGCGAACCACTACAACCCGGTCCCGCACCTCGGCAGCTACGAGGCGACGAACCCGTGCGGCGAGCAACCGCTACTCCCGTACGACGTCTGCAATCTCGGCTCGATCAACGTCGGCCTGTTCGCGAAAGACGGCGACGTGGACTGGGAGGGGCTGCGCACGGCGGTGCACCTCTGCACGCATTTCCTCGACAACGTAATCGACGCGAACAAATACCCGCTCGAGGAGATCGACGACCTGGCGAAGCGGATTCGTCGCATCGGCCTCGGCATCATGGGCTGGGCCGACCTGCTCGTGCGTCTCGGCATTCCGTACAACTCCGAGGCCGGCGTGGCGCTGGGACGGAAGCTCATGCAGTTCCTCGATGAGGAGTCGAAGGTCGCATCGGAGAAGCTGGCGGGGCAGCGCGGCACATTCGCGGAGTGGGAGCGCTCGATCTGGGGCCCCGACGCCACGTGCGCGCGCAACGCCGGCGGCGAGCGCATCCGGCCGCTGCGCCGCTTGCGCAACTGCAATCTCACGACCGTGGCGCCGACCGGCACCATCTCGATCATCGCGGGCTGCTCGTCGGGCATCGAACCGCTGTTCGCCGTCGCGTTCATGCGCAATCAGGCCGGTGTGCTGATGCCCGACGTCAATGAAGACTTCGTGGCGATCGCCAAGCGCGAGGGTTGGTACTCCGAAGACTTGATGAAGCAGATCGCCGAAGCCGGCCACATCCACTTCGACGCGGTGCCGAAGCAGTGGCAGCACGTGTTCGTGACGGCGCACGACGTGACGCCCGAGTGGCATATCCAGATGCAGGCGGCGTTCCAGGACTTCACCGACTCGGCGATCTCGAAGACCTGCAACTTCGCGAACGACGCGACTGAGGAGGACGTCGAGCAGATCTACCGCTACGCCTATCAGCTCGGCTGCAAGGGCGTCACGGTGTACCGCGACGGCGCGCGCGAGAACCAGGTGCTGTCTACCGGCTCAACCGCGAAGAAGGTTGTCGAGGCAGGGAAGGACGCCTTGGCGGAGGCGCTCGGCAGGATCGCCGAGCTTGATACGGAGCTGCACCTGACGAAGGAGCGCCTGCACGACGTCGAAGCGGAGAACCTGCAGCGCCGCGCCAAGCGGTCGCGGCCCGATCTCCTCAAGGGCTCGACCCGCCGCATCGAGTCGCCGCTCGGCACGATGTACGTGACGATCACGGAAGACGACAGGGGACAGCCGTTCGAGGTCTTCATGTCGCTCGGCAAGGCGGGCGGTGCCCTGATGGCGGACGTCGAGGCGATCGGCCGGCTGATTTCGCTCGCGCTGCGCTCGGGCGTGCCGCTCCCGGAGATCTACCGGCAGCTCCGCGGCATCTCCTCCGATCGCGCGGTGGGCCTGGGGCCGAACAAGGTCATGTCGGTGCCGGACGCGATCGGCATCGCGATCGAAAAATGGATGCAGGACAAGCAGGGCGTGCAGCAGGACCTGCTCGCGCCGGCCCCCGCAGCCCCCTCCCCAGTCGTTCCGAGTGCGGCCGCCAGCACGGCTCTGCTGTTCTCGGGACGTAGTCCGGAGCAAGACTTCATCGGCGCCTGTCCCGATTGTGGGTCGCAGCTGGCGTTTATCGAGGGATGTGCTAAATGTCACGTCTGCGGCTTTTCGGAGTGCGGTTGATTCTGCGGCGACCGTACGCCGTGTGACTCTAGTCACGACGGGTACTTGCGCGGGTAGGTAGTCTACAGGCCATGGAAAGCATCAACCGGATGGTCACGCCCACGCGCCTACAAGTGAAAGGCTGGGCGCGTGTCGGTCCCGCCGGCGCGCACACGCTGCGGCGTGGCGCTTGGTATCCTGTCGTTCGGATCTCCTCGAGCAACATCGTCGTACTCGACGTGAACCGGCACAACGTCCCGGTCGATCGCCGCTTCCTCGAGATTCGCTATCATCCGCCGGAGCGGTGGACGATCGTGCGCTGCGAGCCGCGCGTCATCGAGCGACTCGGCCGGATCTTCCCGCTCACCTACGCCGTGTGCCCCAGCTGCCGGCACCGGCAGGGCATCGAAGCTCGCGTGAATGACATGACGTGCGATCGGTGTCATAAGAGTGCGGCGATGGCGTGGGACGAGTTGAGCTAAAAACAAACGGGAAACGTATGACGGGAAACGGGAAACGTGACTGCACCCACGTTTCCCGTTTCTCGTTTCCCGTGTCCAGTTAAAGTATCGCGATCTGATCTCCCAAGCTCACCGTCCCGGTCCCCTCACCGACGCAATAGAACCCGCGCATTCCATTATCCAAAAACTGCAGATGCTTTTTCAGCTCTTCCGGCTCGACCGTCTTACCGAGTGCCCAGCCGGTGAACGGCCGGCACGGGTGCGCCACTTGGAGAATCTTGAGCCGGACGCGCTCCCTCCCATCGGGTGACAGGATCGCCACGCCGTTTGCCAGCTCCTCATAGCTGAACCGCCGGTCGCTGGTCGCGATGATGTTTTCGCCCGCGCATCCGATCTCCACCCGGTCCCCGAAGTGCTCGCGCATCGCATCATAGTGCGCCGTGAAACCGAGCGAGATCCCGTGCAGCCCATCCTCGTTTTTGGTATAGGGATGACCGCGGTGGTGTACGTCCACGATCCACGTGCCATCACCGGTGCCTCCCAGCGCGCCGTCGGGTGTGACGTGCAGCGCCGGAATCGCCAGCAGGGGCGTCGGATCGTAAACGCGAGTGGGTTTCTCGCCGCGCTTCAGGGAGTCGCGTTGGATTTGGAGGCGAGTGACGGTACCGATCGTGCGCATAACGGAATCTAGCAGGATGTGCTACATTGGCCGCTCCATGCCGACCCCGCGGGGATGGGCCCGGTGTCTCGATAACGTCGCCGACATGCTGCGCCGCGGCGCATGGTACCCGATCGTCGACGAAACGGATGACGGCAAGGTCGTCCTCGAGGTTCGCAAGAAACCGGTGCGCATCAGCCGCATTGACGTCGCCGTGCGCGACACGCCCCCCGATCACTGGAGCATCGTCGTCCGGACCGGCCTGCTCCGCCCTACCCTGGGCGGCAGGGAAGGGGAGGAGGTCACCACGACGTACGCCGTTTGTCCGCATTGCCAGGAGCGACAGGACTTCACCGGCAAGCCGGACGGGATGAAATGCCTGCGCTGCAAGAAGGAGTCGAAGGTCGACTGGTTGGAGACCTGCTGACGAGCCGTCGGCCGTCAGCCATCTGTCGTCGGTCACGCTGAAAACAGCCAGGTATTGCGGGCCGGAAAATATTTCGTATGTTAACTATCAACATGTTAACTATTTCGGGCTGACCGCCGATGGCCGATGGCTGACCGCTCAGAATTGGCCCTGCAGCTAACCGATGCGGTCATCGCGGCGCGGCAGGCTATCGAGCGTGCCGGCAACCGCGCCTACAAGAGCTTTGGCCTCTCACAGCGGGCCCACGCCGTGATGGCGGCCATCGATCTCGGCGGGCCGGACGGCGCCAGGCCGAGCGACATCGCGAACGAGCTGGGTGTGTCGCGCGCCGCCGCCACGACCTTCATCCAGCGCCTGGAGGCCAAGGGCTTCGTCGAAACGACGACCGATCCAGACGACGACCGCGGGGTACGTGTGACGCTCACCCGTCATGGTCTGGAGGTATTGCTGCGTGCGGGACAGCTGGAACGCCGCCTGGCCGCCCGCACGATCGAAGGGATGCCCGCCTCAACCATGGCGCGCACGATTCACGTACTCCAGGAGCTCAAACAGCGTCTCGCACAAAAGTCGCTCGAGGTCGTGCGCTGAGTCGGTATGCAGATGTGCGAATCTTTATGCAGCCGATAGCGGTGTGCCGTCCGCTTGCTTTCACCTCACGTATCACTTCAACGGCTGTTGTTAGACGCATTCTGCTCAATGTTTTATTTCGACGTTGTTCTTCAGTAGTGTCGCCTCTTTGTTCGTTTCGGACTGGCCGGTTTTCCACATCTCTTCAAGCTTGTGCATTTGTGGATAACTCGACGAACGATGTCCCGACCATCCGTCGCACCAAGATCGTTGCCACGCTCGGACCGGCGACCGGCCGTGCGTCCGCCATTAGTGCCCTGCTCCACGCGGGGGTCAACGTGCTTCGCATCAACGCGTCGCACGGCACTGCCGAGACGAGGGGCGAGTGGATCGCAGCTATCCGGAGCGTCGCCGACAAGTCCGACCAGCCCGTTGCCGTGCTCCTCGATCTCCAGGGCCCACGCATCCGCGTGGGGGATCTGCCGGCACCGCGCGAGCTGACGGCGGGCCAGCAGGTCGTTTTTGCCCCCGAG
>QHTY01000075.1:0-550 GCA_003220985.1 Gemmatimonadota bacterium
GACTACGCGACCTACGGCGGCGCGCCGCTGCTCGGGGTGCAGGGGGTCGTGATCATCTGTCACGGGGCGTCTCCCGCCAAGGCGATCAAGAACGCCATCCGGGTGGCGGGGCAGGCGGTACGGAGTCATCTCTCCGACGACATCGCCGCCGAGTTCGCCCAGGACGGGCGGGTGCCGGCGTGAAGCGTCCCTTCGCCGAGCTGTGGGGCACGGGCAGCTATGCGCCGCCGCGCGTCATGAAGAACGAGGAGTTCTCCAAGTTTCTCGAGACGTCGGATCAGTGGATTCAGGAGCGCACCGGCATTCGCGAGCGCCGGGTGTCGAGCAAGGACGAGACGAACGCGTGCATGGGGAAAGCGGCCGCCCTGCAGGTGCTCGAGGAAACCGGGCTCACGCCGCTCGACATCGACGCCATCGTCTACGCGACCGCCTCACCCGACCGGTTGCTCCCGTCCCAGGCCTGCGATCTCCAGGCGATTCTCGGGGCCAAAAACGCCGCGGCATTCGACGTCATTGCCGCCTGTTCGGGCTTCATCTACGCGCTCAGTAC
>QHTY01000075.1:638-9587 GCA_003220985.1 Gemmatimonadota bacterium
TGTTCGGCGACGGCGCAGGCGCGACGATGGTACGCAAGAGCACGAACGGCCGCGGCATTTTGTCGGCCTACCTGAAGACGGACGGTACGCTCGCCGAGCTGCTCTATCGGCCGGGCGGCGGCGCGACGCATCCGCCCAGCGAGGAGCTGCTCAAGGATCACAGCTACTACATCAAGATGGCGGGCCGCGAAGTCTTCAAGGCCGCCGTGCTCTCGATGGCGGACGCCTGCGACCACGCGCTGCAGCGCGCCGGTCTCGATGCCGGTGCCATCGATCTCCTCATTCCTCACCAGGCCAACATCCGCATCATCGAAGCCACGGCGAAGCACGCCGGCGTGCCGATGGACAAGGTCTACGTCAACGTGGACCGTTTCGGCAACACCTCGGCCGCGTCCATCGCCATCGCGCTCGACGAAGCCGTCACGTGTGGCCGCCTGAAGCCCGGCATGATCGTGATGTTTTGCGCCTTCGGAGCCGGCTTTACCTGGGGCAGCATGGTCGTGCGGTGGTAGGGGCGCAGCACGCTGCGCCCACGATCTGGTTGTGCCCAGGCCAGGGCTCCCAAAAAGTCGGCATGGGCAGAGATCTCGCGGAGCGGTTCCCCGCGGCCCGCGCCGTGTTCGACGCGATCGACGAAGCCCTCGGCGCCCAGCTGTCGCGGATCATGTTCGAGGGTCCGGAAGAGGAGCTGACGGCGACCCAGAACGCGCAGCCCGCCATCCTCGCTCACAGCGCCGCCGTGTTCGCGATCGTGCGCGACAAGGTCGACGGCGTGGTCGCGGCCGCAGGGCACTCGCTCGGCGAGTACTCCGCGTACGTCACGGCGACTGCGCTCGGTTCTCCTCAGGCGGCAAAGCTCGTGCGGCGCCGCGGCGAGCTGATGCAGAAGGCCGGGGACGAGCGCCCCGGCACGATGGCCGCGGTGCTCGGCCTCCCGACCAAAGACGTGGAGGCGGCGTGCACGGAGGCGTCGCAGCAGGCGAGCCTCGCCGTCCCCGCCAACATCAACGCCCCGGACCAGACGGTGATCTCCGGCGATCCCGACGCCGTCGCCCGCGCGGGCGAGGCCTGCAAGAAACGCGGCGCCAAGCGCGTCATTCCCCTCAACGTGAGCGGGGCATTCCACTCGCCGCTCATGGGACCGGCCAAGAACCATCTGGAGCTCGCGCTCGCGCGCGCCGAGTTCGCCGATCCCGCCTTCCCGGTGATCGCGAACGCCACCGCTGAAACAGTGAAGGAGGCGGGGCGCGCGCGTCGCCTGCTGGCGGATCAGCTGACGGCGCCTGTTCGCTGGGTGGAGTGCATGGAGCATGCGGCGCGCGTCGGTGGCGAAGGCGCTCGATTTGTCGAGATCGGTCCCGGCGCCGTGCTGGCCGGTCTCTTGAAGCGGATCGTCCCGGGGGCGAACGTGATCAGCCTGGGGACGGCGGACGAGGTGACCAGATTCATGGACGCCGCATGATGGGGTCACAGGCTAAAACCTGTGCTCGGCAATCATTGTCCTTAAGGACAATGCCAGCCGAGCACACCCTTCAGGGTGTGAAGTCGTGAAGATCGAACTACCGGGAAAGGTCGCGCTCGTCACGGGGGGCACGCGCGGCATCGGCCTCGAGATCTGCCAGGCGTTCGCCGCGGCGGGGGCCAAGGTCGCGCTCTGTGCCCGCGACGGCGCGAAAGCCGAGGAGACGGCGAAGCAGCTCGGCGGTGGCGCACGGGGATACGCGTGCGACGTCAGCATCCCGGCTCAGGTCGAAGCGTTCGCGAAGGCGGTCGACAAGGATTTTGGCCAGATCGACGTGCTGGTGAACAACGCCGGGTTTACCAAAGACAATCTGCTGTTCCTGCTCACGGAAGCGGATTGGGACTCGGTCGTGGATACGAACCTGAAGGGCACGTTCCTGATGACCAAGTACGCGGCCCGTGGCATGATCAAACGGCGTTGGGGACGGGTCATCAACATCACCAGCGTCGTCGGACTGAACGGCAATAAGGGGCAATCCAACTACTCCGCCTCCAAGGCGGGGATCATCGGCTTCACCAAGTCCGTCGCGAAGGAGCTAGCCTCGCGCAACGTGCTGGTGAATGCCGTCGCTCCTGGCTTTGTCGAGACGGAGCTTACACAGAGCGTCACTCCAGAAGCCCGGAAGTACTTCCTAGACAACATTCCGCTGGGACGGCTGGGGCAAAGCTCCGAAGTTGCAGCCGCCGTCCTCTTTCTCGCCTCCGACTTGGCCAGCTACATTACGGGGCAGGTTCTGGTCGTCGACGGCGGGATGGTGATGTGAGCCGGTCCGCCCCCCACCTTCGCTGAGGGTCATCCATGGCAATGGACATGAAGCAGCTCGAGGAGAAGGTCAAAGACATCATCGTCGAAGAGCTCGGGGTCGAGCGCGACAAGCTCACCAACGATGCGAGCTTCATGGAAGATCTCGGCGCCGACAGCCTCGATACGGTCGAGCTCGTCATGGCGTTCGAGAAGGAATTCGACATCGACATCCCGGACGAAGAGGCGGAGAAGCTCCGCACCGTCGGGGCGGCGATGTCCTATCTCCATGACAAGATGGGGAAAGGCAAATAGTGACCCGCCGGGTGGCGATCACGGGCCTGGGGCTCGTGACGCCGGTCGGAAACGACGTCGCCAGCACCTGGGCCGCCCTCGTCGATGGTCAATCGGGGGCGGGTCCGATCACCAAATTCGATTCGGCGCAGCTGCCGGTGCATTTCGCCTGCGAAGTGAAGGGGTACGACCCCCTCCAGTACATCGAGAAGAAGGAAGCCCGCCGCTACGATCTGTTCTCCCAGTTCGCGATGGGGGCCGCAGTGCAGGCCGTGCGGGACGCGTGTCTCGAGAAGAGCCCGCTCGACCCCAAACGCATCGGTGTGATCATCGGCAGCGGCACGGGCGGCATCGCAACGTTCGAAGAGAACATGCGTGCCTTCGTTGAAAAGGGGCCGAGCCGGGTCTCCCCGTTCTTCGTGCCGATGTTCATGGCGAATGTCGCATCGGCGATCGTCTCGATGCGCTTCGGCTTCCAGGGACCGTGCTACTGCACGGTGTCGGCCTGCGCCTCGTCGGGTCATGCCCTGGGCGACGCGTTCGACATGATTCGGGAGAACAAGGCCGACGTGATGGTCGCGGGCGGCTCGGAAGCGGCGATCACTCCGCTCGCGCTCGCCAGCTTCGCGAACATGAAGGCGCTGTCGGAACGCAACGACGACCCCAAAACCGCGAGCCGCCCGTTCGACCGAGACCGCGACGGCTTCGTGATGGGGGACGGCGCCGCAGTCGTGATCCTCGAAGAGTGGGAGCGCGCCCGGGCGCGCGGCGCGACGATCCTTGCCGAGCTCATCGGCTACGGCGCGACCGCCGACGCCTATCACATCACGGCGCCGGCACCCGACGGCTCCGGCGCGCAGGAGGCGATGCGGCTCGCCATGCAATCGGGCGGGCTTCGTCCGGACGAGGTCGGCTACATCAACGCGCACGGCACCTCCACGCCGCATGGCGACGCGGCTGAGACCGCCGCCGTGAAGGCGGTGTTTGGCGAGCACGCGCGGAAGCTGATCTTCGGCTCGACCAAGTCGATGACGGGCCACCTGCTCGGCGCCGCCGGGGCCTTGGAGCTCGCGATCTGCACGCTCGCACTCAAACACGGCCTCATCCCACCGACCATCAATCAGTTCAACGCCGACCCCGCGTGCGATCTCGACTCGGCGCCGAACAAGGCAGTGCGGCGGCAGCTCGACGTGGCGCTCTCGAACTCGTTCGGCTTCGGGGGGCACAACGTGACATTGGCCGTTCGGAAAGTCGCATGAGTCTTCGATCTATTGGGGACAAGGTCGAACGCGGCGAACGGCTCACGCGCGAGGATGGCCTCGCGCTTTTTGCATCGCACGACCTGCTGACGATCGGTCGCCTCGCCAACCTCGCCAACGCGCGCAAGAACGGTGAACGCGTCTACTTCGCGGCGAATCAACACATCAATCCGACGAACGTCTGCATCCTGCGCAACACCTGCGTGTTCTGCTCCTTCGCGCGCATGCCGAAGGAAGATGGCGCGTATACGCGGAGCCTCGACGAAGTGTTCGCCGAGGCCGATGCCGCGCGCGACAACCCGACGCGCGAGTTTCACATCGTGGGCGGGTTGCACCCCAAGCTCCGGCTCGCGTACTACGTCGACATGTTTCGCGGCCTCAAGGCCCGTCACCCGCAGGTGATGATCAAGGCGCTGACCGCAGTCGAAGTCGCGCATCTCGCGCGCATCGAAGGCATGACCACGCGCGACGTGCTGCAGGCGATGAAAGACGCCGGGGTCAGCACCCTTCCCGGCGGCGGCGCGGAGGTGTTCTCTCCCGCGGCACGCGCCACGATCGCCGACCGGAAACTCAGTGGTGAAGAATGGCTCGCGGTGCATCGTGAAGCGCACCAGCTCGGCATGCCCTCCAACTGCACGATGCTGTACGGCCACGTCGAGACGATGGAAGATCGTGTCGACCACCTGCTCGCGCTGCGCGCGCTGCAAGACGAGACCGGCGGCTTTCTGACTTACATCCCGCTTGCCTACCACCCAGATCACAACGAGCTGGGCGAGACCCTCGGCCGGACCGGCACGGCGACGACGGGATTCGATGACCTCAAGAACATCGCCGTCGGCCGCTTGCTCCTGGACAACATCCCGCACGTGAAGACCCATTGGCCGATGGTCACGCCGTTCATCTCGCAGGTCGCGCTCACGTTCGGCTGCGACGATCTGGAGGGCACGGTGGTCTTCGAGCGGGTCTATCACGAGGCCGGCGCGCCGACGCCGATGTGGCTCTCCTACGACGAGATCGTGACGCTGATCCGCGGGGCGGGGAAGGAGCCCGTCGAGCGCGACTCGCTCTATCAGACGGTCAGGACGTTCGAGGGCTACGTGCCGAAGCCCCAGCCTGCGCCGGTGCGGCCCGAGGGCCCGGCGCCGCAAGGCGCGCTGTTCCAGATCGAGCACCGCGCTCGCGCCGCGGCGAAGCGCAAACAACCGGTCGCAACGGTTGTGGATGGTGCAGAATGACTTCACACGCTGAAGCGTGTGCTCGGCAAACATTGTCCTTAAGGACAATGCAGTGCCGAGCCCAGGCTTTAGCCTGGGAACACGAATGAAGATCGGGCGCATCGGCTACATCAATTGCGCCCCAGTTTACGGGGCGATAGATCGCGGCATCGTCAAGTTGCCGCACGGCGGTGAGCTGGTCACCGGCACACCCGCCGAGTTGAACGACCTCCTGGTCGCGGGCGAGCTCGACGTGAGTGTGATCAGCGCGATCGAATATGCCCGCCATGCGAAGGATCTCGTGCTCCTGCCCGAGCTCGCCATCTCCTGCGATGGACCGGTACGCAGCGTGGCGCTGTTCAGCCGTCGGACAGTCGGACAGTTGGACGGTCGGACGGTGCTGCTCTCGGCGTCATCGCGGACGTCGGTCGCATTGCTGGAGCTGTTGTGTCGGGAGGTCTGGCATATTCGGCCGAAGTTTGCGGAGGCGCGCGCCGAGGCTCAGGATCTCGACGCCTTGGCCGCGCTGCCGCACGAGGCCGTCCTCGTGATCGGCGATGCGGCGCTTAAGCTCGCCGCGGCCGGTACCTATCCGCACCGGTATGACCTCGGCGACGAATGGAAGCGCTGGACTGGTAAACCGTTTGTCTTCGCGGTTTGGGCCGCTCGACGCGCCGCTGACCGCGCCGCGGTGCGGCGGGGTCACGACAGTCTGCTCGCATCGCGCGCCTGGGGCCTCGCACATCTCGATGAGTTGGCAGCCGAAGCGTCCCGCGCGACAGGCGTCGCAGTCCCCGTCTGCCGCGAGTACCTCGCCGGTCTGGACTACGCGTTCAACGACAAGCATCGCACGGCGCTGACCGATTTCTTGCGTCATGTCGACTCACCGCAATTCGTACAGGTTGCCTGATGGTGGACCGCACGACACCCGAGTTCCGATCCTATCTCGACCTCTACGAGCACGCCTCCTTGCTCGAGCTGGGCCGGCTGGCCGACGCCGTGCGCTGGAAGCTGCATCCGGAGAACGTGGTCACCTACATCATCGACCGCAACATCAACTACACGAACGTCTGCGTCGCCGACTGCAAGTTCTGCGCATTCTATCGTCGTCCCAAACACGCTGAAGGCTATCTGCTGTCCTTTGAAGAAATCGGCCGGAAGATCGACGAGCTGAAGGCGATCGGCGGCGTGCAGATCCTGATGCAGGGTGGGCACAATCCCTACATCCCGTTCGAGTGGTATCTCGATCTGCTGCGCTACATCAAGCGCCACCATCCGATCCACATTCACGGCTTCTCGCCGTCGGAGGTCGACTTCTTCGCCGGCCGCTTCGGGATGACGATCGAAGCAGTGATCAAGGAGTTGAAGGCCGCCGGTCTCGATTCCATTCCCGGCGGTGGCGGCGAGATTCTAGTGCAAAGCGTGCGCGATCAGGTGGCGCGCAAGAAAGCCGGAGCGGATCGCTGGCTCGAGGTCATGGAAATCGCGCACGGCCTCGGGCTTCGGACGTCGGTCACGATGATGTACGGCCTCGGCGAAACCAACGCTGATCGTCTCGAACACCTGTTCCGCGTGCGTGAGGTGCAACGCCGGACCCGCGGATTTACCGCGTTCATCTGCTGGCCCCTGCAACCCGAGAACTCCGAGCTCGCGCACCTGCCGAAAACCGATGCCGTGACGTACCTCAAGACGCAAGCGATTGCCCGCATCGTGCTCGAAGACGTGCCCAACATTCAGGCGTCCTGGGTGACGATGGGCATGAAGGTCGGCCAGGTGGCGCTGCGCTTCGGCGCAAACGACTTCGGCTCGCTGATGATGGAAGAGAACGTCGTCTCCGCCGCCGGCACGACGTACCGCACCACGTTGAGCGAGATGCAGCGCCTCATCGCGGACGCCGGCTACACGCCCAAGAAGCGGAAGCAGGATTACACGATTCTCGAGGATGCCGCGTGATGCAGGAGCTAGGAGCCGGGAGCCGGGAGCCGGGGAATGCCTGATGTTCTCATTCTCGTCGGATCAGAATCCGATAAGCCCCGAATTGAACCGGCGTTCGAAATCCTCACGAAAGCCGGCTTTTCCTACGAGTTCTTTGCCTCGTCCGCTCACCGGCAACCGGAGCAAACCGGGAAACTGGTGTCAGGAGCCAGGAGCCGGGGATTCAAGGTCATCATTGCCGGCGCCGGCCTGTCAGCGGCGCTTCCCGGGTTCGCCGCCTCCATGACCGATCTTCCGGTCATCGGCGTGCCGTTCGCGGTGGGGCCGCTCAACGGGCTCGATGCGCTGCTCGCGACCGTGCAGGTGCCTCCCGGCGTCCCGGTCGCGACTGTCGGCATCGACAACGCAAAGAACGCCGCGCACCTGGCGATTCGTATTCTCAAGGGCTGAACTAGCCACCTCTTCCTCTTCTTTTTTTCAACGCGCGCCAAACGCATATCATCCTGAGCGCCGCAAGCGCGAAGGACCTGCTTTTGGTCGTGCGCGCGTGCCATTGAAGAGCAGGTCCTTCGCTTCGCGCTTGCCATCAAAAAGCAGGTCCTTCGCTTCGCGCGCGTCGGCCGAGGTACGTCGCCCCGTTTAGGGTGCAGACCTTGATCGCCTCGAGCGGCGTCAGGCCGCTCTCGACGAGCAACTCGGCCTGTCTTTGGTCGGAGTAGCCGGGGATCACGCCGCCGCCGCCCGTCGGATCCGTCCCCGCCAGCAATAGTCCTCCCGCGCGGAAGAACGCCAGCTCCATCGCGCGATCGAGCGGGAGCAATTTGGCGAACGGCGACGCCGTGTTCTGCTGCACGCGCGTGTAGAGCTGATCGTACTGCGTCTTGAGCAGGGGATCGAGCACATCGGTCCCCGACGTCGCCGGCTGCCCGGGCGTGATCGTCTCGAACACCGTCAGCGTCGACGTGACCGCCACGTGATGGGAGATCAGGTGCTGCACGAGGGAAGTGAACTCCGGCGATTTGGCATCGAAACCGACGAGCGCGGGCATCCCACCGGTTGGTGCCGGACACACGTCCGGCTGCTTCCCCTGAATGAAGTCGGTCGCGACGAAAAAGCCGTGCTCCAGATCGTCGATGCCGAGCTCGGCGGCTTCCCGATAGGTGACCGAGCAGAGATGGCCCGTGATCTTGAGTCCGCGCTTGTGCGCTTCATTCACCGCCGCGGCGAGCTCGGCGCGGGTGATATTCATGTATGCTTTGAACGACGTCGCGCCCGCGTCGGCCCAGAATGCCACGAAGCGGCGAGCGTCGGCCGAGTCCTTCAACGCGTACATCTGGGTGAACGGGGAAGGGCCGTTCACGTAGGGCGCGGTTGCGTCGATCCAGGGTCCCACCTGATTGCCGGCCTTGATCGCCGCCGCGAGGTTCAGGTCGGCATAGCCGCCCACGTTGCCGCCGGTCCGCATCGACGTCACGCCGCCCGCGAGATACAACCGCGAGAAGCTCACGTAATCGGCGCCGTAGACGCCCGGACCGGTCGGGTAGTAGAGATGCTCGTGCATCATCACGAGGCCCGGGATCACGGACTTCCCGGTGAGGTCCATCACTTGCGCGCCCTCCGGCACTCTGGTCGAGCGGGCGGCGCCGAGCAGGGCGATGTTGCCGTCGCGGATGATCAGCGTCTGGTCTTCTTTGGGCGCGGTGCCGGTGCCGTCGATGACACGCACGTGCGTGAGGGCCACCACAGGCGTGTCGACCGCGACGTATGGCTTCACCGTAGCGGAGAGCGTGGGACGCTGGGCTGTAAGTAGCGTGGGAACGAGGAGCAGGGCGGGGACGCCAAGGGCGCGGAACGTTGTCGTAGACATGGGGTGAGACTAACACCGCGTTCGATAACTGACCACCTCGGGGGGAGTATGAAGCGCAAGACGCTACTCACGCCGACCGTCCTCACTGCGTTGCTGGGCGCCCTCGCCTGCAGTGAA
>QHTY01000076.1:0-313 GCA_003220985.1 Gemmatimonadota bacterium
TATTGCACAACGAGCTGCCCGTTCATGCCACCGTGATTCGTGCACCGATACGTGTAGGTCCCCACCACCAGCGTCGCCGTGTACGTGCCTGAAGTTTTGTCACCAGAATTCGTTGGCAGGGTTCCAGGGGGCCCGCTTTGCCAGGTGACGTTATGAGCTACGGCCCCCTGGGCCCATGAGAACGTGATCGTGCCCGCCGGTATGGTGTCGGGAGTCGGCGAGAAGGAATTATTGTCCACGGTGATCGTCGTCGAATGCCCTCCCCCCGGCGGGGGCGGCGGAGGCGGGGGATTGGTCCCCGTGCTGCCGCCGC
>QHTY01000076.1:332-8213 GCA_003220985.1 Gemmatimonadota bacterium
CGACATACCACCTCCGCGTAGGAAGAGCGAATACGCTACTCATACACCGAGTTCCATCAAACGAATCGGATGGAGTCGTTCCTCTCCGAACCGCTAATGCTGTTCGCGTTCCAAGGCGTCGGCGGCGAGACGTGGCGAGAGGATCGGATGGCGGCCCGCGAACCAGGCCCAGGAGAGAAAGAAGAGACCAGCAAAAAACAGCGTAACCCCAACCTCGGTGACGCCGATTACCGGCCCCTGCCCACCGTTGATCGAGGGCACGATCTCGAGATAACGCTCGAGCCAGATCCCGGCAAGACTCACGAGTGCGAAGCCCACCATCGTCGGCGAAAACGTCTTCGGCTTGACGCCGAGCAGGCCGATGAACGGAATCAGGAAGACCATCAGGAAGACGGCGATCCCAACGGGGCGCCATGCGCCGGTCAGCCGATAGAAAATGAAGTACGTCTCCTCTGGCAGGTTGCCGTACCAGATCACGAGGAACTGCGCCCACATCAGGTAGGCCCAAAAAACGGTGAACCCGAAACAGAGTTTGCCAAGGTCGTGTTGCTGGCGCGTCGTGTAGATGCCGCCGAGACCCATGGCGCGGCGCAGGGTGATGGCCAGCACGGCCAACAGCATAAGCGCAGCGAGGAAGCTCCCCATGAAGTAGAACGCGCCGAACAGGCTACTCACCCATTTCTGCGCCAGCGACATCATCAAGTCGAACGCGAGCAGGCTGTGTCCAAAAGCGTACGCCAGAACCAGGATGGCGGCGTCGCGACTAATCACGCCGGAGTCTGTGAGACGCTCCGCCGCTTCGCCGCTCTGGAGCTCGCGCGCATCGGGCGCAGTGTCGTGGCGTACGAATCGCCACGACAACCATGACAGAACGACAAGGATCAAGCCGTTCCGGAGGAAAAACCACTTCGTGGTGAGCCACCACCCGACCTCGGGCCGCGGCTCGTGAATCCACGTGAAGATGTGCTCGCGGCCGATGACGAGACCGATGAACAGCACGACCGTCACGGTCGTGAAGGCGGCGGCGGCTTCCGCAAACCGAATCACGACGCCGCCCCAGTGTCCTTTG
This sequence comes from Gemmatimonadota bacterium, assembly GCA_003220985.1. Lineage (GTDB taxonomy): Bacteria > Gemmatimonadota > Gemmatimonadetes > Gemmatimonadales > GWC2-71-9 > 20CM-2-65-7. Next base: position 1,402 of record QHTY01000076.1, read on the forward strand.
GCGAGTTTGAGGACCGCCGCGAAGACGACCATGCCCTGGGCGAGGCCGGCCCAGAACATGAAGTTGGCATGATAGGCCCACCACGTGCGCTCCGGATGTCCGCTGATGAGGCCACCGACGAGCACGATGCCACCCACCATCGCGGCGATTGCGCCGAACATCGTAAAGCGACCGAGCGGCGCCTGGCGCGCCTTTTGAACGAGATTGGACCGGCCGCCAACGGCGGCGCTCACCGGTTGCCCCCCCGAGCGTTCAGCTGCAGGCTGCGCACGTAGTTCACGAGGTCCCAGCGATCGTTGCCGTGAATCTTGTCACCGTAGCGCGGCATCAACCCGCGACCCATGCGCTGGGCTTCGACGATCATGCCGTAGATCATGCCGTCGGTCATCTTCGGCCGCGTCGGATCGACAAGCGAGGGAACGCCGGGGAACGGGCCACCACCGGCGAGCGAAACCGGGCCGTTGCCCTCGCCCCTCTCGCCATGACACACCAGGCAATAGGTCTGGAAGACCCACTGCCCGCGATTGAGCGACTCCGCGGTGCGCGTCCGCGGGTTGGTCAGACGATCGGCTGTCTCCCGCGTCAACGGGAGCTCGGCGCCGGACACCGGAACGGCGCCCGCGACCGGCGGAATCGGCCGGGCGTAGGGCTTGATGTTGCGCTGGTGCCGCATCGTCGCGAACCAGCCGACCTTGTGCACCACGTCGTCGGGATTACAGGCCAGGGCGGCAATGGCGGCAATGGCGGCCAGGGCGAGACGGCGTTTACCCACGACGCACCTCTTCCGCACCAGCATCGCGCAACACCTTCTCCACCGGCGCTGACTTGGCGCCTTCGGCCGGCACGAAAATGCCAAAGCGATCATTGGTGAACCGCGCGTCGTACTGAATCGTGCCCAGGCGCCGAGCCGCGAAGGCGGCGTTGAACAAGATCCCGAGAATGGTCGAGAGCGCACCGAACAGTATCGTCATCTCGAACATGATCACGACATACGGCGGCACCGAGCCGACCGGCTTGCCGCCGAGCACGATCGGCCAGTCGTACGACATCCACAGCGTGAGCCAGGCCCCGACCGCACAGCCCGCAATCCCGCCGATCAGCGTGAACATCCGCACGGGGCTCACCGGCTGGCCCAGCACGTCCTCGATCTCGTGGCGGGGGATGGGCGAATAGACGGTGAAATCGGTGTGCCCTGCCGCGCGCAGCTTCTTGATGGCGTCGAGCGTCGCGTCGAGATACTGAAAGACACCGAGGACGCCGGGGGTTGGTGGCGGATGGAAGATCTCCTGGAGCGGCTTGGGCAGCGGCATCATGCGCGCACCTTCGACATTGTGCTGCGCGGCGGCGCAAGCACTTCCTTCACCTCACTGATCGACACCGCCGGAAAATTCTTCACGAAGAGTAGGAACCACATGAAGAACCAGCCGAAGCTACCGGCCATGATGCCCCAGTCCGCCCAGGTCGGGTTATAGACCGCGTTCGTCCACGTCGTGTAGGGCTCGCCCGCGAGCGACACGACAATGATGACGTAGCGCTCGAACCACATCCCGATGTTGACGAAGATCGAAATCACGAATAAGGCCGTGATGTTCGTGCGGACCTTCTTGGACCAGAGCAGCCAGGGGAGCAAGCCGTTGCAGATGTTCATCGTCCAGCTCGCCCACCAGTAGGGCCCGAAGGCGCGATACCAGAACGCCGCGCGCTCGTGCGGATTGCCGCTGAACCAGGCGACGAAGTTCTCGGTCAGGTATGAGAAGGAGACGATCGAGCCGGTCAGCAGGCAGAGCTTGGCGAGGTTTTCGAAATGCTTGACGGTGATCAGCTCTTCGAGGCCGAACAGCTTGCGAATCGGCGTGAGCAGCGTGATCACCATGCCGCAGCCCGAGTAGATCGCGCCGGCCACGAAGTAGGGCGCGAACAACGTCGCGTGCCAGCCCGGTACGATCGCCATCGCGAAGTCCCACGACACGACGCTGTGCACCGACAGCACGAGCGGCGTGGCGAGCGCGGCCAGATACAGGTAGCCGCGCGTGAAGTGCCGCCACTGCTCGTTGGTGCCGCGCCAGCCCACCGAGCATAGCTGGTACAGCTTCTTGCGCCACCCCGTCGCGAGATCGCGCACGGCGGCAATGTCGGGAATCAGACCCATGATGAGGAACACGGTCGAGACGGTGAAATACGTCCCGATCGCGAACTCGTCCCAGATCAGCGGCGATTTGAAATTCGGCCAGAGCCCGCGCTCGTTGGGGTACGGAATCAGCCAGTAGAAGTACCACTGCCGCCCGATGTGAATCAGCGGAAAGAGGCCGGCGGTCATGACGGCAAACACCGTCATCGCTTCGGCTGTGCGATACACGGCGGTGCGCCACCCCGAGCGGAACAGGAACAGGATCGCCGAGATCAGCGTCCCCGAGTGCGCGATACCGACCCAGAAGACGAAGCAGGTGATGTAGACGGCCCAGTAGACCGGGTGCGAGTATCCGGCGAGACCCAAGCCATAACGGATCAGGAGCACCAGGGTGGTGATCCCGATGGCGAGCAGCGCCACCGCCGCGCCGAGCAGGACGAAATAGCCCCGCGAGGGCGAGCCCAACGTCCGCGCGATGGTGCGCGTGACGTAATCGTAGGTCAGGCGCGAGGGCGAGCCGTGCTGCTCAGCCACGGCTGGGACTCGCTTCCGCAACGACGCGCGCGAGATACGTGATGGCCGGCTTCGTATTCAGGCCGGCGAGCACGTGGTACCCGCGGGGATTGCCGGCGAGCTCGAACACGCGGGAGTTCCGGCCGTTCAAGTCGCCGAACACGATCGCGTCCGAGGGGCAGGTCTGCTGGCATGCGGTGACGATGTCGCCGTCGCGCACGTTCCGATTCTCGAGCCGCGCCTGATTCTGCGCGCCGCGAATCCGCTGGACACAGAACGTGCACTTCTCCATCACACCCTTCTCCCGGACGGTGACGTCGGGATTGAGGAGCATGGATAGCGGATCGGGGAAGGCCTCGTACTGCCCGTCTCGCTCGGCGTAGTTGTGCCAGTTGAAGAACCGGACCTTGTACGGGCAATTATTCGAGCAGTAGCGTGTGCCGACGCAGCGGTTGTAAACCTGCGCGTTGAGACCGTCGGGCGTGTGATACGCGGCGTACACGGGGCAGACCGGCTCGCAGGGCGCGTTGCCGCACTGCTGGCACAACATCGGCTGGTTGACCGCACCATGTGGGCTGCCGCCCTCGTCGGTGCGCCAATACCGCTCGAGTCTGAGCCACGCCATCTCGCGACCGCGCTGCATGAGCTCTTCACCCACGGTCGCGATGTTGTTTTCCGCGTAGCACGCGGTCACGCATGCGCCGCACCCCGTGCACTTCGCCAGGTCGATCGCGAGACCCCAGCGGGGATGCTCGCCGCGGTAGTTTCCGAGCGAGGCTTTTTCGTGCTGGCGCTCACCCCACCACTCGACGGCGTCCTTGGCGTACTCGGGGGTCTCTTCGTAGTGGAACGGATGGTCGCCCGGATGGAGCGCCTTGGCACGCGCGAGCGGCAGGACCTCCGTGGTCCCTAACCCTAGCTCGCGTGGCCCGCCCTCCGTGGAAACGATCTTGCGATGGTCACCGGTCTTCGTCGCGCTAGCCCGCACGGTAAAGGTGCGACCGCCGTAGTCGTTCGCCTGCGCGCCGAGCAGCTCGAACGCGTTCGCCGACCGGTCTTTGGCGTACCGTCCGTAGGCCGTGTGGCCTTGCCCGGTCGGCACCGCGAGCACATCGGCACGCACCGAGCGCGTGATCCACGCAGGGAATTTCTGCGCGCCAAAGGAGGATTTGAGCAACAGGAAGTCACCGGTCGCGAGACCCCATTTCGCCGCCGTGTCGGGATGTACTTCGACCCAGCTGTGCCAGGCGATCTTCGAAACCGGATCCGGAAGTTCCTGCAGCCAGGGTTTGTTGGCCCCGCGCCCGTCGTGGAGGATCGAGTGCGGGAAGACGATGACGTCCTGGTTCTGATCGGCGGCGGTGGCCGGGGCCGGAGGAGCCGGACTGATCCTCGACACATCCACCGCCAACCGCACCGGCCGCGTAGGTGCCTCGGCGTAGATCCCGCCCTTTTCCAGCGACTCCATCCAGTACTGATCGAAATTCGTCGTGTGCCGCGTGCGCCACCTGGCCTGGAGATAGTCCTGGAAGGTGCCGGGCTTGCCCGAGAGTTTGAGAACCACGTCGCCTGTCGGCCGCGTGTCGAAGACAGGCTGCACGATGGGCTGCTGCAGCGCCGTGATCCCAGCGCGCGGCCGGCTGTCCCCCCATTGCTCCAGCGGATGATGATCGGGCAGGATCAGGTCACAGGCAGCGGCCGTCTCATCCATGTAGGACGCGAAGCTGACTTTATAGGCAACCTTGCTGAGCGCCTGCGGGAACGCGCCCGGAACGGAGTGTGCCGGATTCGTGCCGTGCACGAACACCAGCGCCACTTTCCCCGCCGTCATATCCGCCATCAGCGTTGCGAGATCGGCGAACGTATTCGTTGATCCGACCGCGAGGTCCGCGCCGAACTTCACGAGCGTGCCCACCACTCCAGCGGCGTAGTTCAAGACGTTGACGGCGGCGACGATCTGCGCGGCGTTGGGACCCTGTGTGGCCATGCCGCCTGCAACCGCAAGCCCACCACCCGAGCTCGCGAACTCTCTCGCGAGACGCACAATCATCGCTTCGTCGATGCCGATCGTCGCCGCGACGGCGCGAGGGGCATAGCCGGCGAGCAGCGCGCTGAGCCGGCTGGTGTCGGGGGGGGCAGGCAGCCGCGCCAGGTGCTGCGTGACGATGACTTGCGCGAGCGCGAGCGCCAGCATCCCCTCGGTTCCAGGGCGTGCGGCAATCCATTCGTCCGCGTTCATCCCAGTGAGCGACAGCCTAGGGGCCACGTATACGAACTTGGACATCGATGCGGGCCGACCGGCATCGAACGCGTGCGCGCGCGAGAAGCCGTTTTGGAATTCCACCGGGGAGAGCCACGTGTCGAGGAAGTCGGCGCCGAAGGACAGGATGTACTTCGCGTTCGCGAAGTCGTAGGTCGGCAACGTCACCGTGCCGAACGCCATCCGGTTGCCGGCACGCAGCGCTTCGAAGCCGAACGGCTCGTAGCTCAGGTGGCGGCCACCCACCTGCTTCATCCACTCAGCGACGAGATCGCCGAACGACGACTGCTCGGCGCCGGTCAGGAACACGATCCCCTTGCCCTGCGCCTCGCGCACCTTGGTCGCGAGCCGCTGAATCGCGCCGTCCCAATCGATGTCTTCGAAGGCGCCGCGCGCGTTACGCACCATCGGATGCGCGATGCGATCGGGATTGTACAGCCCCTGCAGCGCGGCTTGTCCGCGCGCGCACAACCTGCCGCGATTGATGGGGGAGTCGGGATTGCCCTCGAGCTTGACCGCGCGGCCCTCGCGCACGCGCACGCGGACGCCGCAGCCCGCCGCGCATTCCCGGCACGTCGTGGCGTAGTACGTGGCAGTCCCCGGAATCTGGTCTTCGGGCTGAATCAGATAGGGGATCAACCGCTCGGTCGGCTCCGGGCCGATGCCGCAGGCGGACACCGCGGCGGCTCCCGCCCCAGTGACGCCGAGAACTTTCAGAAAGCGGCGGCGATCGACTGAGTTACTCATGTCAGTAGTGGCACACGCTGCAGTCGCGGGTCACGTTGTTCTTGACGTGGCAGCGCACGCACCAACCCATGCGCAGCGTCGAAACCTGGGATACCTGCGCCATCTTTTGGACGTCCCCGTGACATGTCACGCACGCCTGGGTGCCCAGCGCCTTGATATGCCGCATGTGCGGGAAACGGACGAAGCCGGGGAGGGCGTGGATCCGAATCCATTCCGGCGCTTTTCGCTCGCGCCAGGCATCCCGCACCTTCTTGATCTCCGCCTGATGGGAGGGCGGGCCTCCGCCGATCAACTGATGGCAGCCCATGCAAGTCTGCAGCGCCGGAATCCCCGGCTCGCTGGAGATGGCGGCCGAGTAGTGACAGTACATACACGGGATCTGATCTTGCCCGGTATGGACGTCGTGGCGAAAGAAGATCGGCTGGCGCGGCCCCTTCAGGCTGCTGGTATCGGTGATGACGGGTGCTGTGTAACGCGAGGAAGCGGGTTGAGCCTGTTGGCCGTTTAGGGCCGCAGGCGGGAGGGCGAGGATCAACACCACGACCGCAGCTGAACGCAGATTCCCTCTAGGGCTGATCAGTGGTTAAGCCCGAAGGCTCACGAATGTAACAACGGCTACTCCGGGCGCGCCAGTAGTTGGTATTTCAATCGCACGACGTCGACAAACGCGTGGACGGCGTCGAGATCGTCGAATTCCATCCAGCAATGGCGCACGCCGTGCGACAGCGTTCCGTCACGCACCGCCTGTTTGATGACGCGCGGCAATCCGTTCGTCGCGCTGATTTCCTGCTCCTCGAGTCCGGACAACACGAACGTGCCGCTCACGCCGGACTGCATTTGATGACGCGCGGTAATCCATTCGTCGCGCTGATTTCCTGCTCCTCGGGCGCCGACAGAACGAATGTACCGCTCACACCGGACTGCATGGGGTGCAGATAGCCCAGTTTGCGGCCTCCCACTTCGTACATCCACACCCATTTCCACGTCGTGCCCAGATAGACGACTTGTTCGGTGACGTGGCGCAGACTGCGGAGCTCTTCGCGGGCTTTCTTGAAACGTTGGGCCGCGCGGGGCGACAGATCCCGCGCCGGCTGATCCGGTTTGGGGCGTTGGCGCGGGCTCATGTAGAGGTGGTTGGCCCAGTAGTCCGTGCTCGGCTTGTTC
>QHTY01000076.1:8333-8886 GCA_003220985.1 Gemmatimonadota bacterium
GGCTCCAAGTCGGACGGGTAGACGAATAGCGGCAGGGACGCCGCGGCGAGCGCCGCCTGGGATCCGATTCCAGACTCCGGCATCGTCCCCGCCCACAGCTTCGCTCCGTACTCCGCGGCGAGGCGGTAGAGGCGGCAGACCTCGGTCAGTCCACCGACGCGATGCACCTTGATGTTCCACACCTTGGGCCCGTTCAGCTCCATCACCTGACGGGCCGCGCGCGCGTCGCGCAACGTCTCATCCAGGCAAATCGGCGTCCGCAGTTTCTCAGCCAAGCGTGCATGCCCCACGAGCTCGTCGGGATGGAGTGGCTGCTCGATGTAGAGCAATCCTGCATCGTCGAGCGCTCTCAGCGCTGTTTCGTCGCGCGGCCACTCGTAGGCGCCGTTCGCGTCTACTGTGAGCGGGAGGTCGCTGCCCTCGAGCCCCTTACGAGCGGCCTGGACCGCGACCGCGTCCCACCCGGGCGCCACCTTGATTTTGACGCGCGGGTATCCATGACGCACCGAGTCGTAGACCGAACGTGTAAGCTCGGCGGGATCGCGGTCCGGGG
>QHTY01000077.1 GCA_003220985.1 Gemmatimonadota bacterium
CGAGGAAGCAGACGGCAGACGGCTGATAGCGCGGCGGGAGATGGCGCTAGCATTTATTCCGTACTTCGCACGCTACCCGTACGAGACGTACGTCGCGCCGCGCGAGACACGCGCAAGCCTCGCGCATCTCAGCGCCTCCGAGCTGAGCGACTTTGCGATCGACTTGCGCGAGACGCTGATCCGGCTCGACAACCTCTGGCGGATGTCGTTTCCCTATGTGATGGTACTGCACCAGGCGCCCACGGACAGGGCGTATCCCGGTTTCCATTTTCACATCGAGATCCACCCGCCTTTGCGCAAACCCGGCCTTCTCAAGTATCTCGCCGGCCCAGAAATCGGGGGCGGGAATTTTCTGAACGACACGGCGCCCGAAGAGAAAGCCGCCGAGCTGCAGGCGGTCTCGAGCGTCCACTATACAAACGGCGGCGAAGGGCGGCGCGATGAGGCGGCGGCGCGATGAGGCGGCGGCGAGATGAAGCGGCGGCGAGATGAAGCGGCGGCGCGATGAACCGGCGGCGAAGGGGCGGCGATGGGAGCTGAAATGACGGGCGCAGAACGTCTGCTGGAACCAATCCAGTCGTTACATGCCGCGATCCGGGACGCCGTCGTGGACGCGTGCGCGCGGCAGGCGACGGAGCAGCTTGCGCAACCTGCGGGCGACGAAGGCGATACGATCTACGCCATCGATCGCGTGGGCGAAGAAGCGCTCGTGCGCGGGCTCGCAACCCTCCCGGGTGACGAGCCCGTTTGCCTCATCGCGGAAGGGCTCGCCGAGCTTCTCGTGTTTCCGCGCGGCGCCCGAGAGCAGGATTGCCGCTGGCGATTGTTGGTCGATCCACTCGATGGCACACGTGGCCTCATGTATCAGAAACGCAGCGCGTGGGTCCTCACCGGTGTCGCGCCGAACAGAGGGCCCGCGACGCGCCTCTCCGACATCGTGCTCGCCGTGCAAACCGAGATCCCGCCGCTGAAGCAACACCTGTCCGATCAGCTGTGGGCGTTCCGCGGCAAGGGCATGGAGGCGCGACGCCACAATCGCATCTTGGGCGCGACCGAGTCCCTCACGCTCCGACGCTCGCAGGCCGCCACCATCGCACACGGCTTCGCTACGATCGTGCGCTTCTTCCCCGGCGCGCGGGAGACCCTGGGCGCAATTGACGACGAAGTCGTTCAGGCGCTGGTGAAACCCGAGCCGCGTCGGGCCGCGTGTTTCGAGGATCAGTATGCCTCAACGGGCGGCGAGCTGTACGAGCTGATGGCTGGTCACGATCGGTTTATCGCCGACCTGCGTCCGCTGGTGAAGTCGGCGAGCCCTCCCCTGTGCTGTCACCCCTATGATCTCTGTACCGCGCTGATCGCGTGCGAAGCGGGTGTGATCATTACCGATCCCTCCGGAGCAGCGCTGGACGCGCCGCTCGACTTGACCACCGACGTGGCTTGGGTCGGCTACGCGAACGAAGCGCTGCGCCGCGCGATCGAGCCGGTGCTGCAAGGCGCGCTGCGGCGCCGTGGCTTGGGGCCATGATCCCGCTGCGTCGCCTCCGTGACGTCTCCGGAACGACCGATCTCGCTTGGTTTCAGCCTGCCCTGGATCGCCTCCGGGCCCTGCCACGCGAGCCGGATCCCCGGCTCAGGACATTCTTCTCGCCCGATCTTCCGGTATACATAGCCCGGGCGCCGGGGCGACTCGACGTCATGGGCGGGATCGCGGACTACAGTGGCGCGCGCGTCCTCGAGCTGCCGCTCGCCTGCTCGACGGTCGCGTTGGTACAAGCCCCTGACCAGCAGACGCCACACTGCGACATTGCGACTCGGCGTGCGGAGCGGTGGGATCTCTTCAGCAGTGAGCTTCCGCTCGCCGCGCCCCTTGATCTGGCGACTTGGTTTCGCGACCACGAAACCGATCGGTGGGCGAGCTACGTGACGGGCGTCGTACAAGCCTTGCTCTCGCGCCGCACTACAACTGCGGGACTCCGCGTCCTCATCGATTCCACAGTCCCAGAAGGAAGCGGGCTTGCCTCGTCGGCGGCGCTCGAAGTCGCCGTTGGCGCGGCGGTCGCGGCGTGTGCCGGAATCGCGATCAGTGCCACAGAGTTGGCGATCGTGTGTCAGACCGTGGAGAACCACGTGGTCGGCGCGCCATGCGGGATCATGGACCAGATGACCAGCGCCTGCGGCAAACAGGATCGGCTGCTGCGGCTGTTGTGCCAGCCCGGCACGATCGAAGGCTACAACGATATCCCCGCAGGCTTCCGATTCTACGGTATCGATTCCGGTGTGAAACATGCGGTCTCGGGTGCGGACTACGGGACGGTGCGCACCGCGGCGTTCATGGGACATCGGATCATCACCGCCGAGGCTGGGTGGCGCGGTGGCTATCTCACGAACCTTTCGCCGGCGGAGTTCGCGCGGTTCGCTCGGTGCCTGCCGGAAGAGATGTCAGGCGCCGAGTTCCTCGCTTCCTATGGCGGCATCAGCGATACGGCGACCGCCGTGCTCCCTGAGCGGCGCTATCCGGTGCGTCGCGCAACACAGCATCCCGTCGACGAACAGCGGCGCGTGGACCGCTTTGCCGAACTGCTCGGCCAACTCGGCAAAGAGCCGAGCGCGGCGGAGGAGATGGGACGCCTCATGTATGGGTCCCACCAGAGTTATGGGGCCTGCGGGTTGGGCAGCGACGCGACGGATCGTCTCGTGGAGCTCGTCGCCGCGAAGGGTCCTCGCCACGGCGTGTTCGGCGCGAAGATCACCGGCGGCGGCAGCGGCGGGACGGTCGCGATCTTCGCGACAAGTGAAGCGGAGAGCATTGTTCGCGAAATAGCAGGCGACGCGCGAGTGTTCGCGGAGTCCGGGCCTGGAGCGGCCGAGACTGGCGTCCTGGAACTGAGGACTTAGCGCTGCCCCGTGAGCCAAGTTGCATTACGCCGTACCCAGGGTCTTCCCCGAGTTGGCCCAGTGCTTTACCCGATTTCTCGCGGTGTGGCCCCAATGCCACATTGCCGATCATGGCTCCTCGCACGCCCTTCTCCCGTCCTCCCGTGGTGCTCGCGGCCACCGTGGCCGGCACATGGCTCAGCCAGGCGCTTGCCAGTCTCCTCAAGCCGCAGGGCTATCGGGTGCAGTTCGCGTCGAGCGGGCGTGAACTCCTGGAGCGGGCGCCGGCGGTGCGTCCGGACATCGTCGTGCTGGATATGGACCTCCCGGATCTCGACGCGATGCGCGTGTGCCGCACACTGCGTCAGAATCGCGCGGCGTGGGACATGCCCGTCATGATGATCACGTCGCTGTCGGCGACGGACGGGCACCGCCACGCCGCGCTCGAGGCGGGCGCCTGGGATTACTTGAGCATCGTGCTGAATCCCGAGGAGCTGACGTTGAAGCTCGACGCGATGGCCCGCCTCAAGCTCGACCTGGAGCGCGCGCTCGAGCACAGCCCCGTGGATCCGGCGACCGGGCTGTACACGCGTCGCGGGCTCGAGCGACGCGCCCGCGAGCTCGCCGCGGACGCGCTCCGGCGCCGTTCGTCCCTCGCCTGTGTGGCGCTCGGCATCGAGCCAGCACCCAAGGACGCGCCCGGCGCCGTCGCTTACGCCGCCACCGTCCTGCAAGCGAGCGCACGCGCATCCGACGCGATCGGGAATCTCACACAAGGAGCCTTCGCGGTGCTCGCACCTGCCACGCCGCCCGAGCATGCTCTGAGCATGGCGCGGCGGCTGTCGCGAGTGATCGAGTCGGCCGGACCACGGCCCGCCGGCGTGCCGCCGCTACTGGTCCACGCCGGCTACGACGCCGCGGCCAACGTGCATGAGACGCCCATCGAGCCCCTGAGTCTGATCGAGCACGCGGGAGCGGCGCTCATCCAGGCGCGTGCCGCGGGACCGGGTGAGCGGATTCGGGCGTACCGGGCGTAGGCCCGGAGCAGCGGAGACCTGGTGTGTTGTGGCTCAGCTGGCCTTCACCTTTGGCGTGCCTGCACTATCGTTATGGTCATGTTGGGCCGGTCACCGGTTACGCTTTCCAGCATTGCGACCCTCCTAACGGCGTGCGCGACGGAGAGAATTGTAAACCCTCCGCCGCCACCGCCACCGCCGCCCGGTTCGCTCTCCGTCGTTGTGAACGTAACCGGCAATGGCACCGATGCCGACGGCTTTTCCCTCACCGTTGGCACCTTACCCGCTGTCCACATCGTGCCAAATGGGGCGGCAACGGTCGACGGTCTTCCACCGGGCATGCACACGCTGCGCCTCGATGACGTCGCCCCGCAGTGCTACACCGCATACACCAATACGCAGAGCGTGATCATCGCCTCACAGCAAACAAGCTCCGTACAACTCTTAGCCACCTGTTTTGGCGGCATTGCCTACAACGGAACCGATGGGGGCAATGGCTACAAGATCTTTTACCTCGGTGAAGATGGAAGGACAACGCAACTGACGTTCGGACCCGGCACGGAATCTTTGCGGGATTGGACACGGGATGGCACGCGCGTGATCTTCGAAAGCCGTCCCAACGGCTTCTCGACCGCCGGCGATTTGTACAGCATTAAAATCGATGGAACCGATCTCCAGCGTCTGACGACCGACCCGTGGGACGACCAACTGCCGAGTGTCTCGCCAGACGGAAAATCCATCGTATTCCAGCGCGTCAACACTCCCACGTCGGTTCAAGCTTCACTTTACATCGTCAACACTGATGGGACCGGGGAGCATGCGCTGTTGGACCTCGGGCACATGGATTTCGACGCAACATGGGCGGGGGGCGACACGATCGTGTTCAGCTGCGACCGGTTTGGCGCCTCTTGGGATTTGTGCGCGGTGGCATCGGACGGGACCGGACTGCGAAAAGTACTCTCGTCCGTGGGTGGGCAGAACGCGGACGCATCTCCGGATGGAACCCGTCTTGCATTTGAGAGCTTCGCCGGCGGTCAAGCGTTCTGGGTAGCGCCACTCCCGAGCGGCACCCCAGTGAGACTCACGCCCGATGAGGTATCGTACAGCGCTGCGTGGTCGCCCGACGGTTCGCAGCTCGTGATCGGGACCGCGATTGGAGTCCCCAATAACCCCGAGTACCGCCTGGAACGAGTGAATTGGGATGGCACTGGCCTCACACCACTCACCGAGTTCTTCGATGCCGCCGGTGACGGTACGTGGTCAGCGGATGGCAAGCGCATCGTGTACTTCGCGCGGCGTGCGTCAAGCCAGCAGCTGTGGGTGATGAAGCACGACGGCACCGATGCCCATCCGATCACCGCCGGTCCCTACCCGAAGTTTCACCCTCTGTGGAATCCGAAAGCTCAGCCGGGACTTTAACCGCTCCGTCCAAACTGCCGCGTGTACTTCACAATCAATGATCTCGCCTGCGGCCGATTCCACCGGAAGAAGCCGTCGGCCTCCTGTCCTTCATTAAAGACGACGAACAATCCGGTGCCCGCCGTGCTGAGCCAGCCGAACCGCGCGTTGGCCGTCCACGCGTGGGCCTGATTGCTGTATTGCACCAGTGTTTGGAGCATGATTCGCGGCGTAAAGAAGTACGCAACGCGCGGAGCGATTAGGACGCGGGTGAAGTTGCCCTGGTCCAGACGCACGTCGTTGTACTCGACGCGCACCGACGTCGTGAGGGAGCTCCCGCGGCGCAGGGCCACCGTCGCGCCACCCCCACGACGTGTTCCGTTGTAGAACCCGCCGATGTCGAGGCGCAGATCGAGCGACAGCGGCGCGCTCGGGTTCGTCGTCAGGTCGAAGCCGAACGACGAATAATCGTACGAGCCGACCGGCAGCGTGACCGTGCGGGCGATCGCGAACGGTTGCTGCAGTCCCTGGTGCTCGACGTTGAACTCGGGACCAAACCGACCGCCATTCGCGAGCTCCACCTCCGTCAGATCGAAGTGGATGCGGCCTTCCTGCCAGACCCCGTCCAGGCCGTAGTACCCGCGGTAGTTCACGTGGGGAATCCACTGTTTGACGATCGGGATACTCGGGAGCCGTTTCTTCCACTGGACGCCCGCCTCGTAATAGCGATAGCCGCCGCGGCGGTTGAGGAATCCGACCTGCGGATCGAAGCCGCTCCCGACCTGGATGATGCGCGCGACATTGGTCCAGGATCCGGTCTCCTGGCCGAGGCGCGCGCTGAATGCGGATGCATCGCCGTCGGGCCCGGGCACGGCCGACCTCGCGCCCCACCAGTCGATCGTCCAGGCGTCGTGGATGCCGAGCCGGCCGTCGACGCCGTACACGCGGTTCCAATCGCCGCTGTTACCTGTCGCCAGTCGCTGCACGGCGATCGCGCCAATGCGCGAGCGGGCGGCAAGCTCGTGCTGCAGTCGCAACATCGAGTAGCCCTGGTGCTCCGTGAAGATCTCCAAACCACCGACTGTAAATTGCCCGACCCGTCCACTGAGCCGTCCTCCACCCACGATGGTGACCGGCTGGCCGAGCGTGTCAATGCCGATGCGACGGGTGAAAAACAGGTCGACCGCCTGCGGCGTGCCGGCGGAGAAAACGCCGGCATTCTCGAGGAAGAACGGCCGCTTCTCCGGGAAGAACAATGGAAAGCGCGTCAAGTTCGTACGCTGTTCGTCGACCTCGACCTGCGCGAAGTCGGTGTTGTACGTGAGGTCGAGCGTCAGACTCGGCGTGACGCCGTACTTGAGCTCGCCGCCGACGTCGCCACGCTCGCGCGCTTCGGGATCGACGGCAAAGTTGCGTTCCACGCCCGTGAGCGCGTACGGCGTCACGGTCAACACTCGCCGCGAGGGTACCTGGATCCCCTGCAGCGTGCCGGCATGAGAGACCTTCATGAGGCTGAACTGCCGCGGCACGAAGGACCAGAACGACTCTTCATTCTTGCGGCGGATGCTGCGCACGAGGTTGAGTCCCCACGTCTGCACGTCCCCCGCCCCGTAGCGCAATGTCGTGAACGGAATCCGGAACTCGGCGTACCACCCGGCGGAGTCGGCCGACGTCGCGACGGTCCACGTGCCGTCCCAGTTGAGGTTGAAGCCCCCAAGGGAGCCCGCCATAGCCCGCGTCTGGCCAGGCAGTTGGATGCCACCGCCTTCTCCTTCATTCACAACCTGTGCGTCGTACTCGATGGCCGCCGGCGTGGTGGTGAACACGAAGCCGTTTTGCCGGTCGTGGTAGGTATCGAGGAGGATGCCGAAGTAGTCGCTCTTCGAGATGTCGCCGTCGCGCACCTTTTCGCCGGGGACAATGCCGTCATGCTCCGAGTCGTAGAGCCAGGCGCCGACGTAGAGGGCCTCACCGTCGGTGATGATACGCACTTCAGTTCGTTCGGTGACCGGCTGACCTTCATGCAGCTCGCGTTGCACGAAGCCGGTGATTGGCTCGACCGTCTGCCAGACGGGTTCAGTCAGACGCCCATCGATGGTCGGCGGCGAGGCGACGACGTGCGCGCGCGACCGGGTGTGAGAGAATCGGAGGCCGCCCCCGCCGCCCCCGCCGCCCCCGCCGCCCCCGCCGCCTGGGTCGCGGACAGGGGACTCGCAACGAGCAACGCGAGGACGAAAACAAGGCCGCAGGGGCCTCTAGTGCGACGGGTCACTGCGCAACAGTTTGCGGTGCGGACGACAAACCGGCAACCATCGGCTTCCAGGAGTGCGCATGAACGACCCCACCCGCCGCGAGTTCCTCCAAACCACGGCTGCCATCGGACTCGGCATGGCGTTGACGCCCGACATATCGCCTGCCCAGAAACCAGCGCCCGGCCCCGGCACGCTGTTCGCTGCACCACCGCTCGAGCGCGTGCGCATCGGCTTCGTGGGGGTGGGCGGAATGGGGAGCGTGCACGTCGCCAACCTGCTCAAGATCGAAGGCGTCGAGCTCAAAGCCATCTGCGACATCGTCGACTGGAAGGTCGCGCGCGCGCAGGACATGGCCGTGGCGGCGGACCAACCGAAACCCACCGGCTACTCGCGCGGGCCGCGCGACTTCGAGCGCATGTGCGCCGAGCAGGATCTCGACCTCGTGTACACGGCGACGCCGTGGGAGTGGCACGTGCCGGTGCTGCTCGCCGCGATGAAGAACGGCAAACACGCGGCCACCGAAGTGCCCGCGGCGATGAGCGTGGACGACTGCTGGCAGCTCGTCGAAACCGCGGAGCGGCTGAAGAAGCATTGCCTCATGATGGAGAATTGCTGCTACGATCGCCGTGAAATGCTGGCCCTGAACCTGGTGCGCAAGGGCGTGCTCGGCGAAGTGCTGCACGGCGAGTGCGGGTACCTGCACGACCTGCGGAGCATCAAGTTCGCGAAAGAAGGAGAGGGTTTGTGGCGGCGCGCCTGGTCGCAGGCCCACGACGGCAATCTCTACCCCACGCACGGCCTCGGGCCCATCGCCCAGTGCATGGACATCAATCGCGGCAACCGGTTCGACTTTCTCGTGTCGATCAGCTCGAACCACCGCGGCCTGGAACAGTACGCCGCCGAGCATTTCGCCGACGCGGATCCGCGGCGCCACGAAGCGTACAAGCTGGGCGACGTCAACACGACGCTCATCCGCACCGTCAAGGGCCAGACGATCTTTCTCAGCCACAACACCAACAACGCCCGGCCCTACAGCCGCATCAACCTGGTGCAAGGCACCAAGGGGATCATTCAAGGATGGCCCGACCGGATTTACGTCGAAGGCCGGAGTCCCGAGGATGAGTGGGAGCCGCTCGACCGGTACTTCACGGAGTTCGAGCATCCGCTCTGGAAGTCCGAGCGCGTGCAACACGCCACGGGCGGCCACGGCGGCATGGATTTCCTCGAGGATTGGCGGCTGATCGAATGCTTGCGCCGAGGCCAGCCGACCGACCAGAACGTCTACGACGCCGCGGCGTGGAGTGTCATTGTGGAGCTGACGGAGCGGTCAGTTGCAGGTCGCGGCAAGCCGCAGGATATCCCCGACTTCACGCGAGGCAGCTGGGAACGCACGCCGTCGCTTGGAATCATCGAGTCGTGACGATCAACGCAGGCAGCCGATCCGAGTCTGGGCCACGACGACATCGTCGAACCACACGTTTCCAGCGCTCGCGTCCGTGATGTAGTTCTGCAGCCAGATGTGGTTCAGTTGCAGC
>QHTY01000078.1:0-1612 GCA_003220985.1 Gemmatimonadota bacterium
TGATGATGCCCAGCATCGTCAGGAACGACCGCAGCTTGTTGGCGCGGATCGCCTGGAGCGCGACCTGGAAGATTTCGCCGAGCAGCATGCTACGGCCTCGCCGGCGTCGCCTGCCGCGGCGGCGTGGCGGGCTGCTGTTGCTGCACGCCCGGCAAGCCACCAACGCTCCGCATCCGCTGCTGCATGTCGCGCTGCGAATTGATCAGCGACGCGCTGGGCAGCACCAGCACCGTGTCTTGCTCGGTCAACCCGCCAAGCACCTCGACGTAGTCGAGGTCGGTCAACCCGGTGCGGATCTGCACCGGCGTCGGCTTGCCGTTCTTCAACGTGAACACGATGTAACTGGACGGCTCGCCCTGGTTGCGCCGGAAGCCTTGCCCGCCGCCCCCACCGCCCATCCGTTGGAACGCGGCCCGCATCGTGGCCATGGCGTTTTGCTCGGCCGGCGTCAGCTCCTGGCCCGACATCCGCTTCTGGAATGCCGAGCGGACCTGCGCTTCGGTGACGCCCGGCGGCAGCTCGATCGTGCGCCCGTCCGGCGTCGTCATCGTGTTTCTGCCCCCCGCCCCCGCCCCCGCCCCCGCCGCGGCCGCCTTAGCGGCCGAGTCCCGGACCACGCCACCGCCGAGCGAAGCGCTGTCGCGGTTCGCGGGCGTCTGCTGCTGGCGCGCTGCCGCCAGCTGTTGCTCCACGGCGTTGGGATCGAGCCCGAGCACCTGCGCGGCCGACGCGACGTCGCGCTGCGTGCGCAGCGCGGCGTTCGGAATCGCGAGCGCGTTGTCGCGGCGGCCGACATGGATCTCGACTTCCGTGTTCATCCCGGGCTTGAGCAGGTGACCGGGGTTTGGAATCCGCACGAGCACGTTGAACATCGTCACGTTCTGCTGCACCGTGGCCTGCGGCTCGATCTTCAGGACGCTGCCTTCGAACGGCCGGTTGGGATAGGCATCGACGGTGATGGTCGACAGCATGCCCGGCTGCACCTTGCCGATGTCCGTCTCGTCGACCAGGGCGCGGATCTGGACGGTGTCGAGGTTCGCCATCCTGAACAGCACCGTGCCGCCGCCCACGTCCGTCGTCGGCGACGAGATTACGGTGCCGAGCTCGACGTTCTTCGTGATGATCGTGCCGGCGAGCGGGGCGCGCAGCTTCGTGTCGTTCATGCGGTCCCGCGCGTTCTCGAGGTCGGACTGTGCGCGGATCACGGCGGCATTCGCGTTCGCGTAGTCCAGCTTGGCACCGTCGTACTCGGTCTGCGTGATCGCCTGCGCCTTGAACAGCGTGTCCGAGCGCGCAAGCTGTGCCTTGGCGTTGCTCAGCTGCGCTTGCGCCACCTGCAGATTCGCCTGCGCCTGCGCCAGGTTGTTGCGCGGGATGCGCGGGTCGATCGAGGCGAGCAGCTGATCTTCCTTCACGTCGTCGCCGGTCTGTACGTTCATGCCGATGATCTCACCCGACGCCTTTGATTTCACGTCGACCGTGAGCACCGGCTCGATCGCGCCCGACGCGGATGCCGATACGATCAAGTTGCGGCGCTGGACCGCCACCGCCTCGTAGGCCTGTGGGGTCTGCGTTTTGTGACAGCCGGCGATGCCGAAGAGCGCGAGCGCCG
>QHTY01000078.1:1639-3076 GCA_003220985.1 Gemmatimonadota bacterium
TCCCGCGCAATTTTGCCGTCGAGCAGGTGAATCTGGCGGCGCGCGTTCGCCGCGATGTCGTGTTCGTGCGTCACCAGGACGATGGTCTGCCCCGTCCGGTGCAACTCCTGGAAAACCCCCATGATCTCGTTTCCCGTCGCCGAGTCGAGGTTGCCGGTCGGCTCGTCCGCGAGCAGGATGCTGGGCTGGTTCACCAGCGCGCGCGCGATGGCCACACGCTGGCGTTGTCCGCCCGAAAGCTCGTTGGGGCGGTGATCCATGCGGTCGGCCAGCTGCACCTGGCTCAGCGCGTGGGCCGCGCGCTCGCGCCGCTCCCGGGCGGCCATGCCGGCGTAGATGAGCGGCAGCTCGACGTTGTGCAGCGCGTCGGCGCGGGGCAGCAGGTTGAACGTCTGAAAGACGAACCCGATTTCCTTGTTGCGGATGCGGGCGAGCTCGTCGTCGGTTAAATCGCTCACCTTCTGCCCGTTCAGCCAGTACTCGCCGGCCGTCGGCGTGTCGAGGCAGCCGATCAGGTTCATCAGCGTCGACTTGCCGGATCCCGACGGGCCCATGATCGCGACGAACTCGTTCTTCTTGATCTGAATGTCCACGCCGCGCAGCGCATGCACGACCTCGGCGCCCATCTGATACTCGCGCGTGAGACTGTGCGTGAGGATCACGATGTCGGGCGTCGGGGTGTCGCCCGTGCGGAAGGTCATCGCCTGGGCCAGGGTCATAGCGTCCGTCCGACCACCGCCTCGACCTGCGCGCGGGCGATGAGGGAATTAAAGCGCGTCTGCACCACGTTGACCTCGGCTTGCGTCAGGGCGGCCTGGGAGGTGAGCAAATCCAGAATCGTCGCGGCGCCTACGCGATAGCGCTCGTTCTGCACGCGCAGATCTTCCGTTGCAGCGGCCAGGTTGTCCTTCGCGATGTTGATCTGCTCGACCGCCGTCGAGAGTGCCGCGAGGTTTTGCGTGATGAGGGCGTTCACGCATGTCGGCCGCCTTGGCGTCTGCCACATCCCGGGCCACGCCCGCCGAGCGTAACGACCTCTCGCGCAAGAATCCGTTGAACAGCGTCCAGCTGACGCCGAACCGCACGCTCCAGCCGCTGGTGTAGTTGGTCGTCGAAGTCCAGGGCGCCTCGGAGCCCGTGTAGGAGCTGCCGACCGAAGCGGTCAGGCTCGGCCAGTACTGGGCGCGACTCACGCCCACCTGGGCTCCGGCCACCCGCGCCTGCGCATCCGCCTGTTGCACCTGGGGAGCATTGGCCATGAGGAACTGGCGGAGCGCGGTGGTGTCGGGAAAGGCGGGCAGCGCGGTGTCCGGCACCGCCCGGACCGGTCCATCGACTCCGATCTGCTGCCCCAGATTCGCCTGCGCAGTCGCGAGATTTGCTTGCGCCTGGAGTAGCGCGATGCGCGCGTTCCCGTAATCAACGAGCGAGCGAAGG